>LBRX01000028.1 GCA_000991645.1 Candidatus Moranbacteria bacterium GW2011_GWE2_36_40
GTGGACTCTGGAATTACCATTTATCAGTAAAGTGTTAATTCCAGAATCTCCAGGGAGATTCTAACTAATTTAAGTTGTAATTAAGCAACAGGTCTAATAATTAATATAAAAAAATAGAATTTTTTCTTGGCAACAAGATTTGATTTTGTTTAAAATGTTAGATGTCAAAAACACAAAATGATTTGAAAGCAGCTTTTGCTGGAGAATCACAAGCAAATCGAAAATATTTGGCTTTTGCCAAGGCTGCTGAAAAAGAGGGTAAAAATAATTTGGCCAGACTTTTTCGCGCAGTAGCTGAGGGTGAGACAATTCATGCTTTGAAACATTTGGCTAATTTGGGCGAGATTAAAAACTCAGTTGAAAATGTTAAAAGTGCAATTGCCGGCGAAACTTATGAAATTGAAACGATGTATCCTGAATTTATTGCCGATGCTCAAGTTGAGGGAGAGAAAGTTTCTGAAAAGGGTTTTACTTGGGCAAATGAAGTTGAAAAGACTCATCAAAAGGAATTTGTTTCAGCTTTAAACGAAATTGAAGCCGGCAAGGATCTTGTTGAGAAAAAATATTTTGTTTGTCAGGTTTGCGGTCAATTGGAATTGGGTGAAGCTCCAGAAAATTGCTCTATTTGTGGAGCACCAAAAACAAGTTTTACTGAGATAGTGTAGAAATTGCTATTTGCAATTATAGTAAAAGAGCTTCAACTTGTTGGAGCTCTTTACTTTTTTCTAATTATGGGCTAGAATAATGGCTCGGTGTTGATTATGCAGCTAAGCGTTTTTTGAAGAAGCTAGAACCTAAAACCTATCCAAATATATGGCTAACAATGATGTTGCAGTAAGATTTAATAATGTTTCTTTTGAATATGGACATGACAAGCCCATCTTGGAGGAAGCTTCTTTTTCGCTGCGAAGAGGCACAAAAATGACTCTTATGGGTCAAAATGGTGCGGGAAAAAGTACAATATTTAAACTAATCACAGGAGAAATTAAAGCTGACGAAGGCTCAATATTTATTGATGAAAGGTTGAAAATTGCAATTGCCAAACAGGTTATTCCGCGTGATCAATTGGAATTAACAGTGAAGGAATTTTTTGAAAAATGTTTTGATGAGCCGACCTTCGATGGATCTACGGCGAGCCAGAGAAAAATATATAACATTGATCCAAAAATTGATGATGTTTTGGAGGTTGTAAATCTTAAAGCTCCTCATGACAAAATTATCAAATCTTTTTCTGGTGGACAGCAGGCAAGATTGCTTTTGGCTTCAGCGTTGATTCAAAACCCCGATCTTTTAATTTTGGATGAACCAACAAACAATTTGGATAAAGCTGGAATTGCTCATCTGACAAGTTTTTTGATGGCCTATCAGAAAACTTGTATTGTGATTTCTCATGATGCTGATTTTTTGAATTCTTTTACGGATGGAGTTTTATATTTGGATATTTTTACCAAAAAGGTTGAACAATATTTGGGTGACTATTATGTGGTGGTGGCTGAAATTGCGGCGAGAATCGAAAAGGAAAAAATGAAAAATGCTCAATATGAAAAAGAGATTATTGCTAACAAAGAGAAAGCAAACTTTTTTGCAAACAAGGGAGGAAAAATGCGACTTGTTGCTCGCAGGATGCGCGAGAAGGCTGAAGAAATGGAAGAGGCTAAGGTTGATGTGCGAAAAGAAGATCAAGCAATTAGGGCTTTTACAATTCCTTCACAGCCGGAACTTTCTGGCGATCTTTTGAAAATTTCATCACTTACTGTGATTATAAATCATCATCCGTATCCAAAGGATGCAAATGTATCACTCAAAAAGAATCAGCATTTATTGTTGGCTGGTCCTAATGGAATTGGAAAAAGTACTCTATTGGAATCATTGGCGACAGGAAAAGCAGAGGGTGCAAAAATTTCTGAAGGTGTTAGAGTCGGATATTATCGCCAAGATTTTTCAACGCTAAATTTTGATGACACTGTGTATGAATCTTTGGCAAGCGTAATGGGAGGATCAGATGAACACAAACTTAGAAGCGTGGCTTCTGGATTTTTGTTAGACAAAAAAATAATGAATTCAAAAGTTGGCACACTTTCAGAAGGACAAAAAGGTTTGGTAGCTTTTGCACGCTTGGTGCTGCAAGAACCTGGACTTTTAATTTTAGATGAGCCAACAAATCATATAAACTTCCGTCATTTGCCAATTATTGCCGAGGCGCTCAGCAAATATGAAGGAGCTATGATTCTTGTTTCTCATGTTCCTGAGTTTGTTGAGCAGATTAGAATTGATGAGACTTTGGATCTTGAGAAATAGGCAATATTGATGAGGGTTGACTTTTTTCCCGTTAAATGCTATATTTAAGTTGCACCAGTTGGTGCGCAAGCAGTACTAGTCGAACATGCTCCCGCAACAAAACATCTGTGCATTTAAACAACAACAATCAAACAACATGAACCAAGGAACAATCAAGCGTTTGACAGACCGAGGATTCGGATTCATTTCCCAAGAAGGAAGTGACAAAGACCTTTTCTTTCACGCAAAAGAACTTTAAGCGAAAGCCCAAAAGGACCTAACGCTGTTAACGTTTCAAAAATCAACTAATACTTCGTATTTAGATATTTTTACAAAAACCCTCTCCGGAGGGTTTTTGTTTTGAACAAATGTGCTATGCTTGGTGTATAGCTCCTGCGGAATGAAATTTTTTAAAAATACTCCTCGACGCTCCTTGTTTTCTAACTAAAATTTTCCCTCAATCGACACAATCATAGGAAAATTTTAGAGAAAACAAAGGCTTACTCAAGCAAAATAGTATTTTTAAAAAAATTATTCCGCAGTCGCTATTTGTTTGAAAATTGTGAATTGAAAATTTATAATATTATGGATTTAAAAACATTGGGTTGGGATTTATATAAAAAATCTTTGCCGGAAAATATTGATGAAAAAAATATTGCGCGCGTGGCTGTGGAAAACAGGGGCGGTTATTTGCTGTACAACAAGGATGGGGAACTGACTGGTATGGTGCAGGGAAAATTCATGCGTAGCGCTAAGGATGAAACTGATTATCCTAAAGTTGGCGATTGGGTTGTGGTTGAGAAGTTGCAAGGTGAAGCCAAAGCCATTATCAAATCAATATTGCCAAGAAAGTCAAAAATAAGCAGAAAGCGTGCAGGCGAAGATGTGGCCGAACAAATTATTGCTGCCAATATCGATATTGTTTTTATTGTGCAAGGATTGGATGGAGATTTTAATATCAGCAGGCTTGAGCGCTATGTCGCAATGTCTAAAGAAGGTGGGTGCGAGCCGGTTATTATTTTAAATAAGGCTGATTTGTCTCCTGATCCAAAGGCGAAGCTTGAAGAAGTATCTCAAAAAATTTCAGGCATTAAAATATTTTTGGTTAGCGCGCAAAATGGCCAAGGAGTGGAAGATGTGCGCAATCTGATTCAGGAAGGTTTGAGTGTGGTTTTTGTGGGATCTTCTGGAGTTGGAAAATCGACCTTGGTGAATGCCTTGTTGGGAATCGATTTGCAAAAGACTCAAGAGGTGCGACTTGATGACAGTCGTGGACGTCACACAACCACCAAAAGGGAATTATTACTGCTTCCTTCTGGAGGAATCTTGATAGACACTCCAGGGATGCGAGAATTGGGGCTCTGGGCTTCTCAGGATGCTCTAGGTGAGGCTTTTGATGACATTGAGATCTTTGCCGCTGTCCTGAAGGCCCTTCAAGAAGGTAAAATTGACCAACAAAGGTACGACAGCTTCATCAAGCTATCAGGAAGCCTCAATCATTTTAAAGCCAAGAAAGAGAAGAATTCAGCGCAAGCGCAGAAAAGAAGTAAAAGAGGTTTAATCAAAAAACCGGAATTTACAAAAAAATAAACGCAAACAAAAAATTCAAATCAATTTTTAAATCATTTTTTCTTAAGTAGTTTATCAAAAAAATTCAAGGTGCGTTGCATAACTATTGATTGTTCGTTGATGAAAGTGTGAGGACCGTCTGGGTATTCATAATAGGTAATGTCTTTTCCTGCAGCTTTCAAATTTTGCGCAAGCTCGCGCGACCACTGAACTGGCACATCTTCGTCTTTTGCTCCTTGGTGAAGCATTACTGGGGATTTTATTTTATCCAAATAATTTATCGCTGAAATACTTTTCCAAAACTCAGGATTTTCTTCAATCGTGCCATATTGCTGATAGAATTTTTGAGCGATGCCTGAAAAATCTTCGTCTGGTACTACCCATTTGTCGAAGTTAATTTTGTAGTCAGCATTGATTGGAGCTAAAAGCACATAGGCCTTGGCAATTTCAGGCTTGGTCACCATAATATTAAGAGTGATGCCGCCGCCCATTGAATGCCCAAGCATACCGATATTTTCCTTGTCAAAAAATTCAAAAGAAGAATTTTTCACAGCACTGATAGCATTTAAAACATCTTCAACATAGCCACTGCGCGGACGCACATCATTTTCAGGATCAAAATCAGACTCAGCATGGTTACGATAATCGCTGTGCAAAACAACGTAACCGTTTCTGGCAAAAAAATCCTGTTCACGTTTCAGCCCTTGTCCATTGGTATAATATTTTGGGTCTATGAATCCATGACTAAGAATCAGCACTGGAAACTGTCCTTTGCCGACCGGGACATTCATTATGCCAGAAATTTTAAAACCCTCGCTTTTGTATGTTATTGAATAGCGGGTGTAGTATTCATTTTTATCCAAAACTTTTACCATCCGCAAATCAGAACCAGTAAAATTTTTGTTGGCCATTGTTGGAATGGAATCTTTTGTGAGCGCTGGCCACTGCGGCTCGGTTTCTTGTTTTTCAATTTCATTTCTTACTTCTATTGGTATTGTTTTTTCAACAGTTTTATTTTTAAAATAGAACGTTGAAAAAATTGCCAAAGATAAAAGCAATACGATTCCTATGGCGGTAGATATTTTTTTCATAGTCGTTTTTAAATTTTATGTCTCCATTTATATTATACGCCCAAAAAGACTATTTCTTCGTAAAGAAAATTTTCAACAAAATGGTAAAAATTAAATAAAATTCCCATCAAGAGTGTTTTTATGCTAGAATTTAAGTACATTTTTTAATTTATTGGATATAAAAATATGGACAGCATAATAATTTTTGGGGCTAGGCGTTTGACGACGGTGATGATTTTGATTGCATTTGTGTTTTTCTTAAGGCTTTCTCGTGAAAAGCAAAAAGAAATAATGGTATTTGCAATAATCACTTTGCCGGCAATTTATTTGATGGCAAAAATTTCTTCTCTTTTTTATTATAATCCCAGGCCATTTGTGGTTGAAAACTTTGTCCCATACACTTTTGAGCGGAGCGGTAGCTGCGGTGGTTTATTTTTTTAATAAAAAAGTCGGAGCCTTCCTCTTTCTCTTAGCTGTTCTAGTCGGAGCTTCCAGAATTTTGGCTGGAGTTCATCATGCCGTGGATATTGCCGGTAGTATCATGATTGCGTTTGTTGTTTCTTTTCTTATGTATAAATTTGTTTTGCCAGCTGTACTGAAAAGTCGTTTCTTGAAGTACGTTCAGACTTTAATTGGGCTGGATAAAATGAAGTAAAATTTCAAAATAGGCGTATAATAGAAATATGGTTAAAACAGATCAGCAATTGGTGCGGGAATTTCTTGGTGGCGATGAAGCTGCGCTTACAGCGCTTGTTGAGAAATATCTGAAGCCAATTTATAATTTTACATATCAATTGACGCGCGATGAAAGCGCCTCTCAGGACATCACACAAGATGTCTTTGTTAAGATGTGGAGAAATATGCAGCGTTTTGACGAAAACAAAAAATTCAGCACCTGGATTTTTGCTATCGCTAAAAATACAGCTTATGATTATTTAAAAAAGAAAAGAACATTGCCGTTTGCTGCTTTTGAATCCTTGGATGGAATTAATATTTTGGAAAATATTGAAGACGAGGAAATTTTACATTCAGAAAATCTTTTGCAAAAAATTGATAATGCTACGGATGCAAAGAAATTTTTAGAGACTCTTTCGCCTCAACTGCAAACTATCTTTTTGCTGCATCATCAGCAAGGTTTTTCCTTGGTTGAAATCGCCGAAATTCTGGGAACGCCAACAAACACCATTAAAAGCAAATACCGCAGAGCGCTGATGTTTTTGCGTGGCAATTATTCTTCAAAAAATACAAATAACAAAGTTGCATCTGAAACATTCCCAGTCTCGTAGTACAGATATGGGAAATAATTTAAAAGACATTTTGAATAGTTCAAATGAGAACCTGCCGAAAGGTTTAAGGCAGGTGGTTTTTGAGCGTCTTGAAAGGGAAAAATTGAAAAAAATAGCAAGAAAAAAGTTTTTTTTGCGTATGGAAGTTTCTTTTTTTGGTGTTTTGAGTGTTATCGCAATCGTGTTTTTGGGAAAAGAAATTTTGTTATCTGATTTTTTCAGCTTTATTTTGTTGGGATTTTCAGATATGAAAACAGTGATGATGCTTTGGCAGAATTATGCCTTATCATTGATGGAAACTATCCCCGTAACTTCTATTGTGGCGACACTGCTTCCAATTTTTATTTTCATGATACTGCTCAGACAATATGGAAAACTGGAAAATAGTAAAATAGGGGTTTCGTGTTTGTCATCCCGCACTTGATGCGGGATCCAGGTTCGTGTTTCAGTCAGACTCAGTTCTGGATTCCCGCCTGCCTGTCCGGTAGGCAGGTTTTCACTGGAATGACAAGGAAAAAGTAATTAATTTTTATACATAACAATATGACATATATTAAAAGAATTACAGAGTCAAAATATTTCTTGGCAGCCCTGGGCTTGATTGGGTGCTTGATTGCAGCTTCTGTTATTTTTGCAGCAGGAGTTGGAGTGGGCCTTCACAAAGCAAGGTATTCTTATCAATGGGGAGAAAATTACGAAAGAAATTTTGCTGGAGGGCCTGACAGAATGATGAGACCAGGTGGTCCTGAAAGATTATATGGACCAGAAAATTTCTTTCCTGGGGGTGGGAAAGAAATGCGCAATGCCAATGGGGTTGCTGGCGAGATAGTATCAATTAATGAAAATATGATAGTTATCAAGGACAGAAATAACAAAGAAAATACTGTTTCTGTTGAAGAAAGAACAATTATAAAAAATGGTCGTAATGATATTAAAATAGGTGATCTCAAAAACAATGACAGAGTTGTTGTCATAGGAAGACCTGTTGAAAATGGGGTTGTGGTCGCAGATTTAATTCGTGTTTTTAATGAAAAATAAAATAACCCCAGTGAAGTAGTATTTTGAGTACAAAATAACTTCACCAGCCTCGACTAGACGTCAAGTCTAGGCGGGCGGGGCAAGTAAAAAATGAAAAACTATTGGAAAAAACATAAAACAGCTTTAGTTGTTATCGTAGTGCTCTTAATTGCCGGAGGGTATTATTGGTATAGCAGTTCAAAATCAAAAACTGCCACTGTTCAATATAAGACGGTAAAAGCAGAAAAAAGTAACCTCACAATGTCAGTTTCTGCAAGTGGAAATGTTGTCGTTGATCAGCTTGCCACCGTGGATCCAACCATAACAGGAACAGTTTCAGCCTTGATTGTTACTATTGGAGACAGCGTGAAAAAGGGTGATGTCTTGTTTACGATTGTTAATGATAATCTTTCAGTTAGCAATGATAAAGCGGTTGCATCTTTGCAGCAATCAAAAAACTCACTAGACTCTGCAAAACTTCAAGTTAAGCAAACCAAGTCCGATGAAAGTTCTGCCAGCAAAGATTCAACAACATATAAGCAAAGGCAAATATTAAAAGAAAAAATTGATATAGCCAAATTGGGAGTTGTGGCTGCTGAAAAAAATTATAACGCAGCGCTTACAGATTATAATAATACGTTGGCAAATGGATCAAAAAGAACGGTGGTAGCTCCAATTGCCGGAACAGTTAGTGCTATCAATATAAAAAATGGAGATGATCTAAGCAGACTTTCTTCTAATAGCAGTACCAATAGTGCTCCAATTATTATTGGAGACATGAATACACTTAAGGCGCAGGTTGCTGTTAATGAGGTTGATATCCCAAATGTTTCAATTGGACAAAAAGTCACAATGACATTTGGTGCTATGGAGGGTGTTACAGCTACTGGGAAAGTTGAAAAAATGGATGCACTAGGAACAATAACACAAGGAGTTGTAAATTATAATGTGACAATAGGATTTGATACAATTGATGATCGTATAAGATCCGGGATGAGTGTTTCTGCTAAAATTATAACTGGCATAAGACAAGATGTGATTGCCGTGCAAAACAGTGCGCTCAAGGTTCGCGGGAATAAAACGTACATCGAGGTTTTGGATGCTGGGTCGAAAACTCCAGAGCAAAGAAATATTGAAATTGGAAGTGCTAACAATACAGAAACTGAAATTGTAAGTGGCATTAATGCTGGCGATAATGTTGTTATTCAAACAATTGATCCAAATGCAAAAGCAACAACTACCGGCACAGGTAGCAGTGGAACTAGAATACCGGGATTTGGCGGGGGAGGAAGATGATAAATTCTTTAACTAACAACTAACAACACACAACAGACAACAAAAATTCAAAAAAGTTGTTAGTAGTAAGTTGTCAGTTGTAAGTTTATCTATGATTGAATGCAAAAATTTAAATAAAATTTATCAGACCGGAGATGTTCAAACTATTGCACTAAATGATGTTTCTTTTAGTGTTGAAAAAGGAGAATTTGTTGCTATCATAGGACCTTCTGGTTCAGGAAAGTCAACATTGATGCACATTCTCGGTGCCTTGGATGCGCCAACGAGTGGCAGTTATTTTTTGGATGGCAAAGAAGTTTCAAAATTGGAAGATGATGAATTGTCTGAGCTTCGTAGAGAAAAAATAGGATTTGTTTTTCAAGCTTTTAATTTGTTGCCGAGAACCACAGTACTTCGAAATGTCATGTTGCCATTGCTTTATTCTGATACAACAGATGAAGAGCGGGTGGAGAGAGCAAAAACCTGTCTTGCTTATGCTGGCATGGAGGAAAGTAAATTTTATAATCTTTCCAATCAACTTTCAGGAGGACAAATGCAGAGAGTTGCCATTGCTCGTTCTCTTATTAATAATCCAGCAATTATTTTGGCAGATGAACCTACTGGAAATCTGGATACGAAAACCAGTAATGTTGTCATGAAAGCCTTTCAGGAGCTCAATCAAAAAGGGCATACTATTATTTTAATCACACATGAGCAGGAAATTGCTGCGTTTGCTGGGCGAGTTATTTCTATCCGAGATGGAGTTATTGAAAGTGATATAAAAAAATAAATTTTAAATAACCAATAATCAAGAAACAAGATACAAACAAAATTCAATAATCAAATCCCAAGTAGTAATCATTTGATTTTTGTTTCTTGTATCTTGGTGATTGCAATCTATGATTGCCGATATTTTAAAGGAAACATTTTGGTCACTTTCGGCTAATAAGGTTCGTTCAGGCCTTACTATTTTGGGTATTGTGATTGGCATTGCTTCAGTTATTACGATGGTTTCAATTGGGCAAGGGGCGCAAAAAACAATTGAAAGCAGCATTCAAGCAATTGGCTCCAATCTTATTATCATAACTCCTGGTGCACAAAAAAGTGGTTCAGTTAGTGGTGGACAGGGAAGTTCACAGACACTTACTGTCGGTGATGCAGACATGATTGTTGCAGAAGTTCCTAATGTTAAAGGTATTGCACCTGAGGTATCAAAACGGTATCAACTTAATGCTAAAGGTAACAATACCAATACTCAAGTTGTTGGAACGGTGCCTGATTATCTTGGCGTCAGAAACATAGCAATTGACTCGGGGACGTTTGTTACGAGTCAACACGTCAAAAGTTCAGCAAAAGTTGTTGTGCTGGGTCCAACAGTTAGAGATGATATTTTTGGAGTGGGCGCAGATCCCATTGGACAAACGATTCGCATTAAAAATGTTGACTTTGAAGTTATTGGAGTTGCTCTTGCCAAAGGAGGCACTGGTTTTTCTAATCCAGACAATTCAGTTTATGTTCCGCTGACAAGCGCGCAACATTTCTTGTCTGGAGATACTTTTGTGACATCAATAAGTGTGGCAGCCAATGATCAAAATTCAATGACGGCAGTGCAGCAACAAATTTCAGAGTTTCTTTTAAAGAGTCACAATATTACTGACCCAGCTCAAGCCGATTTTACCTTGATGAATCAGACTGATATTATTGCAACTGCTTCGAGTATCACAGGAACATTTACAATGCTTCTTTCTTCTATTGCCGGAATTTCCTTGTTGGTAGGCGGTATTGGAATTATGAATATGATGCTTACGACAGTGACCGAAAGAACGCGAGAAATTGGCCTTCGAAAAGCAGTTGGAATTAAAAAGATTTATATTAATATGCAATTTTTGGCAGAGGCAGTGGCGCTGACATTTTTGGGAGGTTTTGTCGGTGTTGCATTGGGATGGGGAGCTTCTCTTTTGGTTTCAAAATTTGTTCCACAACTTACAACTGTGGTTTCTTTGTCCTCTGTGTTGTTGGCCTTTGGTGTTTCAGCTGCAGTTGGAATCATTTTCGGATTTTACCCCGCCCGCCGCGCTGCAAACCTGAGCCCAATGGAGGCATTGAGGTATGAATAATAGAAGTGCAATTAAAAAGTTTACAAATAAATTTTCAAAAAACGATTTCATAAAATCGTTTTTTGTTTGACTGCACCAGAGATTTATACGATGATTTAAATATATGGAAAAGCAAAAGAATATAAACAATGCGCCATTGGCGGATCGGATGAGACCTCAGACATTGGAGGAGTTTTTTGGTCAGCAAGAATTGGTGGGCGAAAAATCATTTTTAAAAAAGGCTATTGTTGATGATCAAGTTCCATCGATGATTTTATGGGGACCACCAGGATCAGGAAAAACTACCCTGGCGGAAATCATTGCCAATGAAACAAAATCTGATTTTATTAAAATTAGTGCAGTTACTAGTGGAATTAAAGAACTTAGAAAAACTATTTCCAAAGCAGAAGAAAATCAATGGCAACAGAAAAAGACCATTTTATTTGTGGATGAAATTCATCGTTGGAACAAAGCCCAGCAGGATGCTCTTTTGCCTCACGTGGAAAGAGGTTTGATGACGTTGATTGGAGCAACCACAGAAAATCCTAGCTTTGAAGTGAACTCAGCGCTTGTTTCTCGCACGCGAGTTTTTGTGCTCAATAAATTGGAAGTTGAAGATTTGGAAAAAATAATTCAAAAGGCGCTTACGGATAAAGAAAACGGATTGGGAGAAAAGGAAATTGAAATTGCACCTGAGATGATCAATGAAATTGCATTGCTGGCCAATGGAGATGCTCGTATGGCACTTAACACGTTGGAGGCAGCGGCTAATCAAAGCAGCATTATTACGCGAGAATTATTGCGTCAGATTATTCAAAAGTCTCATTTATATTATGATAAGGGTGGCGAAGAACACTATAATATTATTTCAGCGCTGCATAAATCAATGCGTGGTGGCGACGCTGATGCTAGTGTTTATTGGTTAGCCAGAATGTTAGAGGGCGGCGAACAGCCGACATATATTGCACGTAGGCTTCTTCGTTTTGCATCGGAAGATGTTGGCCTGGCTGATAATTATGCTCTTATGTTAGCAAATAATGTTTTTGACGCTTGTCATAAGTTGGGTTATCCAGAATGCTCTGTGCATCTTTCGCAGTTGGTAATTTATTTGGCTAAAGCTCCAAAAAGTGTGAGCGCATATTTTGCATATAACAAAGCCAAAAAAGACGTGCAAGATTTTGGAAATCTTCCAGTCCCAATGCACATTCGAAATGCTCCCACAAAATTGATGGAAAAATTGGGTTATGGCAAAGGATATAAATATACGCCAGTAGAAGATAGTGAGGGACAGGAATATCTGCCAAACGAATTGAAAAAAAGAAAATATTTATAAAAGACTAGATGCATCTAGTCTTTTTATTTGTGATAAATTTAGAATCTTTCTTTCTCGTCAATAAAAGTCATGTATAATGTTGGGATGATGAAGAGCGTGAAGAAGGATGAAATTGAAAGTCCAAAGATCACGGCTGATCCAAGTGCAGTCCAAGTGGCATTGGAAAGTGTGATTGGAATTATGCCAGCGATGGTTACAATGGAAGTGATAAAAATCGCTTCCAGCCTAGATTTTCCAGCATCAATTATTGATTCATTAAATGGAATGCCAGTTTTGATATTGAGGTTTATTTTGTCGATCAAAATTATGGCATTTTTAACTACGATTCCAAAGAGGGCCAAGATGCCAATCAATCCTGGAAAGCTCAACGTGACACCCAAAAGAGCCATACCAATGAAGACACCTATAAGCGCCAATGGCAGCGTGACGAGCACTATGATGGCCTTTTTGAATGAATTAAATTGAATGACCAATGTTGAAATGATCAAAATTGCTGCAATTGCCATTGCACGAATAATTGAAAGCACGGATTCATTGTTTTGTTCATTTTCTCCTCCATAAGTTATTGCGTAACCTTCTGGCATCGTGTAATTCTTTGCTAATTTTTCTTGAAACTCTTTTATGACTTCGGTTGCATTGGTGGTTCCGCTCACATCCGCAGTCAGGAGAATTGTTCTTTTTTGATCAATTCTTGTTATTGAATCAACCGATGGTGTAAGTTTTACAGTCGCAACATCTTTTATGAACACGGGCTGTTTTTTTGTGTTTAATATTTGCAGATTTTGGATTGTTTCTAAATCAGGTATTTTGTCTTTTCCAAAACGTGCAACAACATCAATATCCTTGTTGTCACGAATAACAGTTGTCACCGTTGTTCCTGAAATTGCATTTCTCAAAGATGAGCCAACAACAGTGGCATTTAAATCGTAGAGTTCCATTCTGGCATTATCAAGATCGAAAGTATATTCAGCAGGGGCATCTTTAAGTGAAATATCTGAATTAATTGTCCAGGAAATTGAATTTATTATTGGTTTCAAATCTTGTGCAATTTTGTCGAGAGTTTGCAAATTTTCGCCGCTAATTTGAGCTTGAAATGCACTGCCTGATGGTGGACCGCCGCGAGGAGCAGAAACTGTTATGGTGGCATCTTGAATGTCAGAGAGAAGGTCCCTTATTTCATTTGCGATATCGTATGCTTTAATATCCCTTTCTTCTTGCGGGGTAAGCTTTATGGTTATTGAAGATGTGTTTGATTTGTTGGCTCCACCACCGAAACTGCTTCCGCCTGATCCAGAGTTTCCAACAAGCGTAGAAAAATTGATGATGTGTTCATTTTTTACTATTCTATTTTCAACTTCACGTGTAATTTTATCTGTTTGATCTAGATTAAGACCCACTGGTCCACGAATAGTTAGATATAAAGCATCTCCATCTGCTGGTGGAAAAAATTCTGATTTTACAATGCCAACAATTGGGAGAGATGTTGCAAAAATGAAAAGTGCCAATGTTGAAAAAAGAGTTATCATTCTGTGTGTACGAGTACGCGTAATCATTCGCAGATATTTTTCATAGATCGGCAAAACTTTGTCAAAGTGAATTATTCCATGGATAAGTTTGCTTGCTAGGCTTGAATTTGCATGGTCTCCTTGGGAGAAAAGTTTTTGTTTGATGAGTGTATCATCACTCCATTCTTTTTCGACAAGAATTTTATTTTTTTCAAGAACATCTTTACCGACACCAAAATACCAGTTTAGCATCCAGGTTATGATAACAAATGAAAAAATTCCAAAAGAATAGCCAAAGACTGAATGTTGCCAAATTGCAAAAGCTCCTATAGCCAATATGAAAGATATTAAGAAAAAAAATATTTTTTTGGTAAGTCGTATTCTTTCTAGAACTGCTGCTAATGGATGATTTATCATGAGCGCAATCAAGAGTGAAGAGATCAAAGTGACAGAGACGGTTATCGGAATTGATTTAATAAATTGTCCAATTATTCCTGATGCCATAAGTAATGGTAAAAATGCCCAAACAGTTGCAAATGTTGTTGAGATAAGGACAATTTTGAAATCATGCAAAACAAGTAGCACAGCTTCTTCAGGCGTGTATTTTCCTGTTTTCATGTATTGTTTGGTGGCAGAAACAACCACGATGGCGTCATCAACCAAGAGACCCAAAGAAAGAAGCAAGGCAAAAATAGAAAGAAAATTTAGTGATGTTCCAGTTGCTTGCATAACTCCAAAAGTAACAAAGAACACCAATGGAATGGCTATGCCAGCCACAAAAGCTTCCTTTAATCCCACAATGAGAAATAAAATTCCTACAACTAAAATAAGAGTTAACAAAAAATCATGAGTCAATTGGTCAAAATCTTTTTTAATTCTATCTGCTTGATTGACTGTGTCTGAATATGTCATGTTGCCTGGAAAAGTTTTTAACATTGTTTCAATTTTTGAACGCGCGCTTTCTACTGTTTCAATAACTGATCCGCCAGTTCTTTTGACAATCTGAATGGTTACAGCATTTTGTGGCGTGCTACCATCAATAGAAAAGCGAGAATAGATGGTTTTTTCGATAGCTTTTTCTTTAACATCAGCGATATCTTTTAGATATACAATAGATCCCTGGGTTGTGTGCAAGATAGAGATATCGCCAAGTGTTTTTGCATCATAAAAACGTCCATCGCTACGAATTGGATAGTTGAATTTTTCTCCTTCAAAATTTCCAGCCGGGATAGCTTTGTTTGTTGCTGAAATGGATTGATTGGCTTGGTCTGTTGTAATGTTGTATGCAGCAAGTTTTTGTGGATCATAGGCAACCTCAAATTCACTTTGATCTCCACCGGAAAGATTAACTTCGCGAATCCCTGGAATTTTTTCAAGTTCATCTTGTATTTTTTCACCGTATGTTCTCATTGTGAAATCATCGTATGGTCCAACAATTGCAAAGGTAACAATCGGCGTGTCATCCAAGGATATTTCTCTAACTTCGGGATCTTTTGCATCAAGAGGGATGTCTTTTCTAATTGTGGGCAACTTGTCTCGCAATTTTCTTACTGAATCATCAATATTTTGATTGGCATCAAATTCAACAACGACTGTTGAAAATGAATTGGCTGAAGTGGATGTTATTTTGTTAATCCCACTAACACCAGAAATGGCAGTTTCAATTTTTTTTGTGACAAGTTCTTCGATATCAGAAGGGGATACTCCAGGATAAGCAGCACTAACGATGGCGGTCGCTATCTTAACTTCAGGATTTGATTCTTTTGGTAGTTGACTAAAAGAATATATTCCCCAACCTGATATTAAGATTATTAATAAAATTACAACTCGAAAATTAGAAACAAAAAAGTTCAACCAAGTATTTCTTTTTTCTGGCGTAAATTCAAGCTTGTCCAAATAAGCACTGTCTGTAGAATTAAAATTGGAATCGTTTTCTTTTTCCATAAATTTTTTTGTGTAGTTTAATTTTGCAAAACAATATTCTCTCCATCTGCAAGCAACTTGTTTCCATCAACAATAAAAAGCGTTTCTGGCAAAGCCTCTATTGAAATTTCGGCTGTTTCTCCATTTACATCAACAATTGAGACATTTTTTTTCTTCGCAATATTATTTTCAGCCACAAAAATGAAATTTTCATTTTGTCCGATGCTTATTGCCGATAATAGCAGAATGAAATGGTTTTCTTTTTGAGTTGTGTTGGCGATTTCTATTAAGACATTTATAATTGTCCCAGATAACAAGGAAGGGGTATATTTTTCAGGATAGGCTTCTATGAGAAAGCGTTTTGTTGTTTGATCGGCCGTGATTGCAATGCTTTGTATCAAGAGGGAATGACGTGAGCCATCGTCATCGACAGCATAAATTTTTTGTCCACGCATCAACTTTTTCTGTTGTGAAGAGTCAACAAAAAACTGCACTTTAATCTTTGAAGATTTACTAACTGTCGCAATCAATTGACCAAGTGAAACTGAATCTCCAACTGAAACAGCTTTATTGGTAATTACACCGGAAATTGGACTGATTGCAATGTGGTTATCAGTAGAACCCGTCAATCCCAATAAGGCATTTTCATATTGAAGTTTTGCTATATCTCGTTGTGCTTTTGCATTATCTCTTTGCACGCGCGTTGATGAAGAAGAATCTTGCAAATCCTTGTAAACATCTTTCGTCAGTCCATAATTTTTTTTGGCTTGCTCTGCTGAGATTTCAGCTTGTTGTGTTTGGAGATTATTAAAATTACCATTGCTTTCCAAATTCTCAGCATCTTCTATTTTGGCCAGCAGAGACCCGGCACTTATTGGTGCGCCTATATTGTTTGGAGCAATCACGATTGTGCCAGATGATTTTGCTGTGATTTTAATTTCCTGATCGCCAACAACATTTGCTGGAAGTTGAATTTTTTGTGAAAACGTTTTGCTTTCAGCTGCTGACTTAACAGAAACTATGGTGGATTCTTTTGGCACATCTTGCAGAACCTCTGGAGGTTTCTTTGATATTTTAAAAACTGCAAGAAAAATGATTAATACTGCAGACATAGATACAATAAGCTTTGTTTTGTTCATATTTTTTTCTAAAATTTAAATATTTTTTCCAATTCACTTTCCTCGCTGTCAAGAATGGAATTTAATTTTTTAATAAAAGCTTTGTGTTGTGCAATTTCTTTCTCACTGAATTTTTTTTCAAAAGATATCTGAGCTTTTTGGAGTCTTTTTTCAATGCCAAGCATCATTTTCTTCCCAGTTAATGTTAACTCAATCAACACTTTGCGCTTGTCTTTTTTATCGCTCGCATAAGTTCTGAGAATATGGTTTTCCTTCTCCAAAAAATTTAAGCGTTGACTTAGATTTGATTTTGTTGCGCCGGTTATTTCAATCAATTTGCTTGCAGTTAGCGGACCTCTGTTTTTTAGCAATTTTAAAATTTTCATGCTAGTTGATGATAGTCCCATTGGTTGAAAGATATATTTATTAGCAATAGATTCAAGTCTATGTGCCAGACAGATGATTGGTTCAACTGGTGAAGATGGGTCAACAATTTTCATGTAGCGTTTATTATTAAGTTAATGTATGAATAGTTTATCAATAAACTACATTTTGTCAAACGTTATTTGCTGAAGTTGGAGCAAGCCCAGTATATTCCAATACAGAAATGGGCCCCCAAATGTAATCTACAATATTGGGCATTTTTGAAAAATTAGCTAACTTTGATTTTAGAAAATACCTTCATT
>LBRX01000029.1 GCA_000991645.1 Candidatus Moranbacteria bacterium GW2011_GWE2_36_40
GAGAGTTGATAAAAATACAATAGAGCTCAATGTATTCGATTGAAATTTATTGTGTTTTTACCAAAATGTAAAATTTTTTAAGTTTGGCAACAGCGCCTTCATACCAAAAATCCCCACTTTCGCAGGGATTTTTGCTTTATTTTTTGTATCGCCAAGGGGATTCGAACCCCTGATCTTCAGGATGAGAACCTGATGTCCTGGACCGGGCTAGACGATGGCGACATTATTCATCACAACTACTAGGATATCAAAAAACAAAAAAACAATCAAGGGAACTTAATAAAAAAATCAATCAAGCGCATATATCCTAAAAATATCAAGACAAAGAAAAAACCCCTGGTGTTTTATTTATATTCTCGTTTGAGAAATAAATGCATTTCATTGAAATGCGCCAAGGGTCATGTGATCATAAGGATAGAAGGTATGATTGAAGAATGCTCTTTTTTACCAACAACTTCATCGGCATATTTAAGCGACCTTCTAATATCATCTTTGTTTACATCAAACAACGAAAATTTTGGATGCCCTAGAAGAAAAATGCGGAAGGCCATTTTTCCGACACCCAATTCCCTTGCCAAATTCTTCGAGAGTCTGAAGAATTCTCTTCTACTTGTTGTCATTGTACTCACCTCCTTTCTTATGAGATATTTTTTTGTAAAACAACTTCTTTTTTAACAAACAAAAGACAACCTCCACTGGAAACTGTCTTTTGTTTTCAAAGTACGCACGAGCACAATTTGAATCCACTATTTAATTTTATTCCTCATCCCTATGTCACTATTATACTCCTTTTTTAGTAAAAAGTCAATCTACATTGATGACCTGTGGATAACTCAAAAATCATGGCTTAACAAAAGGTTTTTTTCGCCAATCTTTTGATTGTCTACACAAAGTATTTTCTAATTCTGATGAATTTTCCATGATTTGCTCCACAACCTTCTCCATTCTCATCCCCTGAGATCCTTTGACCAACACAAAATCACCCTCGTTCAAAAGTTCTTTGATTTTTTTTCCGGCGCTCTCAGAATCGTCAAATTGAAAAATATTTCCAGCAGGATAACCCAGTGCAATAAGCTCTGCAACCGCTGCTTTCATGCGAGTTCCAACGGCAATGAAAATATCCAATTTGAGTTTAAAGATTTTATGACCAATCTCTCGATGACTTGCCTGACTAAGATCTCCAAGTTCAAGCATATCCCCAAGAACTGCCATCTTTCTTGTTCCCTTCAAATCTCCAAGCACATCCAAGGCGGCCAAAGTGGACATTGGAGAAGCATTGTATGTATCATCAACAATAAAACTTCCATGCAATCCCTTGATCAAATTCATTCTTCCACACGGAGCATGAAAATCTTCAAGGGCCTTGGCGATTTCAACCAAATTAAGTTTAAAAATAATTCCCGAAGCTATTCCAACCAATGCAGCATAAACATAATGTGCAGCCAAAATATTTTTAAGCCTAATAGGAACATTTTTTCCGTCATAATTCAACTTAAAACTGATGCCTTCTGGTTTTTCATTTTGATAATTATATATAACATTTGATGCATTTATCTGAGCATTCTCTGCAAGTCCGAATGTTACAGGTTGAGCCAAAGTATATTCACTCATTTTGACTGCAAATTCATCATCAGCATTCAAAATAACAAAACCATCTTGTGGAACAGCTTCGACCAAAACTCTTTTTTCTTTTGCAATATTTTCCACTGTCTTAAAAAATTCAATATGACTCAAAGAAATATTTGTGACAACACTTACCATGGGCTTTAAAAATGATGTTAGATATTTCATGTCTCCTGGACGATCAACGCCAAGCTCCAACACCAAGATTTCAGGATACTTCGAATAAACTATTGTTAAAATCCATTTCAAAAAAACCCAAAGCCATTTGAAGATATTCCTGCCACCACTTTGAGCTCCAATGATTGTCAAAGGAATTCCAATTTCATTGTTATAATTTTTTTGATTTTCACGAACATCAAACTTAGAGGAAAGCACTGAAAAAACAGCAGCCTTGGTGGAAGTTTTTCCAACTGACCCTGTTATTGCAACAATTTTCGGCTTGTGTCTTTTCAAAACAGCCACAGCCATCACTCTAAGTATTTTTTCAAGAAATATTATTTTTTTTGTTTTCATAATGCTGTAAATTTATTTTTTTTTAAAATTCCTTAATCCTGAGACGTAATAACTCTTGAATTATTTTCTTTCTTCTCATCTTTTTTCTTTTTTTCTTTTTCTCCAGCATATGGAGAAACTTGAACAATCTGCGCTGGTTGCTGTTGAACTGCCAATGGATCAATGCCAGCTTGATATGTCTTATACATCGGACTAATTGTTGGATCCTCTGTTGGTTTTACCTTGTAATATTCCAAAAGAAATTTCATCACACTTCCAAACGCAGGTGCAGCTGAAGATTCAGCCCACTCCACCCCACGGGGATTAACTATTTTTACAATAACAACAAATTGTGGATCATCAATAGGAGCATATCCCGCAAAAGAACCAACGTTAACGCCCTCTTCATATCCCTTGGACCCAGTTTTTGCTATTTGCGCAGTTCCAGTTTTTCCGCCAACAAGATATCCAGGAACATCAGCGCGTTTGGAATGACCATTCAAAACAACTGCGCGCAACATTCTCCCCATTTGTTCAGCACTGCTTGCAGAAATGACTTGTCTGACTTCTTGTGGCTGCATCACTTCTTCACTACCATCTTCAAACAAAAGCTTATCGACAATTTGAGGCTTCATAAGTGTACCATTATTTGCAAGCGCACTATATCCAGCAGCCAACTGGATTGGAGTTACTGATATACCTTGTCCAAAAGAAGCTGTAAAGAAATTGATTGTAGCTTTTGGATTATTTAAATTACGAGTATTCCCCGGCACCTCCCCAGGAAGGTCAATATTTGTTTTTTCTCCAAAACCAAATCTTTTCACATAATCAGCAAAATTTTTATTTCCAACCAGCTTTTCGATATAGATAACACCAGTATTGAGTGATTTTTCCAAGACTTGAGTCATAGTCTGAAGGCCATTAGCTTTCATATCCGAATTATGAATTTCATAGCCAGCTTCTTGAACGACACCAGTATCAACGAATGTTGTGTCTGGAGTTATTTTCCCATCATCAATTCCAATAGCTTCAGTGAATGCCTTGAAAACAGATCCTGATTCATATGGCTCACTAACTGCTGGATTTGTAAAACGAGAAATATCCTCTGTTGAAGAAAAGTCGTTCGGATTAAAAGTTGGCTGATTTGCCAAAGCTAAAATTTTTCCAGTTTTTGGCTCTTGAACAATAATTGTTGCACTATCAGCACTAAATTTTTCCATTACCTGTTTCAAAATTTTTTCAACCTCAAATTGCACAGTATGATTAATCGTTAAAATCATATCAGGACCATTTTCAGCGTTATGAACACTGCGATCACTTATGGCAATCCATCGCCCCCTGGAATCGCCTTCCTGCTTGATCATTCCAGATTTTCCTTGGAGTTTGTTTTCCCAAAAAGCTTCGAGTCCATACATACCTTTGGATGATTCTCCGTTTGATCCAACAAAACCAACAAGTTGAGCTGCCAATTCACCGCCAGGGTAATATCTGAAACTTTCTGGAGACAAATATACTCCCGCTATTTTGGCATCTCTAATTTTTTTTACTTCATCGTCTGAAAGCTTGTGTTTCAAAATTTCAAACATATCATCAGGATTGTCCAATTTGCCTTTCAATAATTCTCTATCCATCCCTAAAATCAAAGAAAGTGCATCAACCACGCCAGGCAAATCTTTCATCTCCTTGGGTACTGCATATGCCATTTGCAATTCTCTATTAACAGCAAGGGGATAATTATGATTTTCATCTTGCAAAAAAATTTCACCACGCTCAGCCTGAAGCTCTCGACTTTTACTGTGCTGATTTTCAGCCAATGCAACATACGAACCATGTCTAATGACTTGCAAAAAATACAATTTTGCAATAATACTAAGGGCAACAAAAAGAATAAAAAATGCCAAACCGTTTATTCTCCAGTTTTTTTCTGAAGTCTGTCGGTCTGACATCGAATGTTTTGCTATTTTTATTTTATTCATATCAGCAATTTAGTAATTTCAATCAAATCAGTTCATTATCTGATCACATTTCCATAAGCTACTGATGGACTTTCTTCCAAATATTTTATGTTAGCTGATTGAGCCATGTTTAGTTGTTTTGAACTTTCTTCAATATTATATAATGATTTCAACTCAGCTTCTCTAATTTTCAAAATTTCATTTTCCTTTTTTTGTTTTACTATTTCTTGTTCTGCACTGCGGATAGCTATTCCCTTGACTGCAGTTTGATTTACTGAATAAATGTAAAACAATCCTGAAAATAAAGTACACGCAAGCACAACAAAGACGGGACTGATAAATCCAGCCGAATGATTTTTTGGAGCTAAAATAACCTGCTCCGTTTTTCTTTTTGTTTTTGGTTGCCAGCAGTAAGTTTTTTTTCTGATGACAACAGTTCTTTTAGTCATTTCTCATGGTCCCCCCAGAGAAATAAAAATTACAACACAATTCACAAACATAACCTCAAACTTTCTCCACGACTCGCAATTTTGCACTACGCGATCGTGGATTCTGCAAAATCTCTTGCTCACTAGCCACAATAGGACTGCGAGTAATCAATTTAACAATCGGAACCTCATCACAACGACAAACCGGAAATTCCGGTGGGCAAATGCATCCCCTTGCATTTTCCCTGAATGTCTCTTTCACAATCACATCTTCTCCTGAATGAAAACTGATCACAGCCAATCTTGAACCTGGTTTTAAAATTTCAATTGCCTGGGAAAGAAACGAGCTAAGAGTTTTAAGCTCTTGATTCACTTCTATCCTTAACGCTTGAAATGTTCTTGTTGCTGGATGTATTTTTTTTCTCCTATAAATGCCGGGAACAGATCTCTCAATAATCTCAACCAAATCAGATGTAAGCGAAAATGGTTTTATATTACGCTCAGCAATAATGTTTCTTACTATAGAACTTGCATATTTTTCATCCCCAAATTCCCTGAGAATTTTAATCAAATTATGCTCATCATATGTATTAACAACTTCTGCTGCCGTTATCCCTTTTGACATATCCATTCGCATATCCAAAGGAGAACTACCTTGAAAACTTATACCTCTTTTTTCATCAATAAGTTGATCTGATGAAATTCCAAGGTCTGCCAAGATTGCATCGACCGAAAAAATATCAATTGAAGTTAGCCTATCTTTTAGGGCCGAATAATTGTCATGAAACAATTTAATGTTTTCGTCAGACTTTTCGACGCTACTAACTGCAATCCTTTTTTTAAATCGATCAATTGCATCAATATCGCGATCAAATGCAATGAGTTTTCCTGTTTTTCCAATTTTCTTAAGAACTTCCAGACTATGCCCACCACCGCCCAATGTTGCATCAACAACAATCATGCCTGGTTTTAACTGCAATGCGTCAACTGTCTCTTTCAGTAATACGGTCGTATGAATAGTCATATCAGAATAATTTCTAATTTTCAATTTCTAATTTCTAAACAATTTTCAATGACTTAATTTCCAAATGTTTGAAAATTGTATCATTTAAAAATTTAGATTTGTTTGAAAATTATGAATTGAAAATTGAAAATTTCTTATTAGTATATTCCCAACTTTCCCAATTGCTCAGCAATTTCATCCGTGTTTTCTTCAGCCTTTGTTTTATATATATTCCATTTCTTTTCATCCCAAATTTCCAAGCGATTGAAAAGTCCAGCCACAGTCACGTTTTTATCTAATCCCGCATATTCTTTAAGATACTCTGGCAAAAGCACTCTGCCTTGACTATCCATATCTCCCTCAACCGCACCTGCAAGCATCAAGCGAACAAAACTTCGTGTTGTCGATTCCCCCATCGGCAATGTTCCAAGTTTTTCCGCCAATTCTTTCCAAACTTTAGCAGGATATACAAACAGACATTTATCCAATCCACGAGTTACCACAACTTTCGTTCCAAGTTCTTTGCGAAACTTCGAAGGAAGCGCAAGCCGCTTTTTGGGATCAATATTATGTTGGTATTCTCCAATAAACATAACCGATACGAAATTACAAATTAACACGAATCTACAAACAAATACTGGCATTAAATATTTTATTACAAAACCACGTTTTTTATTTTCGTAGATTCGAATATTTTTCGTAGTTTCGTATCGGACATGAAATTCCACACATTTCCCCACTCAGCCACACTGTAATGTAATATTACTCCACACTTCAACAACAGTCAACACGTTTTCAAACAACAAAAAGAGGCTTCTTTCAGCCTCTTTTTTGAGTTATGCACACCAGCCCGCATCGCTACGTGAGCAAAATGTATTTATACTGTATATCAAACAAAAACTCACTTGCGAAACGTTGCGGGCGGGGCCCAATTTATTTTTTATTTTCTAATTTTTTAATGCTTGCATTTCCCATTAATGATTTCATTTGTGAAATTGCACTTTCATTTAACTTTATCAATCTTTCTTTTTGAGAAAGTCCTGCTCTGATATATTCCGCATTGAGATTTTCAAGGTTTGCCAAACAAACCAACTGCGTCACATCAGCATAGTCCCTTATATTCCCAGCAAGCTTTGAATTTTTATCTCGCCAATCCTTGGCAGTCATTCCAAAAAGTGCAGTATTCAAAACATCAGCCTCATTTGCGTATATATTATTTTCTTGAGCTTTTGAAATTTTATTTGGAACTATATATTCCTTGATCGCATCAGTGTGAATTCTGTAATTAATTTTAGTGAGCATTCTTTTTGTGTCCCAACCAAGTGCTAGGCGTTCGTTTTCTTCAATTTTTAGCCTTTGAAATTCCTTGATCAAATACAATTTAAATTCCGGAGAAAGCCAAGTTGCAAACTCAAATGCGATGTCTTTGTGAGCAAAAGTACCACCATATCTGCCAGCACTAGATCTGATACCAATAGCATTTGTATTATTTATCCACATGGACGAAGAAACAATAAAGCCATTAGTACCGACTTCATTTTTAATCTTATGGTATTCCATAAGATTAAACTTTGGATTATGCAATTGTTCCCACGCACCCATAAATTGCACAGTATATTTCGTGGTAAGCCAATTAGAAATAACGACTCCACTGTCATAAGCTTTAAATTTTGCCATGTCAGTCAGACAAATAAAATCATTATCATCTCTCGCTGTTTTGATGTTGATGTCGATATTTTGTATTTTTATTGTTTTTGACATGTTTTTTATTTTAGTTGTTTATAGTGATATTATATCATTATAAACAACTTTCGTCTATTTCCCAACTGTGGATAACTTACAAAAAACCAAACAACATACGACCGCTAGTTGTTTGGTTTTTTATTTTTTTTGTTTTGTTGTTGATCAAATAATCAACGACGGACTAACTATTCAGTTTTATCCATGTCTTGACCGCAACATACCAATGTTCCACCACCAGCTTTTGTCACTTCAACTTCATTTCCACAAACAGTGCAGACATATTTGTCGCCGACATTTTCTACTGCCATATAGATTTACCCTGTTAAATTTCGGTAATCCGAATTATTTAACTAGGGTTATTTTTAAAAAATTAATTACAACTATAGTAATCCACCATACGCATTACTGATTGTGCTCATCATAAATGGCAAGGCAATCATCATAATGATAATTGGAAGCACAATTGTAGCAATTGTTATTACAAGTGTCCAAAGAAAATACTTTCTGAGTTTTTCCACTGACACATACATTGCATCTATTTTGATTTGCTGCTCTTCAAGTTTTTTTAGTACTTCATCCATAGGTTTAGTCTCCATGTCATTCCGGGCTTGACCCGGAATCCAGGATTAGCACACAAGATATTAATTAACAACAAATTATATTAATTAAATTTTGTGATAATATCCTAGATTCCCGCCTACGCGGGAATGACAAAGAAGAAAGTTTATAAAATAATTAAAATGTTTATAATAAAAATTAAATTTTCTCACGTAACATTTTTGCAATTGCCATACGAATTTTTTCATAACTAATTTCTGGCGGCAAAATACTTTTCAGTGGACTTAGTTTTTCATAACTACCTATTTTTTTAATAGCTTGCAAAATCTTTTCTTCTTCCTCTTTCTTCAAAAAATCATCGATTATAAACTCTCCACCATTAATATACCACTCCGTTAGATGATTGAAAATCGTACTAATACCCAAGGAACGAATTTTGGCAATTTTTTCTGGCGAATACTTTTGTTTATACAAATTTGCGGTTTCCAAAATTGTACCGCCCAAATATCCTGGAGATTTTTTGACCCTGATTTTTGCTTTTTTGCCATCTGTAGAAACTTCTGATTTTTCCCATTTATATTTTAAGCACACATCACAACCCCTGCAGTTGCCAGAATGATTTTTGACTGCAGGATCGCCAAAATATTCAAGCAACAAAAGCCTACGACATGTTTCCAAATTAACATATTGCTTCATCTTATCCAATCTTGCATATTTTATATCAGTAACAACTTTCGCGTCAGCCCAATTTTTTCCTTGTGAAGACATCTCACTTCTACCTGTCATGATGAAAAAATGATGAAGACTTGCATCACTCTTACTGTGAAGCAGAATGCAAAATGCATTCTCGCCATCTCTTCCAGCACGACCCGCTTCTTGATAATATCCCTCTGGACTTGATGGCATACCCACATGAATCACAAAGCGAATATCAGCCTTGTCCACACCCATTCCAAAAGCAATCGTGGCCACAATTACTTTAAACTTATTTTCCATGAAATCATTTTGAATTTTGCTTCTTTTGTCACCCGTCATTCCAGCATGATATGCTGCAGCTTTTACATCATTTTCTTTAAAAAATCGTACCAGTTCTTCTGTTTCCTTGCGCGTGATTGCATAAATAATGCCAGAGCCTTCGATTGATTTCACGATTCGCAGGGCCTCTTCTATTCTCTCTTTTTTCTTAAGATTTGCACGTACAAAAAATTTCAAATTTGGTCTATCAAATCCACGAACAAAAACGGCTGGGGAATTTAAGGCCAAACGCTCTATGATGTCATCTTTCACTTCTGGAGTTGCTGTTGCAGTGAAGGCTGCCACAATTGGACGATTTGGAAGCATTGCAATATATTCTTTCACTGCCAAGTAATCTGGACGAAAATCGTGACCCCACTGCGAAACGCAGTGCGCTTCATCAACCGCCAGCAAATACACATCAAGCTTTGAAAAAAGTTCTTGGAACTGCCAATTACCAAATCTTTCAGGTGCAATATAAACTATTTTAGTTTTGCCATTTTTAATATCCTCAAAACGCTCAGCAATTTCATATGAATCAAGTGAACTGTTTATATATGTCGCCGAAATTCCTCGAGCATTCAGCGCATCAACTTGATCCTGCATCAAAGCGATGAGCGGCGAAATAACTATCGAGATTTTGTCACTCAAAATAGCCGGCAATTGAAAACAAAGAGACTTTCCTCCACCTGTCGGCATCAGCGCCACCACATCCCTCCCTGCAACAATCGCCTCGACAACCTCTCTTTGTCCAGGACGAAACTGTGAGAACGAAAAATATTTTTCTAATTCCTTCTCAAGCATTTTTCTTACCCTATAAAGTTACCCAAACATTATATCATCCCCAGTCAAGCATGCCTAATCAAAACGCGTAGAGACGAGGCAATGCCTCGTCTCTACGGATTTCATTCGTGATTAGTGAATATTCGTTTTTAATTGGTGTCAATTCATTTTCCCCAAACCGAAAGTCCCCACGATTTCTTCCATCATTTTCAAGCTATCCTTATCATTTCCCACAAATCCTAAATGAAAAACATAGAAATGATCATTGTTTTTGAAAATGATGGCACTGCGTGGCGAATCTTCAGTTGCGCCAAGGGAAATATATTCTTTGCCAACAAGATTGTTGGCTTGAAATGGAAAACTTTGCGTGCCAACCTCCTCAGTGAATCCAAGAGAATTGGCCAGTTGATCTAAATCAGTATTAGCTTTTTCATATTCAATGAGTCCCAGCAAGCGAAAATCCTCCAGTCTTGACTCATCAGTGTAATCAATCGAATCTTTGTTGGAGAAAAAAATTGAATTTCCCTGTGCAATTATTTCACTGTTTTCCAATTCAACGTCTTTGAATTCAGATTGTGTGTCATCAGCAAAAACGTGCCAGTCTTGGGGATATCTGAGACTGAAAGACTCCATTTTATCCTTATATTCTTGCCAATCAACCGTGGCTTGAGAGTCTGTTGCATTTGGATCTTTGTAGTCTTGGGAATATTGCTTGGTTATTTGAGTCAGCTGCTTTTTTGTTTTTTGGTCATTGTAATATTTTATTCCCATGATTAAAATTATCAAGATAACTATTAATATAGTAATATAAAATATTATTTTTTTGGTTGATAGATTTTGGAATTTCATCATTTTAACAAAATTTAAATTTTGTCATTCCGGACTTGATCCGGAATCCAGGTTTAGCGCGAAATATTTTAACTAACAAATAATTATATTAATTTAATTACATGATAATATCCTGGATTCCCGCCTCCGCGGGAATGACAATTTGGATTACCAAGTGCAAGTGGTCGTGCCGTCAGTTGTGAAAACCCAAGTGGTTGAACCCCCATTGCAAACACAAGTGCGATATCCGCTAGTGAGTGCAATCGTCCCATCATGCGTGGCGTCGCAAGCAAAAGGCTGCGAAGAACTTTTTTGTATTTTCACTTGACCGCTGACATCAAGTGCGGCGACTGGGGTTGTTGTGCCGATGCCGACGTTGCCACCCATAAAATAGCCAGCATAATTGTTAGTGGCTCCCGTAGCTGCATTTACTCCAATTCCATAAGAATTTACTGAACCTGCCGAACCTGCCCGCGTTGGGACGAGAATGCTATATATATTTGTCGCGGTTACGTTGGTAGATTTCCACGGCCATCCAGTAACTAAACTAGCAGAATTTGTTACAGTCTGATTAGTATTTGTTGAATAAAGTTGCATATCTCCAAGTTTAAGCTCATAAATAGTGTCATATATAGTAGGACTACTTCCTGACAAAGTAACCAGATGATTTCTAAATGTAGCTCCCGTTATTCCAGAGTTTCCCAAAGTAATGGCGGGATTAACATCTAAATATGAAGTAGGTGCTGTTGTATTTATTCCCAGAAATCCAGATGAATTCATTCGGGCATGTTCAAAGGTATTTCCATCGTTACGTGCTGTCCAAAAACTCAAATAACCACCCGCTTCTCCTCCAACACTGCTTTCTTTTGCCCCCTTAATTGATCCAAATGTCCAATAAGAGGCTGACTGAGCATAAACTCCACCCAGTCCAATACTTCCTCCCTTATTAATTCCTGCATCACTGTCATTAGACATGACAAGCAAATTACCAGCATATCTATCATTTGACCCTAACACTAAATCAGCAGCATGCAGATCAAATGTACTCATTGGAGTGGTTGTCCCCAGTCCGAAAGATGGAGTTGTGAGATTGATTGCCGATGTTGAACTGTTAACGGATAAACCTGAAAATTTAGGTGAGTCTGTAGTGCGTAAACTTTGGCTCAAGGCAACACCACTACCACTAATTGTGATATTTTTAACAGTTGCGCTTGGTGTCCATGTAACACCTGCATTTATTGTGGCAGATAATAATGTATATCCCGCAGTAGATAAGTGCAAATGGTCACCGTTATCATGGCGCTGTTGCCAAACTTAAAAAATTTTACATTTTGGTAAAAACACAATAAATTTCAATCGAATACATTGAGCTCTATTGTATTTTTATCAACTC
>LBRX01000030.1 GCA_000991645.1 Candidatus Moranbacteria bacterium GW2011_GWE2_36_40
AGGTTTCATAGATGAGTGTTAAAATGTTATGTCAAAAGTTTGTACGACCTATGACTATATTTTAACACTAATCCGTGGTTAACTTAAGACCACTTAAATATCTGGCTTTTATTGGCCTATTTTTTATATTTATAATGAGTTTGAATACAGAAAAAGAAATTATTGTATACCAGCCTAATTCTCGTCAAAAAACCGGATTTTTGAAGAGTCTTTTTTTGATGGCAAAAAACATCAAAAATTCTCGCGAGCTTATTTGGCAACTGTTTGTTAGAGATTTTTTGGCAGCATATAAGAAATCATTTCTTGGAATTGGATGGATAATACTTGCTCCTATTTTCGGAATTGTTTCTTGGGTTTTCATGAATTATGCTGGTGTGCTAAAGCCTGGAGATGTTGGAATTCCATATCCTGCATATATACTTCTCGGAACATCCTTCTGGGGACTTTTTATGGGATTCTATACCTCCGCTGCTGAAACATTGAATACTGGACAAGGATTTATTATGCAAGTGAAATATCCGCATGAAGCATTGCTTGCGAAGCAAATTTTACAGCAGTTAGCTAATTTCTTGGCAAGTTTTATTGTGATAATGCTAGTTTTATTATCGTTTAAAGTTATTCCAAGTTGGCAAATTCTTATTTTGCCAATTCTTATTTTGCCAATGTTGTTTCTGGGTGCAGGAATAGGGCTTCTTGTTTCTGTTATTGGTGTGGTTGCAAATGAAATTAGACGCATCATGGATATCGCACTTGGAACTTTGATTTTTTTTACCCCAATCATCTATAGTTCTGATTCCACAGGAGGTATGATTGCTAAAATTATTAAGATAAATCCCCTGACTTATATAATAGGTGGAGTGCGCGATGCAATTACATACGGCAAAATTGAAAATCTTTCGTATTTTATTTGGTCAGGAATTGGATCATTTATTTTTTTCCTCTTCGCTTGGAGATTGTTTTA
Source organism: Candidatus Moranbacteria bacterium GW2011_GWE2_36_40 (assembly GCA_000991645.1). GTDB lineage: Bacteria > Patescibacteriota > Minisyncoccia > Moranbacterales > GWC2-37-73 > UBA12068. Next base: position 962 of record LBRX01000030.1, read on the forward strand.
TGTTTCGGAGGAGAAAGTAATCGAGAAGATGATATAAATAGTAGTTTATAAAGTTCACAAAATTTGTGAGGTAAATTATTGAAATGCAAAAAGAAAATGTTAAAAATGAATTAGATTCTGATGTAGTCATTAAGGTTGAAGGACTACATAAGAAGTTTTGTCGAAATTTGAGACGAAGCATGTTCTATGGTTGCTTGGATGTGACAAGAGATATGTTCGGGATTTCACGTGATCGTGGCAAATTAAGAAGGGATGAATTTTTTGCCCTGGAAAATGTAAGCTTTGAAGTGAAAAAAGGTGAAGCGTTTGGAATTATTGGGCAAAATGGATCAGGAAAAACAACACTTCTTCGAATTATTAATGGAATTTTTCCACCTGATAGAGGAAAAATTTCTGTTCGAGGAAGAATAGGTGCGCTTATTGCTGTTGGAGCAGGTTTTCATCCTCACATGACAGGGAGAGAAAATATTTATTTGAACGGAACAATTTTAGGAATGACCAAAAAAGAAATTAATGATAAATTTAGGGAAATAATTGATTTTGCAGATATTGGAGAGTTTATTGATGCGCCTGTCTCAACATATTCATCTGGAATGACAGTTAGACTTGGTTTCGCAATTGCGATACATTCTAATTCTGAAATATTGTTAGCAGATGAAGTATTGGCAGTAGGAGATTTAAATTTTGCATTAAAATGCTATCGCAAGATAGCTGAGTATAGAGGAAAAGGTGGAGCAATTATTTTGATTAGTCACAATATGCATATGATTAGACATTTGTGTCAAAAAGTGGTTTGGATTCAAAATGGCAAAATGATTAATACTGGCGATGTTTTAGAGATGTGTAATAAATACGAAGAAGTTTCATTAAATAAGGATTATGAAGAAAATAATATAAGTGATAATGCTAAAATATTGAACTTCGATGATTCATTTAAAATTTCAAGTGTTGATTTTCTTGATAGTAAGGATAGCAAAACTAATAAATTTATCTCTGGTGAACCATTGAAAATTAGAATTAATTTTCAATCGAAGAGAAGTATAAATAATCCAATTTTTAGTATTTCACTTTTAGATAGTGAAGGAAATATTATTTTTGAGAGTTATTCAAAAATTGGCGAAATTGGAAGTTTATTATCTGAAGGTACTGTCGAGTTTTTAACTGAAAAATTATCCATAAGGCCAAATATATACGATTGTTCTATAAGCTTAGCTGAGGGAGAGTTGCTTAATAAAATTGAATGGCATGAACGTGCATATAAAGTAGTTTTTGATAATAAAAATAATTTGGAAATTAATCAGGGTATAATTTTTCCATATCCACAATGGATACTGAAGAATAAAATTAAATGAAAAATTTTTTTAAAAAAAATGAAAAACAAGAAATAAAAAAAACATCTCCAGTAACTGAAGAGCTGTTGATTCCAGGAACTGTTTTAATTGGGAATGCACATTTTTTAAAAATAGGGAAGAATGTTTCATTTGGAGGAAATGTTATTTTATATGCGAATGCTCCAATTGAAATTGGTGATCATACAATGATAGCAATTAATGTAATCTTGCATACTTCAACGCATGATATAAATAAGCATCCAATGTGGGAAAACAGAGTAGATAAACCAATTAAAGTTGGTTCCCATGTGTGGATTGGTGCCGCAGCTATTATTTTACCAGGTATAATAATAGAAGATTTTTCTGTGGTTGGCGCTGGGTGTATTGTGACTGCAAATGTGCCAATGGGTGCAATTGTTGCAGGAAATCCTGCCAGGATAATTGGATATAGAGATGATAAAATTTACAAAAATAGACAGAGTATATGCAACAGTGAGAAGGCTACTATTGTAAATGGTGGACATATTGATAAATATTGTAAAATGAAGTAGTATGTTTTTCCCAGAAAAAATAAAATCCATAAAGGATGATGATAAAGTATTAGAAATTGGTCCAGGGGGAACACCTTTCGAGAGAGCGGATGTTTTTCTTGATAGAAAATTTGATAATGAGTCTGAAGCTAAATTTCAAAGAGGTAATACGGAAAAACTGAAAACCAGCAAACCAGTTTTTTTCTATGATGGAAAGGCATTTCCATTTAAGGACAAGGAATTTGACTATGTTATTTGTTCCCATGTAATTGAGCATGTTGAAGACGTGGAAAGCTTTTTAAATGAGATTGTGCGTGTTGCAAAAGCTGGCTATATTGAATTTCCAACAGTTTATTATGAATATTTATATAATTTCGATCCTCATCTTAATTTTGTTTCACTGAAAAATGACACGATTTTTTGGATGCCTAAGTCGGAAACGAAAATAAATGATTTTAAGTCCATAAATAAGTTCTTTTTTGAAACCCTTAATAAATCATATGTAGATCTGGTTAATGATTTAAAAGAATATATGTTTCAAGGTTTTGAATGGAAGGAGGGGATAAAACATGAGAGAGTTGCTGAAATTAATGATTTAATATTTGAATATGAAATTGATAATATTGAAAAATCAAAAGAGCAATTAATTTTGGAATTGAATAATACAAAATCAGACTTGAATCAATTGCGATCTGAAATGGAAAGTCATAAGAAAACAATGTTGTGCAAAGTTCAGAGTGGCGTGGATTATCTTAAAAAAATAATTAAATGAAAACCTCACTTGTAACTGTTCTGATGCCTGTATATAATGGTGAAAAATATCTCTCAGAAGCAATCGAGAGTGTTTTAGCGCAAACATTTACTGACTTTGAGTTGCTTATTGTTAATGATGCTTCAACAGATAATAGTTTGTCTATAATTCAAAATTATAATGATGACAGGATTCGGGTTATTGATAATAAATTTGCAAAGGGAATTGCGGGAGCTTTGAATACTGGCATTGATGAAGCAAGGGGAGATTTAATTGCTAGAATGGATAGTGATGATATTTGCAATCCCGACAGACTTGAAATTCAATTTGATTATTTGGAAAAAAATAAAAATGTCGATATTTGTGGATCATGGTTGAAGACGTTTGGTGAATTGGATGGAGTTGTTTGGAAACACCCACTTAATGATGAAGATATAAAAATTCAAATGTTGTTTTCTTGTCCAATCGCACATCCCTCAGTTATTTTCAGGAAAAATAAACTGATTTTGCATAATTTAAAATATCTTAGTGAAAGAAATGGTGCAGAAGATTATGAATTATGGGTCAGGGCAAGCGCTTTTTTGAATTTTGCAAATATTCCTCAAGAACTGCTTAATTATAGAGTATTAAAGAAATCATATGAATACACAAAAAGGCAAAATAGATTTTCTGAGGAAATTAGGATTCAACAATTAAAAAAAATTGTTGAAGCAGATATGCATAGGAAGTATATTGCATTGCATGAAAAAATTGTTCATTGGGAATTAGAATATAATCCTAAATTTATTGAGAGCTCTCAAAATTGGTTTAATTTAATAATAAAGGGAAATGCTTTGCATAAGATCTATCCGGTTTCGCGATTTAAAAACCGACTTCATGTTATGATGTATGATATTTGTTGGGCGATAATGAATGAAAAAAAATTAGGATTGAAAGATGTATTTTTTTTAAAGATCAACCTTTTAATAAAACTTAAAATAATTTATTTTTTTCTATTAAAGCGCGCTAGAGCGGCAATTACAATATGAAAATTCTATTTATAAATTATTGGGATAAAACAGGCGGAGCTGCAATTGCTGCTCATCGCCTTTATCGCGGTCTTTTAAATAGGGGCGTGAAGGTTGAATATCTTGTGCAACATAAAATTACTGATGATGAAAACGTACACTTAGTGTCACAGCCAGGATATATAAACAAGATTGTAAATAAATATTCCGAAAAAAAAATAAACAAAGAAAAGTCAAAATTGGAAACCATGTTTCCATGGTCAATAAATTTAAACCAGAGTAATATAATCAGGGACATAAAAAAAATTAACCCAGATGTGGTGCATTTTCATTGGATAGGGCATAATTTAGTTAACATTGGATCATTTTTGAAAATAAATAAGCCAATAGTCTGGACACTGCACGATTCATGGGCGTTTACCGGGGGATGTCACATACCTTATGATTGTAGGGGATATGAAAATGAGTGTGGAAGTTGTCCACAATTAAAAAGTGATAAAGTAAAAGATTTAAGCAGTACAGTTTTAGAAGAAAAACAAAAGACCATTTCTCAAGTGAAAAACATTACAATAGTGTGTCCAAGCAAGTGGCTTACTGTATGCGCAAAGAAAAGTTCTGTATTGAAAAGGAATACCATATATAATATACCAAACGGACTAAATATTAATGTGTTTAAAGAGTATGATAGTGGTAATAAAAAGAGATTTGGTTTTTCTAAAAATAAAAAAATTGTATTATTTGGATCGGTGGGATCATTAATTGATGAAAATAAGGGGGCAGCATTGCTTCTAGAGGCAATAAGGCGCTTATTGTTGACGCGCAATGATATTGAATTGGCCATATTCGGATCAGAAAAAAGGAACATAGAAGTGGATTGCAATACGATATTTCTTGGTAATATAAATGATGAAGAAGAACTTTCTTCAATTTATTCTTGTGTGGATGTGTTTGTGGCACCATCAAAATCAGAGAATTTACCAAACACCGTATTGGAATCATTGGCATCAGGTACTCCAGTAGTTGCTTTTAATATTGGTGGTATTCCAGATATAATTACGCATAAATTTAATGGGTATCTTGCAAAACCATTTGATGTTAATGATTTATCTGATGGTATTGGATGGGTTTTGGACAATAAAAAGCGCTTAGAAAGTAACACATCAAAATCCATTAAAGAAAAATTTGATATCGAAAATATTTCAGAGACATATATTAAACTTTATAATGAAATCATATGAAAAATCCTATAGTATCGGTTATTTTGGGGAGTTATAATAGATTGGGATTTCTTAAGATAACTGTGGAAAGTATAAGAAATGAATTAAAGAATGAGCAGCATGAAATTGTTGTTGTTGATGGTGGATCAACTGACGGAACCTTGAGATGGTTAATGAAACAAAAAGATATTATATCCATAGTGCAACATAATAATGGATTTTGGCATGGAAAAAGAATAGAAAAAAAATCCTGGGGTTATTTTATGAATTTGGGTTTTAGGGTTGCAAAGAGTAAATATATTTGCATGGTTAGTGATGATTGTTTGATTGTTCCTGGTGCGATAAAAAATGGAATTGAATTTTTTGAAAATGAATTAAAGGTGAATGAAAAAATAGCTGCAGTGCCATTTTTTTGGAGAAATTGGCCAGAGGAAACCGAATATCGCGTCGGTGTTACTTTGGGTGAGAATATCTTTGTTAATCATGGATTATATCTTAAAAAAGCTTTAGAGAAAGTTGGCTATATAGATGAAGATAGTTTCTCATTTTATCACGCAGATGGAGATTTGTGTTTAAAACTATGGCATGCTGGTTTTAATTGTAAAGAGAGTCAAAATTCTTACATAGAGCATTACTCACATGCGAATTTAAAAGTTAGAAAATCAAACCTAAAACGACAAGAAGATGATAGAAATGCTTACATGAAAAAATGGAATGGTGTATATGAAGAAAATAAGCAGCACTGGATTGAAAAGCAGTATGCTGATAAATCGAATATCGCGGATAAGTTTAAGTATGTCGATTTGTTTCATTGGTATATAACAAGAAAAATTCAAAATCTCACATTTTATATTGTGGTTAATAAATTGCCCAAACCCGTGTATAATTTTTTGAGAAATATTTATAATAAATTTAATTAAGAAATACAATGAAAATTCACTTAGGTTGTGGAGAGCGTTATTTGGAAGGATACGAAAATATTGATTTTCCTTCGACAGAACATACTGTTCAAAAAACAAGTGTTGCGGATAAATATGCTGACATAGTAGAATTAAAATACGAAAAATCTTCCATCGATGAAATTAGACTTCATCATGTGTTTGAACATTTTGAGAGGGCTCAAGCTGCTGCCTTGGTTGCTGTTTGGAATAATTGGCTAAAGGATGGAGGAATTTTACATATTGAAGTCCCAGATTTTTTTAGGACTGCCATAGCTTGTATCTCCCCGTTTACAACACATCATAAAAGGATGGTTGGTATTCGTCACATATTTGGATCTCAGGAAGCAAAATGGGCAGTGCATTTTGATGGGTATGATTCTTTTAGGTTAAAAAAAATGTTAAAAATTTTTGGCTTTGAAATTATTAAAATTAAAAAAAACTCCTGGAGGGGAACTTACAATATTGAAATTATTGCGAGAAAGACAAATAAAAATTTTTCAAAAGAGGATTGTTTGAATGCGGGAAGAATTTATCTTAGACAGTTCTGTGTTGATCAGAGTGAAACAGAAAAAATTATGTTGGAATCTTGGATGAAAAATTTTAAATCTCAGTTGGATAAAAATTACTAAAAATGAAAGTATCTGTAATTATTCCCACTTGGAATCGGGGATACATAATTGAAAAAACAATTCAAAGTGTGCTAAATCAGACCATGTCTGATTTGGAAATTTTAGTGTGTGATGATGGTTCAACTGATGATACATATGAGAAAGTTTCAGCAATAAAAGATCCTCGCATTAGGTGGATTCCTGGAGGGAGAGGAGGACGTCCGGCAATTCCAAGGAACAATGGAATCCGAGAAGCCAAAGGCGAATGGTTGGCTTTTTTGGATAGCGATGATGAGTGGTTGCCCGAAAAATTGGAAAAACAGCTGAAGCTTATTGAAAAAGAAAATGTAAAAGCTGCCAGCTCTGATGCATTGCGCTTAATCCCTGGACAGGGAATTATCGGAAATTATTTATCTTTTAAAAAAAACAGAATCAGTTTTGATGATATGTTGAAAGTCAATGAAATCATAACAAGTTCAACAATAGTCCATAGATCATTGTTTGATGAGGCTGGTGGTTTTCCAGAGGATGAGGCATTGAAAACAATTGAAGATTATGCTTTTTGGCTTAGAGTGGCAACTCAAACAGATTTTGCTTATTTAATTGAGCCACTGATTATTTATAGGGATGATGCAGCAAACAGTGTGCGTGGTATTGTGGAGTCTAATGTGTGGAAACAAAGAAAAGAAGTGTTTAATGATTTTATTGTGTGGGGTAAAAAGCGAAAAAATATCGAAGAATTTTTGAAAAAGGCAAATAACAATCATCTTGATGCTGTTAATGCTTTGAAGAAACCACTTTTAGGCATTTCAATAGAAAAAATAAAAACTTCTCTTGTGCAAAATTTCCCAGGCGCGCATAAAATATATGCTGAAGTAATTAGAAAAATAAAGTAGAAATTAAATGAAAATTTTGCACACAGTTGAATTTTACCATCCATCAATTGGTGGGATGCAAGAAGTTGTGAAACAGCTCTCAGAAAGGCTTGTTGTGCTTGGACATGACGTTACGGTTGCCACCACAAAACTTTCAGAAAGAAGAGAAAATATCGTTAATGGTGTCAATTTGGCCGAATTTGAAATTTCTGGAAATTTTGTGCGAGGCCTAAGTGGCGAAGTTGAAAAATATGAGAAATTTTTGATCGAGTCAGATTTTGATGTGATCACGAATTTTGCGGCACAGCAATGGGCGACTGACATCTCCTTGAATGTTTTGGATAAAATTAGAGCAAAAAAGATTTTTGTTCCAACTGGTTTTTCGGGTCTATATGCCAAGGAATATGTCCAGTATTTTGAATCAATGAAAAGTTGGATGAAAAAATATGACATGAATGTTTTTTTGTCTGATGATTATCGCGATGTTAATTTTGCCAAAGAAAATGGGATTGAGAAAAGAATTTTGATTTCAAATGGCGCCGGCGAAGATGAATTTCTGAAGGAAAATTCGATTGATATCAGAAAAAAACTTGGAATTTCAAAGGATAATCTCTTGATTTTGCATGTCGGATCACATACGGGGGTAAAGGGCCACGCTGAAACGATTGAAATTTTCAAAAAAGCCAAAATAAAAAATTCAACATTGCTCATTATTGGAAATATTTGTGGAATTGGTGGATGTTATATATCATGCAATAGTAAGGGAAAATTTTTCAATCGTTCTCCATTCAGATTTTTCGACAAGAAAAAGATATTAGTAAAAGAACTTAGTCGAGAGGAAACAGTTGCGGCATATAAATCTGCTGATCTGTTCCTGTTTCCATCAAACATCGAATGTTCCCCAATTGTTCTTTTTGAATGTATGGCTTCAAAAACCCCATTTTTGACAAGTGATGTTGGAAATTCAAGGGAAATTGCTGAATGGTCAAAAAGTGGAATCTTGCTTCCTACAGATAGAGGTAAGGATAGTATGGTATTATCCAGGGTTGATATTGAAAAATCTTCAGAGATGTTGATTTCATTGGCTTTTGATAGGGAAAAAAGACAGAAAATGTCAGAAGTTGGATTTATTGTTTGGAAGGAAAAATATTCATGGGAAAAAATAACAAGGCAATACGAAAAAATGTATAAAAATTTATTAGAAAAATAAATGATTATAGTGAAATTGATGGGTGGCATGGGGAATCAACTTTTTCAATATGCAATTGGGAGGTCTCTTGCGATACGAAATGAGAGTGAATTTAAGATGGATATTTTGGGATATGCTGATCAAGGAGAACTTTTAACCCCAAGATTGTATGCTTTGAATATTTTTAGTGTCCAGGAAAATTTTGCCAGTGAAAAAGAAATTGAAAAATTGAAAAGCAATACTTCAGGGAGCGTAGTGTTGGCCCTACAAAGATTTGGATTTTTTAAAAAAAGCAACTCTTTTGTTATTGAGCCACATTTCAATTTTTCTTCTGAAATCTTGGAATCTGGCAATAACATATATCTTCAAGGCTATTGGCAAACAGAAAAATATTTCAAAGACGTTGAAGATGTGATCAGAAAAGAATTCACACTGAAAGAAAAATTTAGCATTGAAGAAAAAGAAATTACCAAGGAAATTAAAAATTCAAATGCAGTTTCTCTTCATATTCGAAGAGGGGATTATGTTTCCAGCGCCACGACGAGCAAGTTTCATGGTATCTGTTCACTTGATTATTATGAAAAAGCTGTTCGACACATTGCAGAAAAAACTGAAAATCCTGTTTTCTATATTTTTTCTGATGACATCGCTTGGGTAAAAGAAAATCTCAAAATTGATTTTCCAACAAAATATGTTTCAGATGGAATTTTGAAGGACTACGAAGAGTTAACCTTGATGAGTTATTGCAAGCACAATATCATTGCTAATAGTAGTTTTTCCTGGTGGGGAGCATGGCTTAATGCTAATCCTGAAAAAATTGTGATTGCACCTAAGCAGTGGTTTGCTGATCAGTCAGTGAACACAAGTGATGTGGTTCCGGAAACTTGGGTTAAAATGTAGCTGTAGTTTTGCAACGCTCCCTCTCTGTCCTGAGTACAGGACATCTCTCCCGGAGGGAGAGAATGATATTGAAGAAATTTATTGTAAGTGCCCTCATTTGTCATGAGTACATGACATCTTCTCCCAGAGGGAGAAGAAGAATTTGAATTAAACTTTATTTTATGAAAATTGCGATTTTGACAACTTATTTTTTCCCGGAGGAAAATGGAATCACGCGATACATCGAAGGATTGTATGGCGCTCTTTTGGAAGCGCACGGCGAGCTTGAAGTTGAGGTTATTGTTTTTGACACGCTTGGAACGCAAAAATGGCAGGAAAAATGGGGACAGTTTACGATTCGCAGAATTGAAAGCAGGCAATTCATGGGCAGAACATATGCTGTTCCAACACTGAAAGGATATCGTCAATTGAAAAAGATTTTCAATGATAATAAATATGACATCATCAATACTCACACGCGTTTTTTCTTTTCATCATTTCTTGGAATCAAATTTGGAAAAAAATATGACATTCCAGTTGTGCACACGGAGCATGGCAGCGGCTACGTGCAGCATGGAAATTTATTAGTGGAGCTTGTTGCAAAAACCTACGATCATACTTTGGGGAAGTACACTTTGAAAAATTCTAAAATTGTTTGTGGCGTTTCCGAAAGTGTTTGTGAATTTGCCAAAAAGCTTGGAGCCAAAAAAGTCCAAACCATTTATAATGGAATCGATGCTGCTTTTTGGCAGGAAAATGTTATTAAAAATGAAATCAAAAAAGAACTCGGAATCAATGATGGCGAAATTGTTTTTTCCTTTGTCGGCAGGATTGTTCCATCAAAAGGTTGTCAGGATGTTATTGAAGCACTTGAAAAAGTGAAAAATATTTCTTGGAAGTTTGTGGTGGTGGGCGACGGAATATTCCGCAAAAAGTTGGAAGAAATAGTTTCCAACAAGAAGCTTGAGGACGGAATTGTTTTTATGGGAATGCAGAAAAAGGAAATGATTAGAAATATTTTGCAAATCTCCGACTTATTCATTAATGCGAGTTTTGCCTCTGAAGGTATGCCGACAACGATCCTGGAAGCTTCTGCTGCAGGGGCAAAATGTCTCAGCAGTGATATGGGAGGCTCTGTTGAAATTCTCCCAGAAGAAAATTTGTACACAGCCAAGAATATCGATGAACTTCGCGAAAAGATTGAAGGCTATCGGGACATCAAAAAAATCAACGTCAGCCGATTTGATTGGAAAAATATTCAAGAAAAGTTTTATGATGTTTTGAAATCCGTTTGATATTCTCACTATGTCATTTCGAGTGAAGTATAGCGGAATCGAGAAATCTGAGCCGATATTGCATAATACCAAATCAAATTAATTACTTCTACATTCAATCTTTTGTATCCAGCTAAACCCAACCTTCCCTTTTAGAATTTTAGGATTTTTAGTTAACCATA
>LBRX01000031.1 GCA_000991645.1 Candidatus Moranbacteria bacterium GW2011_GWE2_36_40
TTCCATGGATGATTTTGGTTAGAAATTAACCATCCATCTTAGCAGGGTATGACATTTCTATTAAACGCATGGTATGACATTATCATGTATTTATGACAAGAGCCTTGAAAACATTACTTGCCAATGCAGCCATTTTTCAAATTTAGTCATTTTTAGGTCCAAAAAGGCTTGTTTTTGAAATAATTTACTGATTTTCAGAATTTTCTGACCCTATTTCCACAACAACCCTTTTGGAATACTGCGGTATTCTAGTCACAAAAGAAGGCGAAAATTCAATACTTGCATTTTTTATTGTTGGATATTTTCTCAATATTGTGGTTAATTGATCATCTGTTTTCCCTAGTAATTCATTTTTGATACTTTCAGTTTCGATTATTGGTGTTGTCAATGTTTCCGCATGAATCCTTAAATCAAGAGTATTTTTTTCAAAATCAACATCAGATGTCCCATACTCTATCTTAATGACATCAATTTTAACGTTTTGTGAGACAGCTGAATCATTCAATGAATTTTGAATTTTATTTTTCACATCATTCTCAGAAAAAGCAAGCACCTGAACAGAGGCGGTGACAGTGTATTCAAAAGAATCAACAAGATCTCCAATTCTTGCATTTGCAAAAGATTTCAACAAGGTTATTTTTTCAGCCTGAGGCAAAACGATCTCTTCAAAAGACAACTCTTCCTTTATTTTTTTGTCTATTTTCTCCTTGATCGCAGCTTCTGTTTTCTGCTTGGCATTATCAATATCAGATTGAGAAATCTTTCCTCCATTGCTAGATTCACCCTCAGATGATCCTCCCGACATCGGTTCACTTGATTTTGCATAAAATTTATCGTACTTTGGACCATCTTTAAATCCTGGAATAGTAAATTTTGTCTGATCAATATTGAAATCAGCTCCAGCTTGATCAGCAATCACATCAGCAGATACAGCTCCCGGTTTTATTTCCCCTGAAACATTCATCGTACCTGGAACAATAACATTTTTCACTAAGCGAAATATTTTTCCATCCTCAGTCTCCAGCCTTGTTGTTGCAACCAATGTTTGAGGACTACTATCATACTCATTATATATAACAACTGTTCCATGAGATTTTTTACCAATCATTGAACCAGAAGATTTTATTTCATATGACAAAGAAAGATCGACATCAATTGAAATCACTCGTGCAGCAATTTTTTCCTCACTAGATTCTTGCGTGGAATCAACACTGGCAATAAAATTACGATCAATTTTTTCTTTTGATATGTTTGGAATAATCATTATTTTTGCACTCGGCAAAAACAAATAAGATGCTGTAAAAATAAAAGCACCTAAACACAAAATTACAAAACTAAAAATTACCTTTTTTATTCTTTTCTCTCTGCCTGTAGGTGCTTGCTGTAAATTCTTCGAAACATTCCCTTTTTCTGAAGCAGTAAACATTCTTTCAATAGACTGTACTTTGCCAGGATCAAGTTTTCTTTCAGGTGATTGTGAATTTTGTTTCTGATCAGCTCTGAAACGCACCATATCCTGACTGGAATTATTTATTTTTTTTCGAAAAGAATTTTTTTGATCAACATCCAAGCTGACTGGTATTTGCCTGTCAACCTTCTTTTCAGGTACCAAAGACTTTTGTGATGCTTGCAAAGCTGAACCAGTCAGGGAATCATAAAACTCGTTAGATCCAACACCACTAAGCCTGTTTGATTTGGAAACATCCTCACTGACAAGAGAAATTGGCATTTCCCTATAATCATCATTTTTTTCATCATCAGATTCTTCAACAAAATCATCCTGTTCCTGAGAAAAAGCAATTTCATCAATATTATTCAACACTTCAATTCCTGAACGCTCTGCCATAGAAGATCCAATTTCATCTTGAGTAACAATGAAAACCTTTTTTTCAACCTTATCAGCTTCCCGCTTAAGCAATTTCAAATTAACAATACTTTGCAAAAAAAGTGCGCGCTTAGGAACCACAAAATAATTATCTCCAGCCATAGATTTATTTAGACGATCTATTACTGATGAAATTTCTTCTTCTGAATCCAAATAAAATGTCTGCTGCATGCTATTAGTTTAAAGTTCATAAAGTTCTTAAGGTTCTTAATAAACCTTGCAACTTTACAAACCTTACAACATTATGAACTTTATAACTATTTCAATCTTGCATTGTTTGCAAAACCCTACGCAAAATTCCCGCCATAACTTTTTCTTCTCCCGTGACATCCAAAACCAAATTCGCCAATCCCATGGGAGTTACATCTTGAGGATTTTTAAGCTTACCAGTTTGATCAAGAACACGAACCACATCACGAGGCTGCAAATAACTAACATTTGGAGATTTGGAAAATGGTAGACTTTGAATCCATCCCGCGGTAAGTAATATTTTTTTTATCCCTGGCAATCCAGAACCACCACCACAAAGAAGTATTCTTGAAGGAAGTATATCCGATCCAGCAAATTCAGCTAACGAAAGCTCAACGCCACTAAGCCAAACAGCACAATCACTTAGTAAAATCTGTTCTATTTTGGAACTTATATTATCATCCAATTTACCTTCAGAATATTTTATTTTCAACTCCTCAGCCTCATCAAAATCAATTCTTAATTCTTGTGCTAATTTTTTTGTAAAAGCTCTTCCACCAAAAGCAAACATTTTCGTTCCTTCCAAGCCTCCATTTCTCACAACTGCAATATCAGTAGTTCCTCCACCAATATCAATAAATATGGCACTGAAATCCAAAGCATCATCATAATCAACGCTGCGCGCAACTGCGTATGGTTCAGCTGCAATACTAAGCAAATCAATATCAAGCTCATCTGCAATAGCTTGCAGCGCACCTAGATGAATCATTGGAGCGTAAGCATTAAAAATACTGACCGAAACATCTTTTCCTTGAAATCCAACGGGATTTGTCACTTGATATCCGTCAATCCTAACATCTACTATTGCAGCGTTGATAAGTTTAACATCAATATCCTGACCTGTCTCCCATGAAATTTGCTCCTGAATTCTTTCGTAGGCCTTATTTTGAACTTTTTGTATGATATTTTTTAATTCTGAAAAATCTATACGAGCATCTGGATTGCCACGTTCATAATGAACAGTAGTTGTTGTTCCTTTTACCAATTCGCCAGCAATTCCAACAATCGCTTTTTTGACTTTTTTTATTTTTGCCTCTTCAAGTGCTTTGCTTATTGAAATCTGACAAGTTTCAATAACTCCAGATATATCAGAAACAGCCCCGCTTTGCATGTTACCTTTTTTTTGACGTTCTCTTCCCACGCCAACAACAACTCCAGTTTTATCCTGATTATCAATTCTAAAAACCAAAGCCTTGGCTACTTCCGTGCCAATATCCAGTGCCAAATAATATTCGTCACCACCACCTGAAAATATTTTAGAAAAAATCCCCATGCTTATTTATTTTTTTTATCATCTTTATACCTGTTTATTATACCATGTTTTTTAAAAATAAAAAAATAGTGGACTCGCAAATAAATCCACTAAAAAATTTAGTATTTTGGAAAAACATTTCTTCAGGAAATGACTACTTTTGCTGCTATTTTTTCAATTTCAACTTTATTCAAGAGACCTTTTTGTCCTCCATATTCCGTCACAGAATTGCTAGAATTGACAATTCCCCATTTAAGACACTCCCCGAGGTTTTTTCTTTTCAGATACGCCGCGAAAAAACCGCTAGTAAATGCATCGCCGGCGCCAGTGGTATCGACAACTTTTCGCATCAACAAGGCCTCGCAATGAAGAAGCCTGTCTCCGCCATAGCACCAAGCGCCTCTTTCCCCATCAGTAATAACGACAACTTTAGGACCAAGCTTATATAAAACCTTGACCAAATATTCCTCATTTTCCAAAAGTTCCAAAATCGTATTTTCCCCCAACCCGCCCACTATTTCAATCGCTTCATCTTTGTTTACAAAAAATATCTCGCTTACATTTATCGCATTAGCAACCTCGGAAAGGTCTGTTTTGATATTCTTTTGTCCAGGATTGAACGCGATACGAATTTTATTGACTTTTGCTATATCCAATATTTCCCGAATATGTTTTTGCCAATTGCCATTTAATGAGCTGATAAAAATCCAATGCGCGCGATTAAGCTTTTCCGGCATTATTACAAGTTTATCATTAGCATCCCTATTGGAAAAGATAGTCCGCTCACCGGAATTAATATCCACTATAATAAAAGAAAGGTCGCTCTTACATTCTTTTTCAATTTCAAGAGTTTCCGTGCCGACACCTCCTTGGGTAAGAGTCTTTTTTATCCAATGTCCGAGTTCATCATCGCCTATCTTGGAATAACATTCCGCCTGCTCTCCAAGTTTTGTCAGCCCTTGCGCGACATTGGCGGCACATCCACCAATTGATTCCCAGCGCTCCTTGACCTGATATTTTGCGCCAAGTTCGAAAGCTATTTTTTTTTGTGAAGTGATTTCCAGAGGGGTATCAAAAATCAAACCTTCACTTGTTGGAAAAAAGATATCTTTTGTTGCCGATCCAATACAAATTATCTTCATATGCATTTAACCTTATAAGCTTATTTTAATTCTTGTTCAATTTTCATCAAGCGATTGTATTTGCAAAGTCTTTCTCCTCTTGAAAGTGAACCTGATTTAATAAATTCAGCCGCTGTCCCTACTGCCAAATCTGCAATAAAATCATCCGTGGTTTCTCCGCTGCGATGTGAGATCATGATTTTCAATTTATTTTTTTTAGCCAAACGAATACATTCCAATGTTTCTGATAAACTACCTATTTGATTGACTTTAATAAGAACTGCATTGCAAGCTTTCTCCTTAATTGCTTTTTCAACTCTTTTAACATTGGTCACGAGCAAATCATCTCCCACCAACAAATTTTCATGCAAAACATTTTTTGGAATACCTGCCAGAATTTTTTTACCAGCAATTTTACTTGTCATAATAGCCCAGCCTTCCCAATCATCTTCAGCCAAACCATCTTCAACTGAAACAATATGATATTTATCAATCCATTCTTTATACATGCTAACCAAACGCTCACGTTCCAAGCGAGCACCTTCCGGTTTTACCAAATAATGCTTTTCATTTTCATCATAAAAGTTACTAGCAGCTGCATCTATTCCGAGATTAAGTTCACTGCCAAGTTTGTATCCTGATTCAACAATGGCCTGATTGATAAGTTCCAAAGCCTGAATATTACTTTCTAGTTTTGGAGAAAAACCACCTTCATCGCCAACTCCACTACTATGATGCCCTGCTTCAAGGATTTTTTTTAATTTATGAAAGATTTCACTTCCAGCCCTAAGCTGCTCAGCAAAAGTCTTGATCCCGGTTGGAATTATTTTAAACTCTTGGATACTGAGACCGCTGTCACTATGCATTCCTCCATTTAAGACATTAAACATCGGAACTGGAATGGATGGTTTTGTCTTGAAACCACATATTTCATTGATATATTGATACAGTGGAATATTTTTCGCTTTTGCAGTAACTCTACAAACTGCCAGAGAAACTCCCAAAATAGCATTTGCTCCAAGATTTGATTTGTTTTCACTACCATCAAGCTCTAGCATTATCTCATCTATAATAAACTGGTTACTAGCATCCTTCCCAATAAGCGCATCCCTAATAATACCATTAACATTTTTTACTGCGTTTTGAACACCAAGTCCTCCGTAACGATTCACATCTCCATCTCTAAGCTCCAAGGCTTCAAACTTACCAGTTGAAGCTCCAGATGGAACAGCAGCCACAGATGAAATTCCACCACTCAACCAAACCTCAACTTCCACAGTTGGATTTCCACGAGAATCAAGAATCTCTCTTGCTTCAATATTTTTAATTTTAAACATATTTTTTTGCCCGTTGAATTCGCATTTGGCGATTACTCAACTGGGATATACTTTATTTTTTTAATATTTACATATTCAAACGAATCCAAATGAAAAAATGTTGCAATGGATTGTATGAAATCAATAAGATCAACAATATTAGATAATATGCACTCAAATATTTGAGAGTTACAAAGTACTGACCATAACCAGCAAGCGATTTCTCCATGTTATTTGCAAGAATTTTTCTAGCTTCCAAAAAAAATTTCACGTGAACAATAGTAATCACAAAGACAGATACAGCGAGCATTGCGAAAGCAACTGAAATTTCACTGCTGCGCAAAAAAAATGTTCCAAAGAAAAAAAGCGGCAAAATCCAAAATGTCTCTCTGTCCCAAAAATCATTATTACTTTTAAAGTTATTGAAACTTGAAAAATATAGGTACGGTATGGAAACAAAATTAATATAAATACCTATTGAAAAAACAACCAGTGTCAACCAACTCAATGCTCCAAAATAACTACCTGGAACTATCAAGTCTAAATTATTACCAAGAATCAACAGTACACCTAAAAACAATAGAGCCTGCGAAACATATAGACTCATTAGCGAACGAGCATTGACGGAGCGCAATTCACTTAAGACTATTTTTTTATTAAAAACTATGCTGCCACCTTCTGTTGCCTCAGGATTATCCATAATTAATTTTTTTCAATTAATACACCACTTATTATTTTTATACGCGTAAAGCTTTAATGCCAGGAAGATCATTCCCACTCAAATATTCCAACATGGCACCTCCACCAGTTGAAACAAATGATATCTTTTTCATCAAACCACTTTCCTCCAAAACCTGCACAGACTCTCCCCCGCCAATCAATGTAAAAGCATCACTTTCTATTAATGCATCTAGCACTTGTCTGGTTCCAAAATCATTGGGCACATCTTCAAATTTTCCCATCGGACCATTCCAAACAACAACTTTTGAAAGAGCAATTATTTCCTTAAATCTCTTAATTGTTTTTGGACCTATGTCTAGTCTATCTTTGGCAAAATCAATTGGCAAAATAACCTTAGATGAAAATGTCATCTTTTGATCAATGGCTTCATTGGCTATTTTTCCACCAACTAAAATGTGTGAATATGTTTCTTCAAAGCGTTTTATTAATGGCAATTTTGTTTCAATTTTAGCCCCACCAATAATTGCTATTGCTGGCTTTTCAGGTTCATGCATCACACGATTTAGATTTTTTATTTCTTCCTGCAAACATAGCCCTGCGTAGCTATCAAGAAATTTTACAATTCCCGTAACAGAGGCTTGATCTCGATGACAAACACTAAAGGCATCATTAACAAAAACATCAAAATTTTCCGCTAATTTTTTTGCAAACTCGGAATCATTTTTCTCTTCCCCTTCATAAAATCGAACATTTTCCAGGAGAAGAATTTCATCTGATTTAAGATTTTCCAAAGCTTGCTGCACCCTCTCTCCAATACAATCATCAATAAAAACAATTTTTTTCTCCAAAATAGCTTGCAACTCATCCATGATTTGCTCCAAGGAAAAATCCTTGTTCCTCTTTCCTTCTGGCTTGCCCGCCAAAGTTTTAACGGCGGCGGGTCGTCCAAGATGAGAAATTATGGCAATTTTTGTCCCGGGTTGTGAAGCAAGTCGCTGGACAGTTTTTTTGCAAGCCTCCAATTTAAATCTTTCTTTAATATTTCCATCCTCAAGGGCCACATTAAAATCAGCCCTGAGAATTATTTTTTTATTTGTAAAATCACCTTCTTGAATTTTTTGAATATCCACTTTTTTCATGAAACATATAGCATACAACATATAACAAAAATGCTATACGTATATACTGTCTGTTTTTATTTGTTACATGTTATATGTTTTGTGTTATATGGTTTTATCTTCCCATTCCAAAAATCGCAATCACAACCCCAACCAGTGCGGTCATCATTGTAAATATCCAGGCTCTCATAACAATTTTACATTCAGGCCAACCCTTAGCTTCAAAATGATGGTGCAGCGGTGCTGCCAAAAAAACTTTTCTATGAAAATATTTTTTACTAAAAAGTTGAATCATAACACTTCCTGATTCAAGTACATACAAAAATACAATTAGAAAAAGTACGAGAGCAGAATTTGTAAGCATCGCAACAACACCAAGCGTTGTTCCTAGAGACATGGCACCTGTGTCGCCCATCATAAAACGAGCCGGTTCAATATTAAACCACAAGAATGCCAACGTCACACCAGACATGGCGGCACAAAATGCTGCAAGATTAACTTTGT
Source organism: Candidatus Moranbacteria bacterium GW2011_GWE2_36_40 (assembly GCA_000991645.1). Lineage (GTDB taxonomy): Bacteria > Patescibacteriota > Minisyncoccia > Moranbacterales > GWC2-37-73 > UBA12068. The sequence goes on from LBRX01000031.1 coordinate 8,127, forward strand.
TTTCAAAAAAAGCAATGATTGCGAAAGAAAAAAATGCTAACAGCAAAACTCCGCCATTCAAACCATCCAGACCATCAGTTTCATTTGATGACACAGCCGAAAACAAAATAACAAAAATAAAAAGTGGCACATACCAAAGACCTATTGAAAAGTCTCCGAATGCAGGAACATGCAAAACGTCCCAACCAAGTTTATAATAAAACCACCAACCGCCAGCTGAAGCAATGGCAATCAGCCATCCAAAACGCATTGCAAAACGCATTCCACCACCCTTATTGCTTCCCCAGCCACGAACACTCATCACATCATCAAAAAGTCCAAGCACGCCAGCTGAAGCAAGGGCAAATAATGGTAGCCACACTTCTTTGCGACTCAAAAAATCAAGTCTAGCAAGAAAATTTATATCGAAAAGTTTTGCCAGAAAAGGAAAAATAAAATGAGAAGAAAAAGCCAATATAACCACAGTGGCCCACATAATTACTCCGCCCATTGTTGGAGTGCCAGACTTGTGAGCATGTAATTGACTCACAAAAGTTAACTTTTGCCCATTCACATCCTTACTTTTTATTTTTATCCCAAACTTATATTTATAAAGCAAATGAGTCCACAATGGCGTGATCGAAAATGCCAACAAAAAAGCAAGCAAGCCCGTAATGAGAACTTTAAGCACATTAACAACTTCTGGTATTGTTTGAATTTGTGCAAATTGCATAATTTTTTATAAATTTATTGCCAAATATACGAATTAAAAGCCCAATTTGCCATCGTTCTAATATCTTGCCATCTTGTGGCATCATCCAAGACAACTGCAACTATTTTGTGCTTCGTGCTTGGATCCGTAGTAGCCATTAATAATGAATATCCTGCCATTGGAGTAAATCCTGTTTTTGCACCAATTATATTTGGCATTTGATCAAGTAACTGATCAGTATTTAAAATTGTATGAACAATTTTTCCATCAGATGAAGTTATGGTTGAATTACTTGGCATACGAGAAATTTTCCATATTGTTTCATATCTCAACGAATAAGCTGCTATACGTGCAATATCATACGCCGAGGAATAACATCCTGCTGCTGCTGCTTCATCATTCAAATCCAACCCAGAAGCGGTGCAAAAATTTGTATCAGAAAGACCAAGTTCTTTTGCTTTTTTGTTCATGATTTCAGCAAAAGCCTCTTGCGAACCTGCAACGTGTTTTGACAAAGCAATTGCTGCATCGTTAGCACTATTCATAAGCATCGCCTGAAGCAAATTTCTTGCTGATATTTTTTCTCCAAGTTTAAGCCTTTGACTAATACAATAACCACTTCGTGGACAACCTATTTTTGTCCCTTCAGCATAAATAGCTTCCTCATCAATCGTAACAATTTCATCCAAATCCTTAACTTTTTCCATAACCAAAACAGCAGTCATGATTTTTGTCAAAGATGCAATCTGGCGCTGACTTCTTCCATCATTATAATGCATTATAGTTCCTGAATCAGCGTCTATTATAACTGAGGCATGCGCACCAGGAACAACCAGGTCTCTAACTCCATTTTTTCTTATGGGTTGATATTCTGGAACATCAACTGCCTGTGCTTTGATAATCTCCTGTTTTTGAACCTGAGGAACAACCTCTGCAAGACTATCTATGCTTTTTTCAGCTACTTGTTCATCAGCTTGAACCAATTTTTCACTTGCAAAACCCTCTTGCAAAAACAAGAGTGAATTTAAAGGAAAAAAAACAGTCATTAAAATAATCGCCCCTATACTCATTTACCCTGTTAAATAAGATTTGAGCCTCCTTTGGAGAAACAACTTATTTATAATTATTTGTTACAATCCCTACGACTTGAGTCTTATTTGTGCGAACTCAAATCTTAATTTCAAATTTTTTAAGAAATTTGAAATTATTTAACAGGGTGAACTATTTTTCAATTATGGAATTTATTCTTTCGTCTACTGACAGTATACCATATTCTGGAAGATTTTTCACGGATTCAATTCCTAATTTTCTAAGAAAATCAAATGTTATTGCATAAACATATCCTCGAGAATCTTTTGGATTATCATTTCTTTCAATAAGCCCTCTCAAAAGCAAATTTCTAAGAGTATAAGCGCAATTAACACCCCTAATAGCTTCAATTTCTGTTTTAGAAATTGGACCGCGATAAGCAATGATTGAAACGACCTCCATGGCGGCATTTGATAATGAGTCTTGAAGCTCACTCTTAACCAAGCCCTCAACAAACTCAGCATTTTCAGGATTTGAAACTAATTGCACTTCTTCACCTTTAACAAGCAAACTGAGCCCACTGCCCGCCAAGACATATTTCTCGCTCAACACAGCCAAAGCAGCATCAACTTCTTCAGCACCAAGCCCCATGATCTTTGCCAACTTCACCCTCTTGATCGGCTCCCCACTAACAAACAAAATGCTTTCAATAACCCCTTGTAATTTTTCCAATTCCATAGCTTTTAATTTTTTTATTACTTATTGAAAGTATACC
>LBRX01000032.1 GCA_000991645.1 Candidatus Moranbacteria bacterium GW2011_GWE2_36_40
TATGGTTAACTAAAAATCCTAAAATTCTAAAAGGGAAGGTTGGGTTTAGCTGGATACAAAAGATTGAATGTAGAAGTAATTAATTTGATTTGGTATTATACAGTAAAAATGGGGGTTTTTGCAATAATTCTAGGTTTTAGTTTTTCAGGGGAATTGGCAACAGTCCCATAAGAATATTAAGGAATCCTTTTATAGAACTTGGAGAATCAGCAAAAACAGCAAACAGAACAGAATTCAACAAAGCATTAGCATTTTGCAGTGATAAGAAAAATAACGTGACTTTCTTTGTCGTCTATAAACTAGACAGGTTCGCACGCAATCAAGAAGACCATGTCATGGTTCGTGCTATCTTAAAAAGGGCAGGTACTGAATTACGTTCAGTGACAGAAACAATAGATGAAACACCAGTTGGAAGGGCTATGGAAGGTATGATTTCTGTTTTTGCAGAATTGGATAATAACATGAGGACAGAAAGGACAATGCAAGGAATGCTAGAACGCTTAAAACAGGGCGTATGGGTCTGGCAAGCACCATTGGGATACTATCGACCTAATAAGGGTTCTAATATTACCCCAGAGCCAAATAGGAGCGATTTGATACGCCTTGCATTTGAAGAATATTCAAAAGGAACTTACACATATAAAAGGATTGCCTCTTTTTTAATTGATAGAGGCTTGAAAACAAGGCAAGGAAAAAATCCATCAACTCAATTAATGCAAAAAATCTTAACCAATCCAATCTATTGCGGAAAAATTGATATTTGGGGTGGACATAAGGGAACTTTCGAGCCTATTATATCTGAAAGTCTTTTTGCGAAATGCCAACCTGATTACATGAAGTCAGCACACGCCTCTCCACGTTCGGCAAACAATCCTCTTTTTCCTTTGAGAAAGTTAGTTGTTTGTGAAGAATGTGAAACTTCACTTACTGGCAGTTCCTCAAGAAACAGGCATGGTACAAAATACCCATATTATCATCATCCTCATCCAAATTGTGATAAAACAAAATCAATACCAAAAGAATCTTTTGAGCAACTGTTTGTTGAATATTTAGATGACATTACGCCTAATTCTAAGTATGAAAAATTATTTAAGGCTATTGTATTGGATGAATGGCAAAATAGATATAAGAAGATAGATAATGCAAACGCTCAAATACGTAGAGAAATAAGCGCACTAGAGGCAGAGCGTCAAAAAGTTTTTGATTTTCATCGAGCTGGAAAATATACAGACGCAGACTTCTTGGAGCAAAAGAATCTCATTAATGAACAGATAGATAAAAAGCATTCACTCATACAGGAAAAACGAGAGGAAGAATTTGAAATGGAAGGAATGCTTGATTATTGTTTTTCGTATGTTCGAACCACTGCAAAATCATGGAAAAAGGCTGAATATATGAAAAAACTAAGATTACAAAAGCTAATCTTTGCAGGAAGTATAAAATATGATGGTAAGAAGTTTGGAACCCCTGATTTGAGGCTTTTATACGGGATGAATCAGCTTTGTGGTGCTGATAAATCTAACTTGGTAGCGCCAAGGGGAATCGGACCCCTGTTACCAGGATGAAAACCTGGTGTCCTAACCACTAGACGATGGCGCCAATTTTAAAATATTTTTTTCAATCGCTTTCTGCCAGCACATGATTTCCAATACTTTTCTTTTTTTCTGGCTTCAGTCTCATTTTCTGCAAAATCCACAAGTTGATATGTAAAATTTCCAAAATCACAAGTGCTTTTAACTTTTTTATCTCTGTGTTCCTCTATTCTTCGATCAATGTTATCAGAAAACCCAATATATGTCGAGCATCTATCTTCACTAATAATCCAATAAACTCTATATTTCATAAGATTAAGCGTGTGTCCCCGCCTCGCGTCGACGCGAGTCGAGGCGGGCTAACCACTAGACGATGGCGCCATAACCATGCGGTGCATGTAATTTCCAATAACCAAAATTCAATTTCCAAATAAATGAAAATTGAAATTTTCATAGAAAAACAGTAACAGTGGATAGTTTAACACAAACAAAAAATAAATCAATAGTTTTGTTATTTTCCTCCCTCTTCCTTTACAACTTCAAGTAATTTCTTCTTGGCCCTATTAATAAGTGTTCCGACTGTGTTAATAGGTTTTCCGAGAATTTTCCCGATCTCTTCATACGAATATTCATCAAAATATCTCAAATGCAAAACTTGCTGATATTTGGATGAGATTTTTTTCATGGCCTGATCAACTTCTTTGACAATTTCCTGATGCCCAATTTTATCCTCAGGAAGCTCCTCATTGGAAGCACTGTCCAACTTGTCCTTGCTTGTGGAAATATCATCCCAAGAAACAGTGTACCGCTTGCTTTTTCTTTTTAAGAAATTGACGGCCTCATTGTGAGCAATACGATATATCCAAGATGAAAATTTTCTTGTAACATCAAAATGTCCAATATTTTTATATGTTTTAGAAAAAACATTTTGCAAAATATCTTCAGCCTCTTCGCGACTTCCCACCAAGTGATAAATATATGCAAAAAGTTTTTTTTGATAACGCCCGAAAAGCTCTCGATATGCTTGCCTATCTTGCTTATGAATAATTTCGATCAGGTCATTGTCACTTAATCCCGCTAATTCAGTGGAATCAATTGTCCCTTCAAAGAACAACTTTACAGGGTCTTTTGATAACATCTCATCAGGCAAAGATTTTGAGTTCCTTTTTCTTGATGATTTTTTTTCTTTAATTCCCAAAAGATCTTTTTTGTTTCCAAAAAATTGAAGTGCCTTTTGCGGTGATGTTTTGGTGGTAAGCCTTTTCATTTTTGTTGCCATATGATAAGATCGTCTAACGATTATGTATGGTTAACTCCTGAAAAATATTACGCTCGTAAGGAATTTCTTTTTTGACCTTGAATACTACAATAATAACACATATATGTCAAACACACTCATCTTGGCTATTGAAACTTCTTGCGATGAAACCGCTATCGCTATTTTGCGCAGCTCGAAAAATGGACTTGAAAACTGCCTGTCGGTAGGCAATGTTCTTACCAATCAAGTTTCTTCTCAAGTAAAATTGCATGCCAAATGGGGCGGTGTTGTGCCAAATTTGGCAGCCAGAGAACATCTCAAAAACTTTCCCAAGCTTCTAAAAATGGCCCTGGAAGAAGCGCAAATTTCACCCAGCCAGATTGATGCAATCAGTGTAACAAGCGGTCCTGGGCTCATTCCTGCGCTTCTGGTGGGTGTTAACTATGCCAAAACCCTCTCCTATCTCTGGGAAAAGCCACTTATCGGAATTCATCACATTGAGGGACACATCTATGCCAATTTCATTGGCATAATTTCGAATTTCGAATTTCGAATTTCGAATGAAAATGCGGAATTGAAAAATATCAAAAAAAATTCCCCTTCCATAATTCAAAATTCAAAATTAAAAATTAAAAATTCCGATACGACTTTCCCCGCCCTAGCATTGGTCGTATCGGGAGGTCATACGCAGCTTGTTTTAATGAAAGATCATTTGCAATATGAAATAATCGGGCAAACTGTTGATGATGCGGTTGGAGAAGCTTTTGACAAAGTCGCGAGAATTTTGGGAATCGGATATCCAGGAGGACCCAGCGTCGCCAAATGGGCTAGCAAATTCCAAGATACAAAAAACAAAAATCAAACAGATTTCAATATTCAAAAATCAAAAATCAAAACATCCCCCACCTATAACCTAAAACCTAACACCTATAACCTAACCTTCCCTAGGCCGATGTTGCATAAAAAGAATTTTAATTTTTCTTTTTCTGGACTCAAGACTGCTGTGCTCTATGAAACCAAAAAAAATCCTGACTTAATTAAGGATAAAAAATATATCGCCGAAATTTGCCACGAATTTCAGCAGGCCTGTGTTGATGTGTTGATTGCAAAAACCCTAAAAGCTGCAGAACTCTACAAACCTAAAACAATTTTATTAGCTGGCGGAGTTAGTGCCAACACAGAGCTTCGAAAACAACTTGAAACAGCCATTGAAAATAATCTGTCCGATGTGTCCTATCTTGTCCCAGATTTAACTTTAACTGGTGACAACGCCGCTATGGTTGGGGCTGCAGCAGCTTTTCGCTGGGAAAAAATGTCCGACTTGCAAAAGAAAAAAACATTAAACAATTGGAAAGCGCTTCAGCCTGATGCTAATTTAAAAATGAAGTAGCATTGAAAAATATTCTTTATACTGATATTATAGATATATATTAAAGCTTTTATATAAAGAAAAATCGAATGAAAGAACTTCCAAAAATATACGAACCGCAAAAAGTTGAGGATGAAATTTATGCTCGCTGGGAACAAAGTGGTTGTTTTAATCCTGATAATATAGATTCAAAAGAAGCTTATTGCAACATCCTTCCCCCACCGAATGCCAATGGCGAATTACATATTGGTCACGCTAGTGGATATACCGTGATGGATATTTTTGGTCGCTACGCTCGAATGAACGGCAAAAAAACATTGCTTCTTCCTGGAAAAGATCATGCTGGAATTCAAACGCAAGTTGTTTTTGAAAAAAAAATACAAGCTGAGCTAGGGCTTTCTCGTCAAGAAATTGGACGCGAAGATTTTTACAAAAAAACTTATGACTTTTGCATTGACCGTGCAAATTATATGCGCAGCCAAGAAAAAAAGATTGGGATCTCTGCTGATTGGTCACGAGAAAAATTTACACTTGACCCGGATGTGCTCAAAACTGCACTTGAAACTTTCGTAAAAATGCACGAGGATGGTTTAATTTACAAAGGAAAAAGAATTATCAACTGGTGTCCACGCTGTGGAACCGCACTTTCCGATGTGGAAGTTTTGCACAAAGAAACTCCTGGAAAACTATATTTTATTAAATATCCACTTGAAAATTCAACTGAATTTATAACAGTTGCAACAACTCGCCCAGAAACAATGTTGGGAGACACTGCCGTAGCAGTTAATCCAAAAGACAAGCATTATTCAAAATTAGTTGGAAAAAATATTGTTTTGCCACTGCAAAATACAATCATTCCAATCATTGCAGATAAACGTATTGATTTATCATTTGGAACTGGCGCTGTAAAAATAACACCGTCTCACGATCCTCTTGACTGGGAAATCGGCAAAGATCACAAACTAGCAGAAATCCAAATCATTGACGAAAAAGCGTTGATAACAGATCTTGGTGGAAAATATGCAGGACTTACCACACACGAAGCGCGAGAAGAAATTCTTAAAGATCTTGAAAAATTAAACTTGCTAGAAAAAATTGAAGAGATGACGCACAGTGTTTCAATTTGCGAACGTTGCAAAACCATTATCGAACCACTCACTTCAAATCAATGGTTTGTAAATGTTAATGCGGAAAATTATTCCCTAAAGAAAGAAGCGATAAAATCAATTGAAAGTGGAATGATTGAAATCTTTCCAAGCAATTTCAAAAAAATACTCGCTGATTGGTTTGGCAATTTGCATGATTGGTGTATTAGTCGGCAGATCTGGTGGGGACCACAATTCCCTGTTTGGTATTGTAATGACTCACAACTTACAACTCACAACTCACAACCAAAATGCAGTGAACCAATAGTTTCCATTGAAAAAATTGATAGCTGCCCACATTGTGGCGGAGCGGTGGTGCAAGATGAAAACACTCTTGATACCTGGTTTACATCGTCTCAATGGCCATATACCACATTAAAATCAAATGGAAAGGATTTTGAAACATTCTTCTCATCAGATATGATGATTATGGGGCGCGACCTTTTGTTTTTTTGGTCATCGCGAATGATCATGATGAGTCTTTATACAACAAAAAAAGTTCCGTTTAAAAATTTATTTTTTACTGGACTCGTGCTCGACAAAGATGGACACAAATTTTCCAAATCAAGAGGAAACGGAATTGATCCACTCACTGTTATTGATAAATTTGGCGCTGATGCTTTGCGCATGAGTCTTATCATGGATAGTGCCCCCGGACAAAACTCACGACTGTATGAAGAAAAAATTGAAACATTTCGAAATTTTGCCAACAAACTTTGGAACATTTCACGCTATTGCCTTTCCCAAGAAAATTTCAAATTGGTTGAAGATATTTCCGAGGAAGATATAAACTCAGAGGCAGATCGTTGGATTGCTGAAAGCTTGAATGAATTAATTGGAAAAACAAATCAACTGTTTGAAAGCAAACAAATCTCTGTTGCAGCTGACTTGTTGAAAACATTTACATGGAATTCATTTGCAGATGGGTATATTGAAGCTCAAAAAATAGAGAAAAATGAAAAAATGCTTGGGTATGTTTTGGATAAATTACTCAAATTGTGGCATCCATTTATCCCCTTCGTGACTGAACACATTTGGACTTTGGCAGGAGAGAAAGAATTATTAATGATTTCAAAGTGGCCAGCTCACAAAGAGAACAAGCAAACAAAAACTTCTTCCTATTTTCCATTTGTATTATCACTCAACAAAACAATAAGAAATGTTAGAAAAGAAAAAAATATAGAATCCACCAAAAAAATAGAACTCTGGATAGAAACAACCTCTGAATTATCCAAAAAAGTATTGTTAGACAACGCAGATTTTATAAAGAAATCAGCAGGAATTTCTGTTATTAAATTTAATAAGACACTTATTGGTGGTTTTATTCAGAGAGTTGTTGGAGAATGTGTTATAAAAATTCCGCTTGATGGTCTTGTTGATGTTGAAAAAGAAAAAACAAAAGCTGAAAAAGAAATAGTAAATCTTGAAAAATTTATTGCCGGATCAACAGCAAGATTGAGCAATAAAGATTTTGTTTCCAAAGCTCCAGCAGAAGTTATTTCTCAACAAAAAGAAACTCTTGAAAGAAAACAAGCTGAACTTGCCGAACTCAAAAAACATTTAGCCTCTTTATAACTATGATCTTCACAGATTCGTATTAATTTCGTAGTCTTATATCGGTTCTATGCGTCAACTTGAATCATTTTTTTGGGGAATTATTGCGGCTCTTGGTGCATTGATTTTTCAACTTATCATCTATATAGGTTTTTTTTCTTGGACAAATTTGGATATAAAAACCATAACATTCCAACAGCTTTTCGTGATTCCACAATTCATTTTAATAGGTGCATTTATTGAAGAAAGCTTCAAATATCTTATTATTTCAAAACAAATTGACACTTTTTCTCAAAACAGATTTTATATAATAAATTCTATGTTTGTTGGATTGGGTTTTTTTGCAACTGAAATGCTACTCGCCAACATGTCAGGTGATGCAATACAAACAAAATTTATCTGCGAGATAGCTATTGTCCATTTGGGATCAGCGGGACTCATTGGTTATTTTGTGGCAACAAAAAATCCTGGAAAATTTTTGACTTTTCTGACAACAGTTGCCCTGGTCACCTTTTTTCACTCAATATACAACCTTTTAATCATACAAAGAACTTTTGCCACAAATATTACCATCATATTTTTATTATCATTACTAGTGCTTCTAAACATTATTAATTTTTTTAAAATTAATTCCAAGCTTGCACAAGACTAACAAATATCCTATAATATTATTATCAGAAATTAATTCTTAAACAGGGGGAATCAACTGCTTTGAGGCCAAAAAACATGCCACAAAATAATTGATTTTGAAAAAATAAAACTATGCTTAAAACAAAAAAATCTTTTTTTGAAAGAGTTACCGGCGCAACATCAATTGAACCAGATGGTCGTCAAAATCCATCAATGCCAATATATGCCGAAGAGGAAGAAGCCGAAATGATTATGCATGCTCAACCTCAAAGGAATGTTTTTGTGGAAGAAGAAAATTTTTCTTCTGATGCTGAAGGACAATTAACCATTGACGTGTATCAAACTGAAGGAGAGATTGTTATAAAATCAACCATAGCAGGAGTTAAACCTGAAGATTTGGATGTTTCCATAAACAACGACATGGTCACAATCAAGGGAGAACGAAAGAATGAAGAAATGGTTAATGCTGAAAATTATTACTATCAAGAATGTTACTGGGGACATTTTTCTCGATCAGTTGTTCTCCCTGTTGATATTATCTCAGACAAAGCGGAAGCTTCTTTGAAAAATGGTATCCTTACAATTCGCCTTCCGAAAGCTGACACAACAAAAATCAAGCGCATTCAAGTTCGTGGATTCTAAAGATATTTTTAGTTCTGCATACTAGACTTATAAAAAGAAGATGACTCAATTTGGGTTATCTTCTTTTTTACTCTTGTTACTTTTCAATAATTACAGTATGCTAAAATCATGTATAGATATTCATACTTGCTGTTCGGATTTTTTCTCCTTAGTATAAACTCCGTCAAAGCAGCTCCAACTGAAATTTCAAATGATCCATCCAAGGCTGACCCAGCAGCTATTGTTTTGACGTTAACTGTTGGACAATATTCCGATCAGATCTCGCAGAATGAGCTGGACAAATGGACAAAAGAAGACAATATTTTTTCCCTATCCTCAAGCATTAAAAATGAATTTGGAAACACGAGCTATTGCCCAGTAAGTAAAATTTTCTGCAACCTAATACTCACCAGAACACAGAAACAATATCTGCACCTTTCGCCTGATTCCTCTTTGGATATGAGCGCGATAAGAGCACATGTAGAAGATCTATCAAGGAAAACAAATCGCGATCCACTGGAAGCAAAATTTAAGGTAGAAAATGGAGTAGTAACATCATTTGGGGAATCTCAAGATGGAATTACTTTGGATATTGAAAAAAGTATTGAAGCTATTATCAACACACTCAATCAAGACCAAAACGTTTCAAACAAAAATATTGCGCTTCCCTTTGAAGCAAAAAAAGTTTCCACCAACTATGGCGATGTTAACAACCTTGGAATTTCCTCATTGATTGGCAAAGGAGCTTCAAATTTTAAAGGATCACCAAAAAACAGAATTTTTAATATAAAAGTTGCTGCTGACAGATTTAATGGTTTGCTTATTAAGCCTGGGGAAGAATTTTCTTTTGTAAAGAATTTAGGCGAAGTTGATGGAGAACATGGATATCTGCCAGAACTTGTAATCAAAAATAATGTAACGGAGCCAGAATTTGGAGGTGGAATATGCCAAGTTTCTACCACAGCTTTTAGAGCTGCCATTAACTCAGGACTAGAAATCACTGCTCGCAGAAATCACGCATATCCTGTTTCATATTATAGTCCTCAAGGAATGGATGCAGCTGTCTATGTCCCAAATCCAGATCTAAGATTTAAAAACAATACTCCAAATCATATCCTTATCCAAACAAACATTGTAGGCACAGAGCTTACATTTGATTTTTATGGTACTGATGATGGGAGAAAAACGACAGTAGATGGCCCACATGTTACCCAAAGAGAGCCAGATGGATCACTTAAGACATACTTTACTCAAAAAGTTATCGACAAAGCTGGAAATGAATTTATTAACGATGTTTTTAAGAGTTCATACAACTCACCATACAAATATCCTCATCCAGGAGGTCCTGTTCTCAGCGCAAAACCATCCAATTGGTCAGAAGAAGAATGGAAGGCATACAAAAAAACATTGAAAGATATGGCAAAAGCTGCTAGCAACACAAAAAGATAGACGATCCACACAGATTGACTAAGAACAAAAAAGCTGCTATGATTGGTTAGTTGTTGAAAAATAGGGTTATTAGCTCAGTTGGTAGAGCAGCGGCCTCTTAAGCCGACGGTCGCAGGTTCGAATCCTGCATAACCCACATTTTTTAAAAACTCTTTTCTTTTTGAGAGTTTTAAAAAATATTTGGGTTATAGAAGGATTCGAAGGGCGCGAGTAGAATGCGAGGAATACGAGCATTCTGTGTGTAGTGCCCAGGTCTCCGAGTCGGAGCGAGGAGGAATCCTGCATAACCCACAACGTAAAGACGCTTTGCGTCCACGTTGCACAGCAGAGCCCCCATAGCTCAACGGATAGAGCAATAGCCTTCTAAGCTGAAGATCTAGGTTCGATTCCTGGTGGGGGTACATGTTAAGAAATTTTTAATTTTATGGTAAAACAAAAGTTTGTGGTACTTTGGTCGAGGGTTCGATTCCCTCTGGCCACCCCCCTGAAAATTTTATACACAATGCGCCCGTAGCTCAACGGATAGAGTACTTGGCTTCGAACCAAGGGGTTGTAGGTTCGAGTCCTGCCGGGCGCACAAAACAGGACACAAGGAGGCAGAAATGCCTTCTTTTGCCTTATTAGAGCCAAAATCAGCTAGTTCGAAAGCCTCATTTAGCATTGGCATGAACTTCAACATAAATTCAAATGCAAAAGTGTAGTTGGGGCTGATTTTATCGGCATTTAATGCAAGGTTCGAAAAAATATAGCTCAAAAGTAATCGCTTATCTTCTGTTTTAGCTTTTGGATTTTGGTAAATAGCAGAAGCTTTCAATGCAAGTTCGTGGATAGCATAACCAGCCTCATAATATGCAGTTCTTGATTTGCTTAATTTCTCAAGAGTATCAATAGCGTCTTCTTTTTCTTTGGTTGATTCTTGCATTATTTTCTCACAAAGAGCTGTCGGCATTTTGCCATCCAATTTATCCCTATAAGCTTGCTCAATGCGCTGATCAGTTGTCCTAATGATGCGACTAAGTGATTCTCTTTTTTGATTGTTGTAGTCAATTTCATTGACATGGCTTTCTTTCATTGCCTTTATTAGCCAACTTAACACTCGTTCATTTTTTGGAGCGACCTCATTAAACAAAGGAAATAGCTGATTCTCAACCTCATACTGTTTCATCCACTTTGTTTGACTACACTCTTTGTAATGGTTGCAATGACCATACCAATGACCCTTTTGAAGCTCCCAGGTTATGGTGCCACCGCATTCATCGCATTTAATTTTAGCCTTAAAAATTGGGAGGTGTGTTTTATATTGAGGATTTTCATTTTTACGTGTAAGTCTTTTTTGAACAACATCAAAAAGCTCCTTGGAAATTATGGGTTCATGTTTTCCTTGATATATTTCACCCATCCAGCGCATTTTTCCATAAAAGTAGGGGTTTGATAAATGTTCATGTATTCTACTTTTGCAAATCTTCTTACCGCTGCCACTTCTCAATCCCTCTTTGTACATTGTCTCCATCAGAGCATTGAGAGAATAGTTTCCAGTGGAATATAATTCAAACATTTTTTTGACCAGTGGCGCTTTTTCTTCATCAATGACATGCTTCGTATTTCTCCTCTCCCCAATAGACTTATGGCGCTGTTGCCAAACTTAAAAAATTTTACATTTTGGTAAAAACACAATAAATTTCAATCGAATACATTGAGCTCTATTGTATTTTTATCAACT
>LBRX01000033.1 GCA_000991645.1 Candidatus Moranbacteria bacterium GW2011_GWE2_36_40
TTTGCCGTGGGCCTAAACCCACTCGACTTGCATGCCTTATCCACGCCGCCAGCGTTCATCCTGAGCTAGGATCAAACTCTCAATAAATAGATTTAAACAGAAGCGAACTTCTGCTCAATCAGGTAGCTTCTTTATCTAAAGAAAAGAAGCGAAAACTTATAAGCTCGAATAAACAACCAGAATCCAGTCACTCGAGAGTGACTGGATATCTTAAAGGACTAACCGCAAAAGATTGCGATCAGTTCTATTATTACATCTTTTTAAAGTTCTCTATTTTTTACTTTTCAGAGCTATACTCTGAGAGTATAAAAAACACATCCTCACGCACATCTTTTGATATGCATCGGGATGTATTCTCTCGTCCCCGAAATTTTTAAATCTTTTCTATTTTGCGTTGATGTTTCGTAATGAATTTAACATCGCTTTTCCTGATTGCTTAAACAGTTTAGCAACATAAAAAAATCTTGTCAAGGCTTTTGCTAAAGAATATTTTTTCTTTTGTTTTTAGCCTATTTTTTGCCCATTTTAAGGCAAATTGTGTAAAAATATTTTTTAACAAAAATGTTTGTAAACAATCTTCCAAAAAGACATTTTTGCGCAAAAATAAAAAGCGAGAAACAAATTCTCACTTTTTTGAGCACTTCCTTTCTAAAACCACAAATCGCTTTATGAGTTTGGAAAGACTGGGAATGCAATCGACGTTTGTCGAACGCATTCCCGAAAACCAGCAATTTTTTACATAACTCTTCCATGCCCCTTATGAAGCTCGGCATAGAAGTTTCCATCTGTACAAGATATTGCTTCGCAGGGATTCTGAATGTTGGAGTCTCTATAGGTACTGTCATGGCCTTTCCTATAGATGCATCCGATTGCCCCAGTGAAACAATCATGCTGTTGAATGGCAATCAATGCCTCGTCAATACCGAGACTTTTAAAATCAATTTCGTTTCCACATACGCATTTCATAATTTCTTTCTCCTTGTTTTTATAAACAACGATATTTATGACTGGGTCGTCAGGATTATCATTGTTTATGCTGTTATATTTGTACTCGTACTCAACTATGCAATCTGGCACGATGCCAAAACTCTTTAGCTGAGCACCGATCTTTTCTGCGTGAGTTCTCACATTGGGGACAAAATGACTATTTTCCTCATTGTCGATCAGCTGTTCCAACTCGACAATCTTTTTTCCCACAACAGCAAAGTATTTTACATTATGAATCCTGCATCCTGCATCCATATTGTAAAAACTTTCCCGACATGGCGTCATGGCAAGAAGATTTTTATCAATCCTCTTAAAGACGACTGAGTTAGGGGTCTGAACAAAGGATGCAAGTAAACACTCCCTTTCCCATGACTTGCCCGCGTCCAAGACTTCTGTGCTGAAAGAAAAATTTACTTCTCTGGCAAACCTTTGCCTTGCTTCGTCCAGAGAATCCACTCTCTCCTGACGTAACAAAATTTCAGCCAAGTACCAGCATTCTTTTTTCAACATTTTTTCGAATTTTTTTCTTTCCATTTTGATCTCCTTTTGCTCGTCCCGAGCTGTTGGAATATTGTCTCCATCCTTTTTACCAGCTTCCCGCTGGACCCGGCAGAGTTTCGGGCTAATAACTATGAATTTTTTAATGAACTCCTCATCTCAAACCACAATTTTTTGAATTATGATTTCAGATCAGTGGAGAATTTTTGCATTGCAATATTCTCCCGTAACCTTTTAACCTAAAGAACTTTAGCAGGAACACCTTAAATCTTTATACTTTTAAAAAGTTTAAAGATAGTGTTTCTTTTCTTACCCTCAAATACCTGCCAGTATAAGGGACGGATTTATAGTCATTATCCGCAACTTTACATTTAATTTTAACTTTACATTGCCTCTATCGCACCACAGTATTGACAACGATAAAGGTTTGTTTGATATCTGCATGGATCTGGATTGCTATCGTCAGGATTAATTTTTTGTCCTTTTCTCCGATCATACATAATAAAACGATGATTTCCTCCCATACCCCTTTTGAAATCCCTATCTGGCGCATTTGGACATCCCATCTTCTTGCTCCTTTCGCCCCTATGGGCTATGAAATTCCCTGCTGGCAGGGTTTGAAAATTAAAGAACTATACAACCGTATATCATACTCCTTTTTTGCCAAAATGTCAATAGTTGGGCGGTTTTTGGCTTGGTTTAGGTGTATAATGAGTGTACAAATATCCATCCCAATAGTGTTGATTAAACCCACACACTTGCTATAATGAACAAGACATAAGTAACATAGATCATTAGCAGTAAGATAAGTAGCAGGTCATAGGTCTTTGGTTTTTCCTTACAGCCTTAGACCAAAAACCAGACATACTGCCAAAGACTTTTGTTTCTAATAAACTATTTCCCCTATGGCAAAAGAATGGAAAGACTACAAACCAAAGCAGGCGCCGGCGCAAAATTATGATCCGATGCGCACACCACCACACAACAATGAGGCTGAAATGTCTATTTTGGGTTCTTTGATGTTGGAGAAAGATGCGGTAATCAAAATTGCTGACCTCTTGAAAGTTGGCGACTTCTACAAAGACATTCACAATCAGATTTATGAAGCGATGCTGGAATTGTATGAGCAAAGAGAACCTTTGGATGTTTTAAGTATTTCCAACAAGTTGGATGAAAAAAAACAACTTGAACAAATTGGAGGGTCTAGCTATTTGGCCTCACTCGTTGGAAGCGTTCCAAGTGCAGCACACATCGTGCATTACGCAAAAGTTGTTCAGAAAAAAGCACTGCTTCGAAGACTAATCAATGCCGCCAGCGAAATCATTGAAACTGGTTTTCGTGAAGGCGACGATGTTGAAAAGATCTTGGATGAAGCTGAACAAAAACTTTTTTCTGTTTCACAAAAATATATCAAACAAGATTTCATGCCAATCAAATCAATTTTGGAATCTGCTTTCAACCGCATCGATGAACTACATCGAGATGGAAACAAGTTTCGTGGCATCCCAACCGGTTTTCCAGATTTGGATAATATTTTGGCAGGACTTCAAAAATCAGATCTTCTCATCTTGGCAGCCAGACCATCAGTTGGAAAAACCTCGCTCGCCCTTGATATTGCTCGCCATGTGGCTGTCAGAGAAAATGCTGCAGTGGCAATGTTTTCTTTGGAAATGGGTGCTGATCAATTGGTTGACCGCATGTTGGCAGCTGAAGCCAATGTGGATTTGTGGCGCCTCAGGACAGGACGACTTCAAAGTGAAGGAGAAAATAATGACTTTCAAAGAATTGGTGAAGCCATGGGAATCTTGTCGGAAGCAAAACTTTTTATTGATGACACTGCATCCGCCAACATCATGAGCATGCGCACAATGGCGCGGCGCCTTCAAGCTGACAACAACCTTGGACTTATTATTATCGACTACTTGCAGTTGATGGAAGGACGCGGCGGCGACAATCGCGTGCAGGAAATTTCTGAAATTTCCAGAGGACTGAAAAACTTGGCGCGTGAGCTCAACATTCCAATCATTGCACTTTCTCAGCTATCTCGTGCAGTTGAATCACGTTCTCCGCAAATTCCAAAACTTTCTGATCTTCGAGAATCTGGTTCGATTGAACAGGACGCTGATGTGGTGCTCTTCCTCTATCGTGAAGACCGTGAAAAACCTGACACTCCAAACAAAGGTATTGTAAAAATTATCATCGCAAAACACAGAAACGGTCCAGTCGGAGAAGTCAGTGCCTTCTTCCAAGAAAACAGCGCATCATTTAGATCATTAGAAAAAATACACCAACAGCAGTAGCGCAATTTCGAATTTCCAATTTCGAATTTTGAATGAATTTCCAATGATTGAATTTTTAATGTTTCAAACATTATGTCATTCAGATTTAATTCGAAATTCAAAATTCAGACTTCGAAATTATTAACCAAATAAAAAAACTAGACTAAATTTAACAAGTATGTATCCTAAGGCTTTCCAGCGCTTGATAAAAAATTTGAGTTCCCTTCCCTCAGTTGGTCCAAAAATGGCTGAACGGTTGGTGTTGTTTTTATTCAAGCAAGATATTGAAAAAATACGCGACTTTGCAGAAAATCTTTTGGAAATCAAAAACATGAAAGTTTGCAAAAGATGTTTCAATATTGCCGAAAGCGAACTTTGCGAATATTGCAAAGATGAAAGACGCGATCAACATTCGATCTGCGTTGTCGAAGAACCGCTCGACATCATCTCACTTGAACGCACCAAGGCATATACTGGCTTATATCATGTTCTTGGCGGCGTTATTCAAGTTGGAGACTCTGGCGCAGAGCTCAAAATTCCTGAACTTATTTCACGCATTGAAAACGAAAAAATTACCGAGGTTATTTTGGCAACTAACCCAACTACCGAGGGAGATGCAACTGCACTTTATCTCAAAAGAAAAATACAAACTCTTGAAGGTGTTAAAATCACCCGCCTTGGACGCGGTCTTTCAACTGGAGCCGATTTGGAATATGCCGACGAACTAACACTTTCGGAAGCATTGACAAATCGCAAGGAATTGCTATGATTTGAAATCAATTGATTTTATATAGAAGCAAGTTAAACAGTTCTTTTTCATTAATATAAAATTTCCAACAGGGAGGATAACATGACCGATTCTCAAATCAGGCTTGGACGCAAAGAAATCAAGAAGCTTTTGCCTCACCGTTTTTGGATGCTTTTCATTTCGAGTGCTATTTATGAAGAAGGCTCGAATGAAATAATCGCATACAAAAGAGTATCTTGGTGGTGCGATTTCCCTTTTCTTCTTGGACATTTTTTTGCTAAAATTTTTTATCCAGGCGTTTGCCAATATGAATGCTTCAATCAAGCAGCTGCACTTTTGGTTAAACTTATGAATCCAGATTCTGTTAATGGTTTACCAAAAGTTGTAGGCTACGAAGAAATCAGACATGTTTCCTCAATAACAGTTGGGGATTTACTTGAAATTCATGTACGATTAGATAGAGCAAGAAGTGGTGTATATTTTTTTTCCGGAAATATATCCAAAAGGGATGCCCGAGGACTCCTATGCGCAGTTGAAATAAACAAAATGAAAGGTGTTGCTGACGCTCCAAAATTAAAATAACCAAAGGAGATTTGCCATGAGAGAATCATTAACAATTTTGATTGGAAATCCTGAAAATGCAACGCATCGCATCGTAACCAGCCAGACTTCAGCAAAAACGCCTGAAGGAAAAATTCTTTGTCCGCGATTTGAAATTTTTGCTGATACAGATGTACATGGCGAAATAGGCACTGTAACTGTAAAATCAGTTGGATTATCGGCTGGAGAAGAGTTACTCATAATGGAAGGCCTGGCAAAATACAACGGAACAACTGGTGCATCCGCCAGAAAATACCTTTCAGAAAAGAATTATCTTAAAGACACAGGAGCCAAAAGTAAAGGCTTTAAATCAATGGCTGTATGCGACTTGTCGGCCATCAAGACAGCATTAGGAGTTGAAGAAATCAGATGACCACAAAAAAATCCCCACGGACTCCGCGGGGCTTTTTCATATTCAAAGTGTATTTTGTTGTAGGTTGAAAGTTGTTTGTTGTATGTTACATGACTACGCGATTTTCGTAATCTCCACTTCAGTATAAAGTTGTTTGTGTCCGAATTTAACTTTGTATCTTTTCTTTGGCTTGTGCTTGATTCCCCAAACTTTTTTGTGACGTCCTTGCTCAATCAAAGTTCCTTCAACCTTTGCGCCTTCAATAAAAGGAGTTCCGATTTTTACATCTTTTTCATCTCCAACAAAAAGCACTTCGTCAAAAGTAATCACAGCGCCAGCTTCTCCTTCAAGTTTTTCAATCTTGATCTTGTCCCCGACAGCTACTTTGTATTGCTTTCCTCCTGTTTTGATAATTGCTAACATTTTTTTATGTATAATTTAAGCCATTTAGTTACTAAATCAGTATAACCGAAAACCAAAACTATGTCAATACAGCTTTAATGCGTCTTACCCCGGAAGAAGAGGCTTCTTCTTTTTGAATCTTGAAATGTCCCAATTCTCCAGTATTTTTAGCATGTGGACCACCGCAAATTTCACGACTAACCACCTCTCCGGCGTCATTAATGATTGAATATACAGTCACTTTTTCGCCATATTTTGATTCAAAAACTCCCATCGCATTTAGCTTTTTAGCTTGGTCCAGAGTCATTTCTTCATTCAAAACGTCCAATTTGGCCTCTATTGCTCTGTTTACGAGGTTTTCTATCAATATGAGCTGCTCAGGCATCACTTTTTCTGCATGCGAGAAATCAAGCCGTAGTCGCTCTGGCGTGATGTTGGAACCTTTTTGAAACACATGATTGCCCAAAATTTGCCTAAGTGAAGCCAAAAGAAGATGTGCTGCAGTATGCAATCTGGCTGTTTCTTCTCCAGAATCCTGCAATCCTCCTTTAAACATTCCTGCCGAAGCCGTGCGAGAAAGATCTTGATGCTTTTTTAATTCTTCTTCAAATTCTTTTTCATTTATATCTATTCCGTCTTCTTTTGCTAATTCTTTTGTTAATTCAAAAGGAAATCCATATGTTTGATATAAATCAAAAGCCACTTCTCCACCTATAACTTGAAAATTTCCAGTTTCCGCTTTAAGCTTGTATTGTTTTATTCCTCTTTCTAGCGTTTCTTGAAATTTTTCTTCCTCTTTTTTCAATTCTGCAAAAATAACTTCTCTTTGCTTTTTGAGTTCTGGATAAAAATCTCCAAAATTTTGAATCACAATTTCAGCAATTGAAACTGTGAAATCTTTTTCAATTCCCAAGAGTTTTCCATAACGCACTGCGCGACGAATCAAACGACGAAGGACATAACCAGCTCCAGTATTAAGTGGCGTCACGCCATCGGCAATCATAAAAACACTTGCTCTAACATGATCAGCAATAATGCGAAAGGCCTTTTTTGTTTCGTCGCTATCTTGATAACCGCTTCCAGAAATTTCAGCTATTTTTTCAAAAAGTGGCTTGAATAATTCAGTTTCAAAAACAGTATATTCCCCATCAAGAACTGTCAGCGTCCTTTCAACTCCCATGCCAGTGTCAACATTTGGCTTGGCAAGTTTTTCATACTTTCCTTCAGCCGTTTTGTTAAACTCCATAAAAACATTATTCCAGACTTCCATAATTCTAAAACTATCAACCAACTCTCCAAATTTTCCCTCGAGTTTTCCTTCTTCAGGACGCATATCATAAAACATTTCCGTGTCGCCTCCACATGGTCCTGTTGCACCTGCAATCCAAAAATTATCATCAGTTCCAAGTGGAATGATACGCACATTGTCTTTGATCATTTCATCTTCACCTGCAACCTCAACTTCCATCCCGGCATCTGAAAAAACTTTTTGCCAAGTTGCAATTGCTTCCTCATCACGTGGAATATTATTCTCGCCTTTAAAAACCGTCACGTATAATCTGTTTTTATCAAGTCCTAACCATTTTGGATCAGTCAAAAATTCGTAGCTCCACTCAATCGCTTCCTTTTTGAAATAATCTCCGAAACTCCAGTTCCCCATCATCTCAAAAAAAGTTAGATGACGATTGTCTCCCACATCATCAATGTCTCCCGTACGCACACATTTTTGCACATTAGCCACACGGTTGCCGCCCGGGTGCTGCTCACCCAGAAGATACGGCACCAAGGGATGCATTCCTGCGGTTGTGAAAAGTGTCGAGCCATCAATTTCCCGCGGTACCAGAGAAGCCGAAGGAATAATAGTGTGTCCCTTTGATTTAAAAAAATCCAAATATTTTGTGCGCAGTTCATTTGCAGTCATAGTAATAGGTTTTAGGTGTTAGGTTTTATATTCATTCTATATTTTGAGAAAATTACAAAAAATTATTTCATTTTTACAACCTCTTTTTCAACAATGCGCCAATCAGCATCATTCAATTTTTTGTGCAGCTCTTGTATTTTATGTAGCTTTTCAATAACTGTGACAGGATCAATTTCTTCCCTATTTTTTTCCATCTCTCTTTCAACATCTCGAATATAATCCTTGGTACGATCAAGCAGATCCAACTCTTGTTTTTCTGCATATTCCAAGAAAAACTTTTTCAAATAAATCATATATTTATCATTTTATTAATTAAATTTAACGACCCAGACTATTTATCTGGTGCTTCATTTTTATTAATTCATTTTGAATCTGCATACGAGTAGCCACCAATTTTTTTAGGAGATTTTCTTTCAAAACAAGCTCGACTTGCAATTGATTTTGTTTCTGCTTAAGCTCTCTTATTTCAATTTCTGCCTGCATAACCTCACGTGCATTTTTCTTCACATCAGAATCTTTCAGCATAATCTCCATTTGCATTTTCTTTTTTTGTGCCAACAACTCAGGATTCATATTCATAGCTTTTTAGGCATTAGCTTTTTAGCCAAATTCAATGATTATTTTTTTGAACCAAACATTCGTCTAATACAATTTACTCCTGCATTTCTCTAAAAAGCTAAAGCCTTACAAGCTAATAAGCTATCCAATAATTGTTCCTCCACCCAGCACCTCATTGTCATCAGCATAGAAAACTGCGCTTTGCCCCGGCGTCACCGCCTTTTGTGCCTCTTTAAATTCTACCACATAAGTTTCATTTTTCGTATTTTTATGAGCCCTTGTTGTATGTTGTCTATTGTATGTTGTATGTTGCAAAGTACCACGCACCAAAGGATGACGATATCTGATTTTCACATTCACTTCTTTTGGCAAAATTGGCTCATCTGCAATCCAATTTTTGATTTCAACTGTCATTGTTTTTTTAAATATCTTTTCATCTTGCTCATTATTTGCAACAATGAGACGATTCTTTTTAAAATCACGATCAACCACAAAATATGGTCCATTGCCACCAATATTGATTCCCTTTCTTTGCCCTATTGTATACAGCTCCAAGCCCTCATGTGTACCGATTTTTTTTTCTTCTGTAGTAATAATGTCTCCTGGCGACAATTTCAAATTACGCTTGATAAATTTGGTTGGAGTTTTTTCTGGTGTAAAACATAGTCCCTGAGAATCTTCTTTATCAAAAACTGGCAAATTTTGTTTTTCTCCTATCTTACGAATTTGAGGTTTTTTATATTTTCCACAAGGAAACAAAATTCGTGAAAGTTGATTTTGATTCAATGAATACAAGAAATATGTTTGATCTTTTTCCTCATCTGAAGATGTGTAGAGATGATATTTTTCTCCAATTTTTTCTATATTTGCATAGTGCCCAGTTGCAACATAATCTGCATCCATTTCTAGCATTTTTTTGAACAAAAAATTAAACTTGATTCTTTCATTACAAACCACACAAGGATTTGGAGTTCGACCAGCTTTGGTTTCTTCCAAGAAATAGTCAACGACATCTTTCTTGAAATCTTGAGCGGCATTCACGGTGTATAAAGGAATATCCAAAATTTGCGCAACTTTGCGAGCGTCTTGTTGTGATTCCAAAGAACAACATTTATTTTCTCTGAGCTCATCTTGTCCTGGTTCTTTCCAGAAATGCAAAAAAACACCCACAACATCATAGCCTTGGTCTTTCAGGAGTGCAGCTGCCACCGAAGAATCCACCCCAGCGCTCATCCCCACAATTACTCTTGGCTTTTTAGCTTCTTTTATCATATAAGTGGTCTTAAGTTAACCACGGATTAGTGTTAAAATATAGTCATAGGTCGTACAAACTTTTGACATAACATTTTAACACTCATCTATGAAACC
>LBRX01000034.1 GCA_000991645.1 Candidatus Moranbacteria bacterium GW2011_GWE2_36_40
AAAGGTCAGTTCTTTTCCTTTTGGCATATTCATAATGGGTTAATTTGGTTAACTCCATATGATAGCAGAAAAAGGGCTTCGGGGTTTGAATTCGGGAAATACATCTAAACTTGACATAATTTAGATATTATGCCACAATAATACTTCGGCAGTGCCGATTATTCTTTTACAAAAGGAGATTCTCAAGCATGAATACAACACTTATTGATGAGTTGGCCAAAATTCCCACCTTAAATCCACAAGACCTATGCCTGGCATTTCAACGGATATTTTATGATATAGACAATATGCGTTCAAGTGAACTTATTGCCACAAAGCAAGCCCTTGATGTTGTGGTAAAAATCAGCGATAAACTTAATGCCGAACAAGAGATTATCCTTACTCATATCATAATAGCCATGCAAGCAAGGGCAGCTAGTCATGCTATTTACAACTACCGAGGCAATGCCTCGCGATACGATCTGATCGAAAAGATTTTTTATCTAATAGACAAAAGTCCGCAAGACATCAGTTACAATGCGGATATCAAGGAATTTGTAAGAAGTTAAAGTTTTGTCACAATTATCGCCAAAGCCGCTCACACGAGAATCATCGTGAGCGGCTTTTACATTTTCTTGGTTGTCATGCTGAAATAAATTCAGGATGACAAGTTAAGGATAAGTTTTGCGTTTTGCGATGTTATTTGCGCAACATCTTCAAGCGTCGCACCTTTCACATCGGCGATTTTTTGGGCAACTTCTTTGACAAAAAGTGGTTCATTGCGAATTCCCTTTTCCAGGGGGCGTGGAGTTAGGTATGGGCAATCAGTTTCAATCACGATGTTTTTCAAATCAATTTCTTTGATTAGGCGATCATAGCTTTCTCCATACGTTATAATCCCGTTAAGTCCAATCACATAACCAAGTTCAATAAATTTTTGCGCAGTTTTGTACGATCCAATAAAGCTGTGCACTATTCCTTTTTTATCCACAGAATGCGTTTGCAAAATTTCCAAAAGGTCATCATACCCATCCCAGCAATGCAACATTACTGGCTTTTGCACTTCATTTGCAAGTTTTATAAATTCAATCAAAGTTTCTTTTTGCAAGTTTTTCAAAAATTCCACATCATCTTCTTCTACAAAGTGATGATAGTCCAAACCGATTTCACCAATAGCCACAACTTTCTCATCTTTGGCCAGTTCTAAATATTTTTGATAATCAAGCTGCTCACCCACTGTCGGAATTTCCCTGCCTGCCGATGAGGCAGGCTCTTCGCTCAATTCCCAAGGATCATGGTGTGTGAAACTTCCCTTTTTTAAATGCACAGGATGAATCCCAACGGCTGCCCAAACGCCGCCTTGCTCATCCGGAGTCCGACTCCGGGCTCGGAGTCGGACTCCGGAAAGTTTGTGTGCATATTCCACGGCACGTTTACTGGTTGAATATTGCGAACCAACATTAACCACATTCATACCATCATTAAGGCAGCGACGAAGAACATCTTCTCCGTCGTCTTTATATGCATTGAAATTGACGTGGGCGTGTGTATCGAAAAGATTCATGAACTTGCGTAGAGACGCATTGCAATGCGTCTCTACATTATTTTATCCAGGTTACCATTTAACACAACGGGGTTCATAGCCATGATTTCATCCTTGTATGTAACTTCGGGAATTCCTTGCAATAAATATATTTTTTTTCCCAGAGCATGAGCAAAGCCCATCTCAAGAAAAGAACTGCCACTAATATAATCTTCTTTTTTATCCTTTTGTGATTTGTTAAGAACCAATAATCCATCTGAATTCTTCAACTTTTCAAAAAATGATGCCCTATTTTCACGTTTTTTTTCTTCATCATTTTCAGAAAGCTGATCCAAAAACTCAAAAGTTGGCACAACTTCATGCCCCATTAATTCCAATTCTTCTTGAACTTCCATAATATCTGGCAACATGTAGACATTGCCACTAATTGCAATCTTCATAGGATTTTAATTTAGTTTTGGGTGTTAAAAAAAGTATCCACCCCTACGAATTACAAATATAACAGAGTTGTTGTTGTCGCTCGCTCGGAAATGAAAGCACTCTTCCATTTCTCTCACTCCGCTAAACAATAGTACAAATATACAAATGTACAAATTTCACTTCTGTGTCATTCTGAACTTGTTTCAGAATCTACTTTCTTTATTTCAGTTTACTCGCTATAACCGAGATTCCTGAACTAAATTCAGGACAGGCTCTGAAACAAGTTCAGGATGACATTAGGGATATTATTTTATGCGTTGAAAAAGAGGCTCAGCAACTTTAGTTTCAAGGGCGGTTTTTATTTTTTGGGAAGTTTCAGGCAAAAGCGGAAATAATACAATGGAAAGTGCCGACAAGGATTTAACCAGCTCACTCATTACTTTTTCAAATAGATCCTTATTACTTTTTTCCAGCTCCCAAGGTTTACTATCTTCAATTTTCCTATTTAATATTTTTACATTACTCATGCAAACGTCCAAAACATTACTAATACGCATATATTGTATCTGAAATGCTTCCTCTTTACTAAAAAAACTATACTGGTCATCTTTCGTGACGACTTCATTATAATCACTGAACATGGAAAAATCTTTGTCGGTTTTTTCGTATAATTTCACCACGCGTGAAACAAGGTTTCCAAGTCCGTTAGCAAGGTCTGCATTAAACTTTTCAGTCATTCTTTCCCAGGTAATGTCCATATCTTCGCCGAAATTTCCACCACTCAAAAGAAGATATCTTGTCCCATCAACTCCAAATTTTTCAACCATTTCTGCAGGACTGATAACATTGCCAGTACTTTTACTCATTTTTTGACCGTCAACAGTAATAAAACCATTAATAAAAATTTGTTTTGATGGCTCGATACCTGCAGACATTAGCATTGATTGCCACATTGCAGACTGAAAACGCAAATTATCTTTTCCAGCAATTTGAACTCCTGGCCAAAAAGAGTTGAATTTTTCCATGTCATTAGGCCAACCCAAAGTGGAAATATAATTAATCAACGCATCAAACCAAACGTAAATTACCTGATCTTCATCTCCCGGAACCGCAATTCCCCATGGCATTTTGTTTTTGAGACGCGAAATGGAAAAATCCTCCAAGCCACCTTCCACAAAATTTTTAATTTCCTTTAATCTATGCTTAGGCAAAACAAATTCAGGATTTTTTTCATACAAATCCAAGAGTGGTTTTTGATATTTTGAAAAACGAAAAAAATAATTTTCCTCTTCAATAATCTCAATTTCCATATTGGGATGATCACAGCATTTTCCATCAACAAGATCAGAATCTGTTTTTTCTGATTCACAACCAACACAATATTTTGTTTTGTAACTTTTTTTGTAGATGTCACCATTAGCCTCACAGCGTTTCCAAAATTCCTGCGCAGCCACAATATGGTGCTTATCAGTGGTGCGAATGAAATTATCATAACTAATATTTAAAATCTCTTTCAAGCTTTTAAAATTTTCTGCTTGCTGATCAACATAATCTTGCACATCCATACCAAGTTCTTGCGCCTTACGAAAAAGTTTCAAGCCATGTTCATCGGTTCCAGTATTAAAAAAAACATCCTTGCCAAGCTGACGATTGAAACGTGCCAACACATCGGCCTCAATTATTTCCATTGCAAAACCAGCATGCGGCTCAGCATTCACATATGGCAGAGTGGTTGTAATATAAAATTTTTCTTTATTATTCATAATATTTCTCCGAATATTTCTTAATCTCCTCATGCAACGATGGAACTGATTCAAAATTTGCAAATTCGTCAGGTTCAATCCATTTGTGTTCACTGTGTTCTTCACTTAGCACAACTTCTCCATTTATCCAATCACACAAAAATGTTATACCGATTTTTATTTCTCCATCATCTTTTTTAAAACTGAAAACATTGAATGGTTCAACAATTTTTACATCAAGACCAGCTTCTTCCATAACCTCTCGCATCAGCGCTTCGTGCGGAGTTTCATTTTCGTCTATTCCACCTCCAACAGTTTCCCAATTATTTGGTCTATGATTATCACTCTCAGCGCGCTTAACAATAAGAATTTTTCCATCTTTACGCACAATACCCTTGACCGCAACTCCGAATTTCATAAGATTTTAATTATTGAAAAAGTAATTTGTAGTTTTTTGACCAATACACAATTCCATTGTAATAAGGTGCGTGGTATGTTCCCAGGTAACTTATGGAAGCTTTTTTAATTACCGATGCACTACTGGAAGTTGCACCTGCAGCTCGGAGCTTAATCGCCATTGCCATCACACCATCAGTCAAATTCCACGGGTCCGGGGTTTTGTGTCCAGTTGCAGATGATATTCTTGCAGAATATCCAAGCCACACATCTGACATAAATTGAGGAATACCCATTGCCCCACCCTGACCAATATAGCCAGAAGGAGAACATGAAACTTTTTTATCCTTGCTATATCCAAGTTTTTTTACCAAATCATCAAAGATATCATGACGTCTATACAGAAGAGCTATCGATGCTTTATACTTTGATCCGTATTTTTTATAATTAGCCAATGAAACCTTTTCTACCTGATCATAGGTGCATTTTCCTGTGTTTGCGCCAAGATTAGTTTCCATTTTCAAAAATCCATATAGTACTCCCTCGGGAACACCAGTTTCCCTGCTAGCATCTTCAACAGCCTCGCGAATATCTGAAGCATTATATGATTTTCCGGAAAGAGCATTCAAATCTCCTTGGAGTTCAGCAAGTTGTTTTTGTAATTTCGAAATGATGGCATCCTTGCTCTCAATGTCTTCTTGCACATCCATTTGATCAGCCACCAATCCTTGTTTTTGATCAACTTTTTCATCCAAAATATCCTCGTGCTTTTCCTTTGCTTCAGCAAGTTCAGTTTTATCATTTTCAATTTGCGATTTTGTTTCAGCAATTTGCGAAGAAATTTCCAAAATTTTGTCCTCCACAGTCAACAGATGATCAGTGTCTGAAAAAACCTCACTTAAACTACTCTTGGCCAAAACAACATTCAAGATTGGTTGCCCCTGATTATAGTAAATTTGTTGCAATAATCCCTTGAGCATGCTTTTTTGCAATTCCACTTTGTCATTCAAATTATTTATTTCTGCCTCTTTGCGAGAGATTGTTTTTTCTGTTTCCACGATCACAGATTGTGTCTTGCTTATCTCCTTCACGGTTGAAGCAACTGCCCCTTGAATTTGACCAAGATTTTGCTCTAATAATTTTTTCGCCTTCAGTTCTCTATCAATTTTTTTTTGCACATCAGAAATATCATCTTGAATATCTTCATTATCCGCAGCCAAAACTTTTGGCGACATGCTTTGCCAGAAAGAAACTTGTTGCCAAGCAAAAATAGGGACAATAAGTGCCCATGCCACAACTAAAACAAAACTTTTTGTGTATTTTTTCATATATCCTATTGTAACACGCTTTTCGCAGGAATCAACAGGCAAAAAGTTAATTAGTTAAATAGTTGATTAGTAAAATAGGTGCGTGATTTAAAATAAGATCAGCTAAACAAAAATACCCCACATAAGCAGGGTATTTCCTAATTAACTACGAAACTAGTTAAACTATTTAACTAATGACTATTTCTTCTCTTCCACTTTTTCTTCCTTCACAATTCCTGCCACCTTGGAAACATCTTCTTCAACCTTGGTGTTAAGATCAGCCAGTGATTCTTCTGTGCGAGGAGCAGCAACCAAAGCAATTACTGTTTCACTATCAAGCAAAATTTCAACTTTATCAGAAATTTTCAAATCTTTCACAGAAATAACATCATCAAAAGTTACCAATGAAGAAATATCGATAACATATTTTTCTGGAAGATCAGCTGGAAGACATTTTACTGAAATTTCATCCATGTTCTTGATCAAAACTCCACCAAGAGCTTTCACAGCAGGAGCTTCGCCAACAAATTCCAAAGGAATTTCAGTTTCAACTTCTTCTTTCATGTTTACTTGGAAAAAATCCACATGAGTAAATTTCCCACTCATTGGAGCCAATTGAATATCATGAATCAAAACATTGTGTTTTTTTCCATCAGTATCAAGTTCAATCAATGAACTTTCACCTGCCTTTGAATACACGCGCTTGAAATCAACATATTTTACAGTAATATTTTCAGCAGCAATTTTGTTTCCATACATTACTGCAGGAATCAAATCTTGTTTTCTCAATTTATCGGCTTTCTTGCCAACCTCTGTGCGTTTTACAGCTTTCAGTGTAATTGTTTTGCTCATTTAGTTTGGAACTTCAAACATGTAACAGGATCATCGGGGTGGCAATAACAAATGGCATTATTACTTTCCTACTCTCCTCGTTTCACATTATTTGTCCGTTTATTTAGGCTTTATTAACTCCCGATAGAATAGCAGTATTTTGCTGGGATGTCAACGTTTGCCTACCGGCAGGGTTCCACATTTCTTTTGACCGCAAAAGAAACCTGGAGGAAAGAAAACTCGGACCGAATGAAGGTACTGTGGCAAGCGCGGCGCTCTTCGCTAAAATTTACACTGCGCGCCTACGCCTGCTGGCGGGCGCTACGTTTCAAAATTTCTTAACGCTCATCACTTGCGCTTCGCCTACGTACTTCATATGGTCCAAAAAAATGCAGAATACAATCAAAAAAAAGCCGCCTGATTGGAAAATTCCAACCAAACGGCATGATAATCATCAATCTCCTTTTTTAATATTTTTCTTCTTGAGAAATACATGAATGAAGCAGATAATTATGACTGATAAAATAAAACTGCAACTGATAATAAGAACCAGCTCTATATCAGCATTAGTCATTTCTGAGGATCCTTTTTGTATGGCTATTTCTTTTTTACTTTTTACGGGCTCATTTTTTTCCTGTTTTAAATTATCAGGATAAAATAATGGTGACTGCGGATTATAAGGACTGAGTGGGTTTATTGGGTTTGCATGATGCTCAGGATCAGCAATATCAACTTCCTCAGCGTGAACATAACTTGTTCCCAATAAAATAATTGCCGAAATTATGAAGACATATGCTTTCACAATAGGCTCCTTTTTGTAAAAGTAGATTTAGACGATCCACGCCAATGGATAAGTATACTCCAAAATCAACAAGAAGTCAATCACGTGGGGTTCTTTTTTGTCAACGTTTTTTAGAAATGACATATCTGGCTGACTTTTTGGCTAAAATAAGGGATTTTTATGAATTTTTTTCCGCATTTTGCATTCCGCATTCCTGTTCGCACTAGAAATACGGCGCTACAAATCTGCCGTGAAGTGAGCGTTAAGAAATTCCTTTTGGAGCGTAGCGGAATAGGAATTTTAGCGAGCGCAACGAGCAGTTTGTCGCCGTATTTCTCCGTGCGAGAGTTCCTTTTGTTACTTTTCCTTGCGGAAAGGAAAAGTAGGGCTAAGAATTTTTTAAAAATGCAAAAGGGTAAATGGGGTTAAGAGGAATAACAAAGGGGAGAAAATGGATTAAAGGGGATAAAAAAATATCAATACCCATTGTCCTGACTTATTGTCGTTTCTCGTCTGGAGCTGATATTGCTCAAGATTCCGATACTGGCCATGACAACAATCAAGGAGCTGCCACCATATGAAAGAAGTGGCAATGGAATTCCAGTCACCGGCATGATGCCGATGTTCATGCCAATATTTTCAAAAACCTGAACAAAAAACATTACCATTACCCCAACCACAATCAAAAAACCAAAATTATCTGGGGCACTCAAAGCGATTGCGCGCATCCTATAAAACATTGTCAAATATAAACCTATTACAAATAAAGAACCAATGAGTCCCAATTCTTCTGCAATGGAAGCAAAAACAAAATCCGTATGCTTTTCTGGCAAGAAATTGAGCTGTGATTGTGAGCCATGCCCAATCCCTTTGCCCATTATTCCCCCACTACCAACCGCAATTATTGATTGATTCACATTATAGCCAGCTCCACGCAAATCAACGCTACCTGGCTTTACTAAACTTAAAATACGATCTTTTTGATACGGCTGCAAATTAAACCAACTTCCAACAGAAATGAGCACAATCGCAGTTATAATTATGATAATCCTTTTTAAACTTATCCCTGAGACAAGTGTCATGCCAATCCATATTCCAATCAGCACCATGGCGCTACCAAAGTCTGGCTGCTTGATAACCAAAATAATCATCACTCCACACAATATCAAAGATGCAATCAATCTTCCGGCTTCACCAAGTTCCATTTTCTTTTGTGAAATAAAACTGGACAAAAAAATTATCATCGAAAGTTTTGCAATTTCAACGGGCTGCACATGAAAAGATCCGAAACCAATCCAGCCAGCTGTTCCACGAATATTACTACCAAAGACAAGAACAAAGATTAATATAGCAAGGGTTGCAAAATAAATTGGAGTGCTCTGTGATTTTAGATTTTGATAATTTGCCATTGAAAAAAAAACCATTGCAGCAAAACCAATCAGGGAAAAAATTATTTGGCGCCAGAAAATACTCAAACCTCCATCATTAGTAGCTGCCATTGAAATACTATAAAGCACCGCAAGACCAATGCCCAACAAAAGCATTGTGCAAAGCAATAAAACCCAGTCTATTTTTAAAATCTTACTAATCATATTTTAACAATACTCAACATACAAAAGACAAAATACAATATGGTTGATTTGCATTTTGTTGTATGTTGTTTGTTGTTTGTTGTATGTTGTTTGTTGTTTATTATTACTGCACTGTGTATGAAAAATTTTGAGAATCAAAAACATTGGATTGTGGATCAACTTCAATGCTTTGAACAGGTGCTGCAAGTTGATATGGCCAAGTCAAACGAAAATCACGTTCTTCACGAGCTCTGATATTATTTTTTTTAGTTTTGTTAACTCCAACTATTTCACCTTTTTCACTGCGCAAAACAACAACTAGCGAAATCTCTCCAAGATCATATCCACTCTCATTTCGAATAATTCCATCAGCCCCACTTCCTTCTCCCACTGGAACTTTTCCAAAATTTTTGTTATAAACACCTATCTGTGGCTTTCCAATATTATTTAATTTTTCCCATTTTTCTTCACTTATTACAAATTCTGCAATTGTCGGCGTGTTTCTATTTTCAATTTCAAAAGAAAGCTCAGCCACATATTTCGAGTCTGCTGGTAAAATGAAATTATCCCCCTGACGAGTGCCAACAACACTACCGTT
Source organism: Candidatus Moranbacteria bacterium GW2011_GWE2_36_40 (assembly GCA_000991645.1). GTDB lineage: Bacteria > Patescibacteriota > Minisyncoccia > Moranbacterales > GWC2-37-73 > UBA12068. The sequence continues at coordinate 9,169 of LBRX01000034.1, forward strand.
AACATCTTTTAGTATAAACTCATATTTAAAAAAACTTGCACCGATGGTGTTATTTGGATTTGTTATCTTTGCAACCGCGTCATATGTTCCATTGCCACCAAGCGTTACCGCTGTTTCAGTGATCAAAAGATCTTCCATTTGTTCAACTTCCTTGCATGGAGAACATGGGCCTCCACAATCTATTCCTTTTTCATTTTGATTCTGTTTTTTGTCAGTGCATATCGGTGCGGGAGAAATTGCATAATACACAAAAAACCCTACTATTCCAAAAATAATTAGGAATGTCACAGAAATTATTATCCTCTTTATTAATGCTGAATTTTGCATAAGTAATTTATTTAAAAAAAGGTTTAGAATTTGTATATCATTATACTAGCTTTTTTATCATAAAATAACAAGCCTTATACCAAATCAAATTAATTACTTCTACATTCAATCTTTTGTATCCAGCTAAACCCAACCTTCCCTTTTAGAATTTTAGGATTTTTAGTTAACCATA
>LBRX01000035.1 GCA_000991645.1 Candidatus Moranbacteria bacterium GW2011_GWE2_36_40
TGTAATTAAGCTGTTTATGCCTTAATTATACAGTAAAAATGGGGGTTTTTGCAATAATTCTAGGTTTTAGTTTTTCAGGGGAATTGGCAACAGTCCCATCATATGATGCAAGTAGAGTGTCTGGAACAGATGGGTTTTCTAATGCAGAGTAGGCATCAATTTTATAATCTACATCAGTCGCCGTGTTCATTATCCAGGTATTAACGGTATCTACAACAGTTTGAAAGCCAGAAGTCCACGAAGTATGAGTTTTAAAAGGTGTTATAGTTACAGCGACAACTTTTGAGCCATTATTATGTGCTGCTGTATACATCGCTTGGAGATTTGACTCTATAGTTGCTGCTGATATGGATGCTAACACATCGTTAATTCCACCTAAAACTACAACATATTCGGCATCCGCAACAACAACATCAGAACTAAATCTTGCTAACATTTGAGTAGTCGTATTACCGCCAACGCCATAACTATTAACATTCCATGAGGTTCCAAGTAAAGTTTCCAGAGAAGTCTCATAGGTATTATTAGATAAACTATCGCCCATAGAATAAATTTGATGGTTTTGAAAAATATTAACCTTATTTAAAGATATATCGCCAGTTACATCTAATTTCGACATTGAACTCGTCGTCCCAATCCCTAAACTACTAACATTAACCAAATTCTTCCCATTCAAATCAACCTGCCCTGTCGCACCAGAATATGGAATTGCGCCGACCTGGTTTGCGGTAAGGTCAGTGATTTGCGAACCATTAAGCGCAGCATATGCTCCAGTCAAATTGTTGGCTGAAAAATCTTGTGCGGTTGAACTTTTAGAAATTTTTTCATTAACATAATCGTCAAGGCCACGGATTTTATCTGTGCCAAGCCCGCCATCTTTGACAGCTTTATCATTAATTGAACCTTTTTTTATGTTAAAGCTCGTGAAAATTCCCTTCCAATCATCGCTTTTCTTTTTGATTTCCGAAATGACATATTTCTCAGCATTCTTTTTGACAGCCAGTGATTCTTCTTTGGAAAAATAGTTTTTCCAATAAGTGGATTTAGAAAGATTGATCTTTTCCGCAGCTTGAGCAGATATTGTGCTAACAAAAAACAATCCCATTAAAAAAATTCCTATCAACAAATTGACACGAATTTTTGACGAATTCCCACCCCAGTGAAATATTTCATTTTCACGGGGTAAACGAAGCACGAATTTAGATAGTTTTAGCAGCTTATCGAGAGAGAGAGAGAGAGAGAGAGAGAGAGAGAGCGTTTCATATTCTTGTTTTTACAAATTTTATTTAATATTATTTTATAAATAAACGAATTTTCACAAATTACCGACTAATTTTCACGAAACACGAATGGCAACGAATTCGTGATTCGTTTTTCATTTGTTTATGAATTCATGTCCATTCGTCTCCCCGCATTATATCACATATATCTATTTCTGTAATTTTTTCCCCAAAATTTTCTTTACTTCTCGATCAAAATCCGAAACATAATTTTTATCTTGTACCACGCGATATTTTTCATATTCTTTCTCGGCCAAAGCAACCGCGACTTCATGACTAACTTTCCCAGTATTTGTCAGGATTTCATGTTCGCTGAATTTCAAAAATGCATTCAATTTTTTGACCCAATCTTTCATATACATCACTCTGCCGCGAGCTGCCTGCATTTCAGCGTAGTCAATGTACATGTTTACAATCCGATTGAGATCCGTGAGTTCTTTTTTGTCCAAATAGTTTTTAGCAATTATCACGTCACTTGGCATGATTTTTCCTTTTGGACTTCGACGCCAAGAAGTTAATCCCAGAAAATCTTTCTTGTTACTAACCCGCTCGGAAATAATTTCCGCAGCAGTTTTTCCGGTAATCGCAAAATGCAGCTTATTTTGCACAGTGGCAAAAAATTGTCTTGTTTCAAAAGCTGCTGAGGAATAATCCACCGATGTGGCATATATGTCAGTAACTTTTTGATACAGCATTCGCTCGCTCGTGCGGATGTCACGGATTTCTTCATATAGTTCGTCGAAAAAACGTGTAGAGAAACGAGAGCCATGTTTGAATCTGTCAGAGTCTAGCGCATAGCCTTTGTGGATGTAGTTTTTCAAAATATTTGTTGCCCACTGACGAAATTGAGTGCCCCGCTCGGAATTTATGCGATAACCCACAGCTATAATTGCTTCCAGTGAATAAAATTTTGTCTTATAATCTTTGCCATCTGCGGCAGTTGTTAAGAATTCCTTAATAACTGAATTTTCATCTATTTCTCCCTTTTCGAATAGATTTTTCAAATGCATGTTGATGTTTGGTACCGTCGTGTCAAAAAGTTCCGCCATCCGTTTTTGTGGTAGCCAGATATTTTCTTCAACATAAAAAACTTCGACATTAACCGAGCCATCGGGGGTTTGATAAAAAGCGATTTGATTGTCTGATATTTTATTCTTTTTCATTTTATAAAATAATAAATCATTAAATCATACATTTGAATTATACTACGAATCAAAACGTTTTGATAGTAATAGTAATTATTATCCACATAAAAAATCCAACCTAGGCTGGATTTTTTACGATATGTCATTCTAAATTTGTTTCGGAATATATTTTCTTTATTTCAATAAACTTACGATAACCAGGATCATGATCCGCCAGCTGACGAACAGAATGACACGCTTTATTTTACATCAACAATCTTATAAGTGATAACACCTTTTGGAGTTGTCACATCAACGCTGTCTCCGGCATTGTGTCCCATGAATGCTTTTCCAAGTGGAGATTCATTGGATATTTTGAAATTTGCAGGGTCAGCCTCATTGGAACCAACAATTGTAAATTCCATTTGATTTCCATTTGATTCAACCTTTACAACACTGCTCATCTGAGCACCTTTCTGAGAATCATCTCTTTCAACAACTTGAGAATTTTTGATAACCATTTCAAGTTCTCCAATGCGTGATTCATTTTCATTTTGTTGTGATTTTGCTTCGGCAGCAATTTCTTGCCTTAGACGAGTTTTTCTGTCCTCAAGCTCCTCATTCAATTTTTTTAATCCTTCTTTAGTGATAAATCGTACCATAACAATTCTTGTATTTTAGTGATTAAAAAATACCGCTCAAGCGGTGATGAATTACATCTATATTAACTGTAAACCACGTATATGATATCTGAAAAATATCGCTCTGTCAAGGGTTGATATTTTTTAGGAAAAATATCAATAATAACACTTTTGCATTGTTCGCCTATTTCTTTTTTGGCACGCTTTTGGATGAATACTCACTATCCAAAAGCTCAAGAGTCGCTGTCGCCAACAATTGGCCAAAAAAGAAATAGTCTCACAATACAAAAACCCTAACAATAAACTAAAATATCCCCTTAATTCCATAACGCATCAAATCATTAACCACCAAATATGCCATCAACATCATCAGCAAGAAAAAACCAGTAGTATGAAGGGCATTTTCGGTTTTTTGACTAATAGGAGAACCCTTTATTTTTTCAATCAAAATAAACAGGATGCGACCACCATCAAGCGCTGGTATTGGCAAAATATTAACTATTCCGAGGTTTATACTCAAAAGTGCAGCCAACTGCACCAATGATGCAAAACCTAGCGCTGTGGCTTGTTTTGTAAAATGGGCAATCGCAAGTGGTCCGCCAATATTTGAAGTATCGCCCGCGAAAAGACTCTTAATTACAACTCCCATCATTAACATCACATTCCACATAACCGTTGGGCCCTGCTTAATAGATTCCCAGAGCGAATATTTCACAAAAATTGTCTGAGCAAGTCCAACACCCAAAAGTCCTTCTCCAACTGGAGCTTCGAGTCTTGGTGCTCCAGTTAAATTCAAGGTTTTTTCACCACGCAAAATCTCAAAAGTAATTTGTTTTCCTTTATTATCAGAAACAAAAGATTGTAGCTCGGCAATATTAGAAAATCCCTTAGCACATCTTACATCTTCTCCAACACATTTCACAACCACATCACCTTCACGAATACCCATCTCATAAGCTGGACTTTTTGGAACAACTGTTGCGATTTGAATCTTTGCGCCTTTTACTGATGTATCATTTTGATCAACTTCTTGATTTACGCCTAAAAATAAAAGAAATGAAAACAAAACCCAAGCCAAAATAAAATTCATAATCACACCCGCAGCTAAAACTTTAATCCTAATCCAGGCTGATTTACTTGCAAAACTATCTTTATCAGAATTACCTTCACCATTCTCACCCTTAATACGCACAAATCCCCCCAAAGGAAACCAGTTCAAGGAATAAATAGTATTTTCAGACTCGACATGCTTATTACCAGCTACGATTTCCCACTTTTTACTTTTTTCATTAAAATAACAGCCGATAGCACGAGGAGGAAAACCGAAACCAAACTCCTCACATTTAATACCATTTCTGCGTGCCACCACAAAGTGACCAAGTTCATGAACGAAAACTAATAGACCAAGGATTATTAGGAAGACGATTAATGTAAGCATTTATTTTTTATTTAAACTTATATGTTAAATTATTTCAAAGATACAATAACCAAGATACAAACATCAAATAATATTCAAGCACCAAAATTCAATAACCAAACTGCTTTTGTTTTGAAGTTTGAAATTTGAAGTTTATTTGGTTATTGTTTCTTGTTTTTTGGTTATTGTAGCGCCTTGCGCTACACTGTCATTATTTCCACTTCTTTTTTAGCGCGGAGTTCTTCAATTTTTTTATTATATTCATCAACAACTATTTGCAATTTTTCCTTACCAGCAAATTCATCATCCTCGGAAATTTCACCAGCCTTTTGAGCATCTTTAATTTCCTTTAAAATTTCTTCGCGAATTGAGCGGACTGCAATACGCCCTTCTTCCGCTTTTTGATTTAATGCCTTTACCATCTCTCTTCTGCGATCTTCTGTAAGCATTGGAATATTAATGCGAACCAAAATTCCATCATTCATTGGATTCAAATTTAAATCAGAACTCCTAATGGCACCTTCGATAGCAGCCAGCGCTCCACGATCCCATGGTTGAATGGAGATTGTTCTTGGCTCAGGAGTGTTAATACTTGCAATTTGCTTTAGCGGTGTTTTGGCTCCATAATAATCAACCAGCAAATCTTCAACTAATGATGGATTAGCTCTGCCAGTTCTTATTTTGCTAGCTTCATTTTTAAAATGTTCGATAGATTTTTCCAAATCTTCTTTATGTAAGTTTATAATCTCATTGTACATATTTTTTAGTTATTAGGTTTTAGTTATTAGGTTTTAGGCTCTTGGTATTATTAAAAACTTCGAAGGCCAGCATACATTTTAATAGGATCCATCACATCATATTTTATAACGCTTATTTCTTTTGATGTGTCCAACTGAAATGTTGACCACCTAGCTCCACTATCAACAGATTTATATACCGCCTTAGCTGAGCTATACATAATTTCTTTTGAATTCTTTGGATTAACAGCAATTGATCTTATAGGGAAAGCCTTTGAGCTTTCAATGATGTTCATTGAACTCCAACCATCGCTTCCATTACGACGAAAAATTCCTCCACCAGTTCCGACATAAACAACACCTCCCAAATATGGATCAGCCACAAGACTATATACGCTGGAAGTCTGTCCTATTGTGTCAACTTTTTCTGTAATATTTTCAATTGTAACACCAGCATTTTTTGTCTCCAACACTCCTACTTGAAAAACAGCGAAAAAAACATGGTTTTCATTTGCCGCATCAAAACCAATACTAGTAATTGGACCCTTAAAATTTGGGTCGGTCTTTAAATTTACCCATGTTTGACCACCATCAATAGTCTTAATAATAACACCCTCACTTGTTCCAGCATAAAGAATTTGGGAATTAAACTTACTAATTGCTAATGAAGAAATTATTGTTCCATCAGATGGTTCAGTATAAACTTCCTTCCATTCTTGATCTTCAGCCAACCTTTTATATATCTTGCCTCTATCATTAAGAACACCGCTGCCATACATGATGTTTTGGTTATTTTGATCAAAAATTAGACCATACGCTTTATCAGCAAAAGGTACTTGCGTCCAAGATTCTCCAGCATTTTTTGAAACAAACAATCCATTAGCCATGGTTCCAATATAAACAATGCTCGAATCAAATGGATCAATCGCCACTGACAATACATCCACTCCAGCAAGAGTTTTTTTCTCATCTATCTTCATCTTTGGATTCCAGCTTGTACCACCATCCTCAGTTTTTATAAAAGTCGCATTGGCCATACTTATTTTTGTTGGAACAACGCCACCAGGCAAGGAACAACCTGAAAGAAAAAAGGTTGCAACAATAATCGGCAAAATTAAAAATACTGTTCTTTTCATATTTTTTATAATTAAATTCATATCCCCAGTATAGCAAAGAAAATGGAAAGAATCCAGAACTTATGGGTTCGAATCCCTCTGTGCACAAAAACAAAAAAATCCCCAAAGGGATTTTCGTTTTTGTGGGCACAGAGGGATTCGAACCCCCGACCATCGGCTTAAAAGGCCGCTGCTCTACCAACTGAGCTATGTGCCCGAACAATTTGTAAAGTTTAAGTCAACGATATTAATTATATCTCATATAGAAATTAAGTCAATAAGGGAGTTTTTGTTTTATCTATCCCTTTTTTTTACAAATATCAAAAATGCCAACGGCAAAATCATCCAAGCAAACGACCACCAAGGGTCAATAAAGTAACTCAAGGAATTCTTTGAAACATATTTGGCAACATCCTTGGCTGGCAAAAAAGAAAAAATTATACTCAACAACAAAACAACTTCAAAAAAACTCATCAGAAAAACCTGCCAAAGTGCCATTCCGCTACCTGATTGATGGATATCAAAGAGGTATTTATTCATTAATGTAAGCAAAATAACAAAAATTAAAAACAGTATTATGGAAGAGTTTTTTGAAAAAGACATCACATTGCTCGGAATGACGCTAAGAAGAGCAAGCGAAATATACATATTTATCAAAAAATTGTGCAGGCGAAAACGACCAATAAGAAGCCAAAAAATTGTGCTTAGAACTAATAAAACCAGAACCAAAGTAACCATCTCAGCCACACTAGCCGCAAGTCCAAAATTCAAAAAAAGTTTATCCAATTGCATAAAATTGTGTAGTGTAGAAAAATAAAAAATGTCATCCTGAGCGTAGCTGAGACCAGCAGGTCGAAGCGAAGTCGAAGGATCTGAGCCCAGATTCCTCGACTTCGCTAATTCTCCCTACGGTCGAATTAGCTTCGCTCGGAATGACACATTGAGACTCATATGTATATTTTACTCGTATTTATCACTATTCGCAAGGATTTTTTATAGTGGACAAAGTTATAAATAAAAGATATAATACTTACCAGTATGAATGATTCACAAATATCTAAAACAATCTTCTTTTGGACACTTGTTGTCCTTTTTTGGCTTACTGCAGCCATAATTATTGGTTATGCTTTTGGCTACCGCTTTAATCCTCAAAAAGGAATTTTTATTTATGGTGGGGCTGTAACAATAAAAACAACCCCTCAAGAGGTTGACGTCTATCTAGATGGAATTTTAATGCCATCCAAATCCTTTAACAGACTAAACAACTCATATCACATAAACGGAATATATCCTGGAAATTATTTACTTGAAGTTAAAGCTCCTAATTATCAAACTTGGTCAAAAAAAATATCTGTGCATAGCGGAATTTCAACAGAATTTTGGAATGTAACATTAACTCAAAATTCATATGCGCGTGAAGATTTTGAATCGCCAGGAATTCAGAAATTTTTCATCTCTCCTCGCAAAAATCTTGCGGCCTTTTCACAACAAATTGAAAATGATTTCATGGTAAAAATATTTGATCCTGGAACACTTGAAATAAACCAAGTTTTTCTTGCAAATGATCACGTATTTACCAATGACAACAAGGAGAACATAGAATGGTCACCTCAAGCACACAGAATAATAATTCCAAGCATAAAAAATGAAAATGAAGAAAAAAATTATTTTATTGTAACACTGGATACGGCTGAAACAGTAAGCCTCAAAGAAATCACAAACGACAACAATCTTACTCATGCTCGCTGGGATCCAAAAAACAAAAATGTAATGTTTTATATGTCTGACGATAATCTATACCGCATTGACCTTGATGCTCCACAAGAAAAGAAAATTGTAGCTTCGCATATTGCAAGCTATGACCTCACGCCAAAAGCCTTGTTCTATTTCCAACTACCAGAGGGTATTGTCTATCAAACAAGTTTTGATGGCACAGATTCGCCGCTTCAGGTTACCACATCCGCGCCTGAAAAGATGGATGACAATTCGTATCAAATAATTGTCTATGATGAAGACAGAATTGTTTTCTTAAACAAAAACAACACGCTATTTATCTATAACAAAGGTCTCGATGGTACCTATTTTCGTGAACTTTCAAATGATGCTCTTGGAAGTCAATTTTCTGATGATGGGAAAAAGCTTCTTTTTTGGAACAACCACGAAATATCTACCTATTTTGTTAGAAAATGGGAGGTTCAGCCAATTAGAAATGAGAACGAACTAATGCCAATAACAAAATTTTCAGATCAAATAGAAAATGTTCAATGGACAAGGGATTATGAGCATGTTCTCTTTACTAATGACAAAAAAATAAAATTAATAGAAATAGACAATCGCGACCATCGCAACATGATGGATGTGCTTTCTCTTAATGACAACAGTTCTCTACTTGTAAACAATTTCACTGACAGCAAACTTTATTACACTGAAAAGAATGATCAAGGACAGAACTCTCTTCACGCCATCTACTTCCCCGAACGCACAACCTTTCTACAAAGCTTTTTCCCAACGACTGGGACAACCACAGTGCAAAACTAAAACAGCTTCCTAGGCATTAGCTTTTTAGCTTCTTAGGAAAAAATACGCAAAAGAAAAACGCATTGTGAGATGCGTTTTTTTGTATAAAAAAACGGCTTGCGAATATCTCACTGATTCAGTGATAATTCACAAGCCGTTAAACACATAGTGAAAAAAAATTATTTAAATGAATTTAGATCTAAATTCACATTGCGTTTTACTGTTCCCTTTGGAACATGAAACGCATACCCCCCATCCTTTCTTGAGTTGACATCAAAAAAAAGTGGTAAAATAATTTTTTTCATCCCGCTTACATCATATCTCTCTTCCTTTATTAAACGTACGATATACGGAATTTGTATATCTTCCTCATAAACAGGTGTTCCTTCTGCGGCAATAACACCTAATTTTATGCTTCCATCTTTGCTTTGATAATAATAAACATAAGTCGGATTAGAATTTACAACGCCAGAGGCAAGAAAAAATATACCTGAAACACCACCAGGATTGCCAGCAAGAGCCACCAATGTCAACTTCTCGCCTTCTAAAACACTATCTTTTGTGGGTAATGCAAGGATGACAAAAAAACCAAGCATGAGACCAAGAAAAGCACCGATAACTCCTTGTCCACAACAATAGCGAAGCCACAACATCGGATCATCACTAAAATTTTTTGCTTCCTTTTTGGCGGCGTGACGACCGAACAATATCCCGATAAAAAGTCCGAATATAATTATTCCCATGCTCAATCTCCTTTCTGCGTACAAAGCCCGCGATGGCTAGATTGTTAAAGCAACTACTCCTCACTAATTTACATACTAACTTTATATTATACTCCCTTTCCACCAAAAAGTCAATGGTAAATTTTCCGCATACAAAAAACGCCTTGCTTGAGGCGTTTTTTGTGATATTTTGAAAATAGTTTTTTTTGATCCGTGATTCGTGAAAATCCGTGAGTCCAAATCCGTGAAAATTCGTGTCCTAACGTTTTGCCCATTGTGGAGCTTTGCGGGCTTTTTTGAGTCCGGCTTTCTTTCGTTCAACTTCACGAGCATCTCGAGTCATGAGTCCCAAATCTTTCAGGGTCTTTTTAAGTTCAGCATTGAAGATAACCAACGCGCGAGCGATTCCAAGACGAACAGCTTCAACTTGTCCAGTCACTCCACCTCCTCGTACCAATACAGTCATTGAAAATTTGTTGTGCATTCCAACAGCCTTAAGTGGTGAAAGTAAGTTATTTTGAAGAGAAATTGTTGGAAAATAATCCTTCATTTTCTTATCATTGATAACAATGTCATTATCAGTAGCTTTGTCATTTTCATATAGACGAACTTGCGCCACAGAAGTCTTTCTTCGCCCAACAGCATAAAAATAAACACCACCAACCTTTTTTGCCCTGTCTGCTGAAGAGGCAGAAGCCTTTTCTTTGATTACTGGTGCAGTTTCAACCTTTTCAACCTTCTCTGCTTTTGGAGCAGAAACTGCTTTCGCAACTTTTGCAACTTTAACTTTACCTGCCGGTGAGGCAGGAACCTTTGCTGCTTTTGTAGCCTTCACTACCTTAGGTTTTGCAACTTTTTCAGTTTTCTCTACTTTTTTTACTGACATAATTAGTTTATTAGTTAATTGGTTTAACTAGTTAATTAGTTTGAAAAAATGCATTTCCCTATTTAACTAATCAACTAAGCAACTATTCAACTTTTTCTAGTGAATGATATTAATAGTCGTTTTGCATCCATGATTTTCTCCAGCAACAGCAGTCAAACGAAGCATCATTTTATCTCTAAGCTTGTTTTTTGGAAGCATTCCATAAACAGCATTTTGGATAACTTTACCAGCGTCCTTAACCAACAAGTCTTTGAGACTAATTGATGAAATTCCACCAGGGTATCCGCTATATTTGTGATATATCTTACCTTCCAATTTATTACCAGTCACACGAATCTTGTCAGCATTAATAACGATAACAAAATCCCCTCCATCAATATGAGGAACGTAGTCAATCTTGTCTCTGCCACTTAGAATCTTTGCGATCTCAGTTGCTAGTCTACCTAACACTTTTCCCTGAGCATCAAAGAGATGATATTGTCTGTTCATAATATATTAACTTATAACCTACAACTTACAACACACAACTTAATTCAAATATTTTCCATTGTTGATTGATTGTATTTGGTTGTCAGTTGTTAGTTGTTAGTTGTTAGTCATTTACACGAATTCTATTACTGCCATTTGTGCTCCATCACTTTTTCTTTGTGCGATTTTCATGATTCGAGTATAACCACTTTGACGCTGAGAAAACTTCTGGGCAAACTCACCAGAAAGCTTTTTAACAGCAACCAAAGGAAGGTTTTTTCTCAAATCTCTAAGCACTGCAACTTTCTTTGTCTCATCATTAGATATCTTTTTCACTTTCGTGATAAGTTTATCTATCATTGGCTTAATTTCTTTTGCTTTTGCTTCAGTAGTTGTTATCTTTTCTTTCATAATAAAACTACCCAAGAGCGTTTTAAGAAGCGCCACTCTTTGCTTTTTCACTCTACTAAATTTTCTACTTCTTCCGAGATGATTCATAATATTAACTCATAACTTACAACTTGCAACTCACAACTCTTTCGTTCGTGATCCTAGTTGTTAGTTGTTAATTGTTAGTTGTTAGTTTACTGCTTCAATGTTATTCCAAATTCTCCTATAGCTTTTTTAATTTCCTTAACACCCTTGTCTCCCATGCCTTCCAATGCAAGCAATCCTTCTTCATTCAATTTTGCAATATCCTTGATTTTAACAATTTTACTTGCTTCAAGAACATTAAGAGTTCTTGTTGAAAGATTTTTCAGATCAGTAACTTTGATTTTCAAAGGATCAACAGCTTCTTCTGCAACCACTTTTTCCTCAACAATAACAGCTTCTTTTGCTTCAACTTCTTTTATTTCTTCAACCACTTCAATTCCACCCAATACGGAAAATTGTTCAACCAAGATAACAACAGCCTTTTTGAATGCTTCTTCAGGAGTAATGCTTCCATCAGTAACAACTTCGAGTGTAATTTTGTTATAATCAGTTCTCTTTCCAACGCGCATATTTTCTACTTCGTAATTCACGCGACGGATAGGTGTGTACACTGCATCAATAGCAATAACACCAATTTCCTTTTCAGGTCTATTTTGCTGATCAATTGGTACATATCCCAAACCTCTTGAAATTTCCAATTCCATCTCAAATTCAACTTTTTTATCAGTAACAGTAGCAATAATCTGATCGGTGTTAACAACTTCCACGCTTGAAGGACATTTAATTTCCTTTGCGGTTACCTTTCCTTCACCTTTGAATTTAAGGCTAACTTTAACAGGTTCCTCACTGTGCATTTTAAAACGAATTTTTTTAAGATTCAAAATAATTTGTACTGCGTCTTCCATAACTCCGTCAAGAGTTGAAAATTCGTGAGAAACACCTTTGATTTTTACCGATGTAACTGCTGCACCTTCTAAAGATGCTAAAAGAACACGCCTAAGCGCATTACCAAGGGTCATACCATAACCCGGATAACATCCCATGATTTCGAATTTCCCACTATTCTGATCAATTGGGGTGTATTTTGGCTTTTGAGGAAGCGACACTATTTGCATATCCTCTTTCTAACACATTAATCATCCC
>LBRX01000036.1 GCA_000991645.1 Candidatus Moranbacteria bacterium GW2011_GWE2_36_40
TACTATCCGCAATCTAAGCGAGTGGCCCTCTTTCGGGGGTCATTCTGCATTAGAAACCGAAACACGTTTGAGGGGTCATTCTGTATTGGACAAGACTAACACTTGACAAAGTTGGCAAATATAGTATTATTAACAATTAGTTTTTTGACAATCTGGGTGTAAAACCAACAAAAAAAGGGGGATTAAGAAATGGCAAGAAAACCCACACTGCAGCAATGGGAAGGCTCTGGATGTGCCGTAATCGTTACGGCAGGAAAGCACTCAACGGCGATTCCAAAACACGTTGCGAGAACTATCGGGGCATTTATTCAAAGCATTGGAGCATTGGGTGTCTGGAAAGCTAAGCTTGATGAATGCTTGCCCGGATCAGGTGCTTGTCCAGAAATTGTGCTCACAGGAAGTGGGTATGATCCAATAACGAAATGTTTTACTATCGCTGTTCATCCCAAAAATGAAGACAATGGTGGGAGAGCGCGGTACAGACTTTTTGTCAGTTCCGAGGACAACAGCAAGGCTGATGAAATTGCAAGAGAATTTGAAAATAAACTCTCCTTTGAGAAAAAACCAAGGAAAGAAAATGTTCCCAAAATTCTTGGCAATGACTTGGCTGCTCTCGCTTTTTTGCTTGAGCAAATCAGAACTGGACAGGAAAATGCCAGCTTGTGCGAGGAGAGATTTCTTTCTGTGGATGCAATTAGGATCATCAATGAGGGCATGCCCTCTTTGCATGAAAGGCATGCTCTCAACTGGCTTATAAAGGAGGGATATCTTTCTATTCCATCAACGGAAAAACGCTCTATCGGCAAGTCATTTGTCGTTTCAATCTCTGAGACTGCCAGGGTTTTAATAGATATCAAAAAACCACTGATAGAGTCGGAAGAAGTTGTGCAGCAAGAAGAAGATGTATTGAAACCGCAGGATGATGCGGCAAAGGAAGAAATTCTTCAGTCGGTGTCGTTGATCGACATAAAAAAGGCAAAAGATCTTCTGGAGAAAGAAATATTAGAATGTGAAAGAACCACAGAGTTTTTCGCTAATGATATTTCTGACATACAGAAAAATATTGACAATCTTGTTCAATCAAAAAAAGAAAAGGAGGAAAAATACTGGTCAATCCAGGCAGAAATGGATGACCTGAAAAAAGAAGTTGAGCAACTAGATAAAACAGCGTGTATAATATTGCGCTTGCTTAAAAAAGAAGAATAAATAGGCGGGCGCGCACACCAACAAAAACAAGGGCCTGAACATAATTCAATGTTCAGGCCCTTTTTATATATTGGTGTGCTAGGATTTCCGCGTCATGTTGGAGTTGCAGGGTAGAATTGTAGCTTATTTAATTGAAAATAAAATGCCACCCATTGACCTGGGTGGCTTCAACTTTTTGTTGTTGAATTTAGACGAGTTCGATTCTGTATCTGTCTAACTTGTCTTTAGATGTGAATCCTTCGATCTTATCACTCAGCTTCGAAATTGAATCTGGTAGTAGTGTGTACCGGCGTTCCAATTCTGTTATTACAAGGGTAACGCCGAAGCCTGGATGATTCTCAAATCTGATACACTGGCCCATAACAAGTCCCATTGTTGTGCCGTTCGCGCAAACATTCTTCAGGATAATTTCCTTTCCCGCAAAAATGCGGTTGAGATTATTTAATGAAAGTTTTTCCTTGAGCTCTTTCTCGATTCTTTCGCAATCATCGTATATTACAATTGCTTGCGTGTTTCTGAATAATTCACGGAATTGAGAATCAGTTAGACCAAGGTTACCAACGTTGGCTGCGAGGGTGCTCATGAAATTTGAAGCAGGGACAGTTCTTGGATTTTTTGCTAACATAAAGTATCTCCTTTTTGTAAAATGTACTTCTCCAAATTATTGGATAAATAAAAATAGCACACAAGTGCTGATGTGTCAATTTGTTGGAGTGCTAGGATTTCCGCATCATTCGCTCGCCGTCGCTCACTCTTTGTTGGGGTCAGCGCTGAATGCTCCTGTGGTCGCGCTCACCTAATTTCTATCCCGCAGGAACTGCAAGAGTAGGATTTTTTTGAGTCTTTATGCGAGCTTAGACTTGTATGATATAGTTAAATGTATAATTTCCAAGGTGCGATTGGGCTGATCACTAGATTTGAGCGCAAACATATTCAAGGGTATGCGTATAATTTAATAGGGACAACTAGGTAACTCATGAAAAATATTCAAACGGATGCCACAGATAATGAATTAGTAGAGCGCTCAAAAGAAAACCCCGATGTTTTTGGTGAGCTTGTGTCGCGATATCAAAATCGTTTATTTTATTATGTTAAAAGAATCTCGTATTTTTCCAGTGAAGATATCGAGGATATCCTTCAAGAAACATTCATGAAGGCTTACCGCAGTTTGAATATTTTTGACGGTGATTTGAAATTTTCGACATGGATTTATCAAATTGCACGAAACACAACGATAGACGCGATCCGAAAAAAACAAGTTCGTCCGCAAACCGTTTGCTTTGACACTGAGGACACGGTAAAGTTGCTGAAATCTGATATTAACATCCAAATACACACGGAAGCAAAAGATCATTTGAAAATAATTCAAGACATTATCAATGCAATGCCATATAAGTATAAGGAGGTAATGGTGCTTAGATTTTTGGAAGAAAAAAATTATGAAGAAATAATGGACATTATTCAGAAGCCAAAAGGAACAGTAGCGGCATTGATCAATCGCGGAAGAAAGATGTTACTTGATGAGGCGCGCAATAAATTCAACATAAATGAATTAAATTAAATCATATGAGGGATATTTCTAAATCTATTGTTGCAAAGATAAAGGAGGGTCATGTTGTTCCTGAAACAAGATTCAAATTGCAATGGAAAAGTTATTTATTTTGGACTATGATGTGCGTTATGATTTTTATTGGTGCATTATCTCTATCTTTAGTGATTTTTAATTTCTCCGACATGAATCCTGGTTTTTTGCAATATATGGGGTTGCAGAAATTTTTCATGATACTTTTTATTACTGCGCCATATTTATGGATGGCACTTTCTTTATCGGCGCTGCTTTTTGGGATTATGGCTTTTCGGAAGACAACGAGAGGGTATCGTAGAAGTACGCTTTTTGTAACCAGTCTTATCGTGCTGATTATTTCAATTCTGGGTGTTTTTGGTCATATTTTAAAAATAGATAACAGGATGAGAGGATTGCTTTCAAGAGGCGCGCCAAATTTCAGTGATGTGACTAATCCTATGGAAGGTCGCTGGCAAAGGCCAGGTGACGGACTGATTGCAGGGGAAATTACCAATACTGAGCCGGGTAGTTTTGATTTAAAAAGTTTCAATGATCAAAATTGGAAAATAATCTATGACCAAAAAACCGAAATAGTTGATGGAACACAAATAACAATAGGTAAAAAGGTTGGCATTATTGGAGAAAAAACAGAAGAATTTTTGATGTATGCTTTTTCAATAAAAAAGTTTCCCGACGATTGGAATGGTCAGCCGCCAAGCGGTCCAATGCCACCACCTGGACTGGATGGTCAATTTCCTCCAGGCGGATTTATGCCACTTCCACCTCCTGATATCAGGATGCCGAATTAAAAATGCTACATTATTTATACTAGAAAAACCTCGCATTTTGCGAGGTTTTTTGTAAAATGCAAACAAAGTGAAATCTGTCCGTATTAATCTATATAGGCACTCAAAGAGGGAGGGGGCTTATTTTATAAAAAATAATAAAATATTAATTCATACGCTACCCTGCCGTCTTATTGAAAGACAGGCATGGTTTAAGGTTATGCAATCAAAACAAAAAAAGAGTATAGAAGTTTCGTTTGTTGCATTAGTATTTTTTATTGCTCCAATAGTTGTCTTGGCTGCAACTAGCATGGGAACACCAACCGTTGAAGATTGTGTATCACGCGCAGGAATGACAAAAGAAAAATGCACTGAGATGATAAGTAATTTTAAAAGCGGAAATATGGGAGCGCCGCCTGCTGGTGGGCAACCTCCGAGCAGTGCGTCTAGGCCATCTTCTGTAACTCCTCCTGTTGAAGAAAAACTAATGAATAGTGAATCAAAAAATGCTTCATCGAGCAAGCCTATTAATGTTTCGGGTAGCACTGACGCAATTGAAAATATTACTAAAATAAGTACTGAAAAAGAAAAGCAATTTGCTGAGATTGAAACTAGAATTTCAAAGATAATAGAATTTTTACAGAAAAACAATGTCGATGTTGTTGCTCTGGAAAACAACTTGGCAACCCTTAAGAGTAAGCATGCAGAAATATCCAACCTTTTTTCGACTTATATTAAGGCGTTAAATGGAAATGGTGTTACCACGACAACCACAACTGTTAATTCTGATGATATTAAAACTCAAATAAAAACAGCGCTGGCAAATTTAGCAACTTTTTATAGTGGTACACTCAAAATATCTCTAAATAGTGCGCTGAGCAATGTAAATCAATAAAAGATGTATGGAAAAAAGGGAAAAAGCTTATTTATTTTTTTCTATTATTTTTTTTCTCGCGAGTTTGGGTATTATTTGGTGGATTGATAGGCAGGAAGTTTCCAAGCAAATTGATGAACAGGTACAGTTGACTTGTGCACAAAGAAAACCAGAAAATGATACTGGCAACAAAGCTGATCCTTTTATTGGCAATGAGATTCAAGCCAAACAAGAAATGCGAGCGGACTGGGCGATAACAACAAAGAGTCAAGCAGTCACTTCAATTGGTAATGTTGACGATCTTATACAAGGTGTTAGTTCTAACAATTTTTAATCTAAATAAATGATTTTTACAAAAAAGAAGAAAATTATTTCCGTCTTGATTTTATTGGTTGTTATTTTTCTTGCATGGTTTTTCTTTTTCAAAAAGAAAGATGTTGCAATCGAAACTTATTCAGTGAAAAAAGGAGATATCGCAGAAACGGTCATGGAAACTGGCAGTGTTCAAGCAGCACAAATGGGAGTGTATTCAGCATCTTCTGGTGTGGTGGAAGAGCTTTATGTTAAAAATGGTGATTCAGTAAAGATAGGGCAAAAACTTTTTAAAGTTAAATCTACAAGCACAGATAAAGAAATTGCCAGTGCTTATGCTAATTATGTTTCAGCGATGAGTAATCTTAAGAAAGCGGAGCAGGATAAAAAATCTTCCTATACGCAACTTCTTAGTGATAAGAAAAATTTAACTGATGCTAAGGGTGATAAAAAATATCAAAAGAATAACGATACTAATCCTAAAACAAACAATGATTACACTACAGCTGAAAAAAAATCTCTCGAGCAAGATATTTCAGCAAAAGAAAGTGCGGTGGAACTTTCTCAGCAAAAATATGATGATTCTGACACTGCAATTGCCGCAGCTAATGCGAATGTCGAGGCCTCAAAACTTTCGTATGAAGCAACTAGAGATTCAACTTCTGTTGCGCAGGTTTCTGGTGTGGTGAGCAATCTTTCCGCAAAAGTTGGAGATGTTGTTTATTACTCAGATATTAGTGTGACATCAAGCACAGTAGCCTCCCCAGTTTTGATTGTCGGTAATCTTTCTGGATATACTATTAAAATTAGTGTTAATGAAATGGAAAGGACTAAGATGCGTCTTGATCAGAAAGCAAGCATAAAATTCGATGCAGTTAGTGGTAAAGCGTATTCTGGAACAGTTAAAAAAATCGATGATTTTGGTGTTTCAGAATCTGGAGTTGTCACATACAATGCTTATCTTTCAATTGATGATCAAGACAGTAGTATCTTGCCCAATATGACGGCAAATGTCACTGTTGAAACTGCGTCCAAAAATAATATTGTAGTAGTTCCGAATAAGGCTCTCAAGCCATATAAAAATGGTAAAGGTGTGCAACTGGCACACGTAGATAACACTGGAAAACAAATTTTTGAATATGTGCCAGTAACAACAGGACTCAAAAGTTCATCACAAACCGAAATTACTGGCGGTATAGATGAAGGTGCAATAATTGCACTTTCAGACAATGCGGTTGTAACAGGCCCCACTCAGAAATAAAAAAAACAATATGAATCATGAAAAGCCAATAATTTCACTTCAAAACATTAAAAAATCTTACCTTATAGGAGATACTTCTTATGAGGCACTGAAGGGAGTTTCATTCGACGTATTTGAAGGAGATTTTATTTCGATTATGGGTCCATCAGGGTCTGGAAAATCAACATTAATGAATATTATTGGTACATTGGATGTTGCGACAAAAGGAAAGTATTTTTTTAATGATTTGAATATCACTCATTATACCGAGGATGAATTGGCACAAGTTAGAAATGAAAAAATTGGTTTTGTGTTCCAATCATTTAATCTCATTCCAAGAGTAAGTGTCTACAATAATATTGAGCGCCCAATGATCTATAGCAATAAAATAACTCGCAGTGAGCGGAGAGAAAGAGTTGTTTCTGCTTTGAAAGCTGTTCATCTAGAAAATAAGATTGATAATATGCCAAATCAACTTTCTGGTGGTCAAGTTCAAAGAGTTGCAATTGCTCGTTCGCTCGTTATGAACCCAGAAATAATTTTGGCAGATGAGCCAACTGGGAATTTGGACAGTAAAACATCTCATGATGTGATGCAATTTTTTCAATCTCTTAATCAACAAGGAAAAACTATTATTTTAATTACTCATGAGTCTGATATTGCAGCTTATGCAAAAAAGTCGATAATACTTAAGGATGGTTTTATTGTTGAGGAAAAAAGTAATTCTAATAATCTTGGATAATCTATGAGTTTTTTTGACGCTTTTAATGTTTCATTTTCATCTCTTAATCACAATAGACTTAGAACTATTTTGGCTATGCTTGGTATTGTTATCGGTATCGCCTCTGTAATTTTAATAATTTCAATTGCCAAAAGTGCAACTTCCTCAGTCACTTCGCAAGTTTCTTCTTTGGGATCAAACAACATCGCAATTATGCCTGGGACTGAATCAAAAGGCCCTGTTCAAGGCGGAGGAGACACAAAAACATTAACATATGAAGATGCGCAATTTTTCAAAAAAAATCCAGATTTTCCCAGTGTTACAGCAGTTGCGGCAGTAGTTCAAGGCGGCATGCAAATAATTGGAAATGGTGAAAACATCAACACGACTGTGCAGGGAGTTGGTGCTGACTACTTTGACATGCAATCTCTGAATATTGAGTATGGAGAATTTTTTACTAGCGAAGATGAAAGTTTTTATTCAAAAGTGGCTGTGATTGGTCCAGAGGTTGTAACTGATCTTTTTGGTGATGGATCTGATCCCACTGGTCAAATTATTCAAATAAAGTCGCAACTTTTTAGGGTGATTGGAGTAACAAAAGCAAAAGGAAGCAGCGGTATGAGTAATCCAGACAAATCTGTCTATGTTCCAGTTACTACAGCTGCAAAAATCCTTCTGGGACAAAACTATGTTCAATCAATTCAAATTTCAGTTTCAGATGTCAGTTTGGTTGAACAAACAAGTTCAGAAATTAAACAAGTATTGATGGAGCGCCATAGCATTACTGACGAAGCGAATATAGATTTTAATATTAAAAGTTCCAAAGAGATGCAAGCAACGCTCAGTAGCATTACAGGAACTTTGACTGCAATGCTTGCAGGTATCGCAGGAATTTCTTTATTGGTTGGAGGTATTGGTGTGATGAACATTATGCTAGTGAGCGTAACCGAAAGAACAAGAGAAATCGGACTCCTGAAAGCAATTGGTGCTAAGCAAAATGACATCCTGCTCCAATTTTTGATTGAAGCTGTGGTTTTGACGGTTTCTGGTGGAATTATAGGCATGATTCTTGGCGAGGTGTTTGCTATGATAGCTACTGCTGTTATGGGTCTTTCTTTTGTTTTTCAATTATATCCAGTTTTACTGGCAGTAAGTGTCTGCGTGACTATTGGTGTTTTCTTTGGTCTTTATCCTTCGAGGCGCGCCGCTAAGCTTAACCCTATTGATGCATTAAAGTTTGAGTAATTAATTATTTATATAAATCCAATCAATTCTGCGATTTTTTGCAATTTGATTAGTATTAACAAGATGGAGAAAAAAGAAAAAATCGGGATTATTGTAGGAGCTGTAGTGTTTTTGCTATGCGTTGCGGTATTTTCGGTTTATGCAGTGAAACAATCTAACAAAGGAAGGCGGGATAATCAATTGCAGGATGCAGGCATGAATAGTCAATCTTTTGACAAGGATCAGCCGAACATTTCAGTTGAAGTAGCGACAGCTTGCCAAGGAAAGGCTGAGGGAGATGCATGCGAAGCAACATCTCCTCAGGATAGCGACAAGCAATCAGGAACATGTAAAAAAATGGGAAACAATGATCAATTAATATGTTTGCCAGCTAATATGCCAACAAGACCAAACGGCGGGGAAAATCGTCCAGCTCCCACGCAAGATGGAATGAGATAATATTTAAATTGAAGGCGAATTAGATTTCAAGATGGAACATAATTAGATTAAATATTGTATTATTAAAGAAGTTAATAATTGCTAATAATACAAATGCAAAATATTCTTGAGAATAAAACTTTTCAAAGTGAGGATTGGTCCGAAAGGAAGTTGTCTTCTTTTGAGTTTTCCAATTGTAATTTTTCCAATTGCGATTTCACGCAGGCGGATTTGTCTGATGCCAAATTTGTTGATTGCATTTTTGAACGTTGCAATCTTTCAAATGTGAAAGTTGCAAATTGCATTTTTAATAATGTTAAATTCAAGGAATGTAAAATTGTCGGTGTAATTTTTAGTTCACTGAACAGATTTTTGTTGTCGTGGGGTTTTGATGGCTCAGTTATTAATCTTTGTAATTTTGGTAATTTGGATATTAAAAAAACGAAATTCACGCAGTGTTCAATAGGGGAGAGTGATTTTTTTGATTGTGATTTGAGCGAGGTTGATTTTTCAAATTCTGATCTGCAATTAACTCGCTTTCAAAACGTTGATTTGCGCAAATCAAATTTTGTTGGTGCAATAAATTATTCAATAGACCCCATGATAAACAAGATTGCCAAAGCAAAATTTTCATCCGCAGGGGTAGTTTCCTTGCTCAAGGCTTTTGATATTTTTATTGAATAGAAAAAGTTCAATTTGTTGAATTTATGTGTGAAATTTAACTTGATTTATTGCTGTATTATGGTATATTGATGGTATAAGAAAAAATATATGGGTAAACAAGAAATTAAAGAAAAAGTTCGAGAAGCAATTGAAAATTCTTCTTTCAAAAACGACATCCAAAAAGTGTCTCTTTTTGGCTCGCATCTCCATGAAACAGCAAAGGAAGACAGCGATGTAGACATTCTTGTCGAATTCACCCCGGAATCCCACGTGGGCCTTTTAAAATACGTTGAAATTCAATATACAATTGAGGATCACATTCAGAAAAAGGTCGATTTGCTCACGCCCGAGGGTTTGAGCAAGTTTTTTCGCGACAAAGTAATCAATGAAGCAGAACTTATTTATGAAAGATGATAGGGTATATCTCGAACATATCTTGGAAGCTATCGAAAAGATAGAAAAATACATCAAGCATGCTGATGATTTTGAGGATTTTTTGAAAAAGGACATGGTGGCTGATGCTGTTATCAGGGAA
>LBRX01000037.1 GCA_000991645.1 Candidatus Moranbacteria bacterium GW2011_GWE2_36_40
GGCAGGGAAAAAGATATTAAACAACTCAAGTTATTCGAAATCTAACATGCATTTAATTAGACGCCCTGTGGTGTCCCCAAAGACCCACAGGGTATTCACGAGAAGCACTTTTTAAAAATAGCATGTAATAAATATAATATTCCATGCCCGCCTGTCGAGTAGGCAGGTGGAACAATTTTCTAAGTTTAAATAATTCCAAATACGACCTGGCACAATTAAATGTTCCACGTGGAACATTTTTACTGAAACAGGTAATCACTATCAGACTTGCGTATTTTAATAAAAATAGCAGAAATATTTTGTTCCACGTGGAACAATTTTTATAAACTCGAAAAAAATGGCCGAACATCAATCAGGAAATTTAGATTATTGCAATTATTTTTTTATATTAATATTTATTGATATATCAATACTTCTGCATATATGAATCACGTATTAGCTCTTTAAAACACACTGTTCAAAAAAACTAAAATGTAGTATAATTTTATTATGTCCCGTAGTGAAAATTAAAAAAATAAATAACACTGCAGGCAAAGGGATAGGCATGCACAATCATTGAACATTGTATTTATAAAAATAACCTCTTTTGAGCACTGCTCATTTGAATTTCTACTACTGGGATGTATATAAAGATAAAACATTTGAAATATTCTTTTCTTGTTTCAGCCTGCATTTTTCTTGCTGGTTTTAACTACCTTTCTTATGTCAAAGCAGCAGATGAGACAAAAAAACAAACTTGTGACACCGCAATAGACACAGATTGCGATGAATTGACAAATACCGAAGAAAAACTTTACGCAACAAACCCAAATAATTCAGATAGTGATGGGGATGGCTATTCTGATGGAGCAGAAGTAAAAAGCGGTTATGATCCATTAAAGCCAGCCCCTGGGGATAGGATTGTTGAAGCAGTAAAAAGTAGTTCTGAATCAATCTCACAAAACACACCCGCAGACAGCTCTGTTACTGATAATTTCATTCAAAATTTTCAACAATTTATATCATCAAAAGATGGAGAAGCCATTTCCGTTGAAGACATTAACAATTTTACAAACACTGAACTTTCAGGAAAGATTGTTACCACAACAATTGAAACATTGCCAGAAGTAGACAAATCTCAAATAAAAATATTGCCACAAACATATAGTGAACTTTCAGCAGAAAAAAGAAAGGAGCAAATCCAGATAGATGCTGTTCAATATTTATATGAAGTTGCTTATTTATTGGGGACAAATGCTCCAAAACCAATTTTGAGCCAAGATGATTTTAATGCGTTTAAATCTGATTTTGAAAATAGACTTGCTGACTTAACGGATCAAAATAATTTGGAATACTTTTCAGATTTAGGAAACAGGCTTGATGTTTTTTCCATACAAATCAATAACCTAACAGTACCAGAAAGCATGCTTGAATTGCACATCAAATTTACTCGCATTGTAAAAGGATTTTTAGCTTTACAAGGTAATTCAAGCTCAACAAATAATGACGATCCAATGGAAAAAATTATTCTGCTAACAACGACGCAGAACCTTATTAATATTTTTTCTAATTTTGTTTCTATTGACTTGTTGAATTATTTCAAAAGTATCTCCTAAAAAATGGCTCGCTTTGTAATTTAAAGTAGGCAATTAATTTTTTCCATTTTCACCTGCAAATAATCTATGAAAAAGAAAATATTTTCAATCTTTTTTTTAATAATACTGCTTTTTTCATTGCCTACGAAGCCAGCAAAAGCACAGTGGACAGATCTTGTTGCGATGGGGCAAAGGGCTGTAGACTTTGTAGTAAAATTACCAGGCATTATAGCTCAAGTAGGCCAATATGCTTATACATTATCAAGAGACATATCTACAGCAATCACATCTCAAGCATTAGTAATACAAAAAGTATTAGCACTTCTTGCTGTGCAGCAAGCAACATCCTTATTAATTGGAGATGGAAATGGAGGGGGCGGAACAATCATTCGTGATTTTAATGATTATCTATATGTTTCTCCGCAACAACGAGCAATGGCACAAATGAATTCATTTTTCAACACGGTTAGTCGTGGTAGGCTTTCCACTTTGAACTATGAAGGAATTGGGCCAAATTATGATGCCTATCTCGTTGCCCAAGCTCGCATGGCAATAGCCGGTCAACCGTTCACAACCAATTTGCAAGATCTTGTTACTGATCCAAAACAAATGTTTGATGGGGGAAATATGAAAGGGCTCATGACATACATGCAATGTGCCAACAATGTGGCTTGTTATACCATGACATCAACTGCTCAATATAATCTTGAGTTTGCCAAGGCACAAGAAATTGCAAGAACAGAAAATGTGAACGGATTCATACCAAAAAAAGTAAATGGGCGCATTACTCAACCAGCATCTATTGCTCAAAATGCCCTGACTCAACTTGATCAACTTGGCACACAAATTATTATGAATGCGAAAGGAGGCTCAACTATGGGTGAGAACACTTCAGCCATAAACCAGGTTTGGTTAGGTGCGGGTATAAGTGCCACAGCGCGTCTTACTAATTATGGAATCTCCGATGAGCAAGGGAAGGAAGCAATTAGAAACAAGAATGATCAATTTCCATTTAGTATAGGCTACAGCTCCAATGGAGGTCTAGGAATAAATGCTGGGGGAGTTTCTGTTTCCACTGGGGTTGCGGCATTTAGTGGATCTTTTCAAGCAGGTAATACTTGTTCAACTGTAGGAATTGTTTTAGATTCAAATGGTAACGCAATGACTTATGCAAATGGGCAGAAAAAAACATGTGTTCCATCCACAAGCTCAACAATCAAACCACCTACAGCAACCATTACAACGCCTGTAGTTACCACCCCTCAAAATTAAAGCTTCATTGCTTTCTACTCTTTATTCAACAAAATATAAAAAGAACACTTACAAAAATCAAGTGTTCTTTTTATTATATCCAATCTTAGTAGATTAATCATTGTCTACTTGCAGACAGCACATGACGTGTGCCAGTTGCCTGAACCTTAAAATAAACTTTTGTACAATGAACAATTTTCAACCTGTCTACCGGCAGCATCTGTCAACGTAGTACTCTAACCTGCGCCCAAAACTAATAATCTTCATAAAAAAACTGAGCTATTGTGGTGGACTTATGCAGACTCGAACTGCAGACCTCTACAATGTCAATGTAGCGCTCTAACCAACTGAGCTATAAGTCCATTATCTAGACAGCTTCGGGAATTGTAATTCCTTCTTCCAATTCAACTTTTTCCATTTTTTTCTGATCCTCTTTTTTTTCAAATGCCACCTCTTGGAAAAAAAACACCCACGCTGCTTGAGAAAAAGATTCATACCAGGAAACTAGGCACAAAATAACTGTTATTCCAACAAGAGAGCCTAATGCAATAATTATTGTGACACCTATTTGAGCAGAAAAAAGATAGGAGGCGAAAGCAAGGGGAGCAAATAGCAATACCAACAAAAGAATCGATGCAATCACTGCAATTAACAAAAATACCTCAAGTCCAAATGAAATAATTCCCATTTTCAAGCTTTCTTTTATATTTTTTCTAAAAACAAAATATGCCGCTTCTGCAGAGGATTTTACTTCATTATCCAAAAGCACAATATACATCTTTCCATATCTTCCAATATAAAATGCCAGGATCATTAATGGCACAAGAATAAAAAACATTCCTGCCAGTGCGAAATATCCCAACAATCTCGCATTTAATGCAAAAAGATAAACAGTTGGAATAGCTAAAATAATAACAATGCAAACAAAAACAAATGATATTAATAATTCAAAAAATAATATTCTCCAGAAATATCTTCTTGCTTCATGAAAAATCCTGACCACACCCATTTGACGATAAAAATTTATATCACCAACTGACTTAATAATTGCAGCTGTTGCAACTATTCTCAAAAAAAATAAAACTACCATCACGAAAATAACGATTCCACCTACAAACATAAAAAGTGTTTGGTGGGAACTCATAACATTTGCCAAAAATTGAAACTCTTCTTTTGTGGATGCATTTTCAGCGTTGCGCATGCTTGGATTAGAACCAAAAGTACCCAAAGAAACAATCAAACCAAAAACCCACAAAAATTTGTTGTTCCATGTTAGCAAAAGTGCTTTTTTTAGAATATCAAAATAGTTTATTGATTTCATATTAAATTGTAATTTTAATCTGAACAATATTGAAAATAATGCCTCTGTACTTTTCACTATAGGAAACTCAATTGTTCAAAAATTAATTGAGTTTCCAAACTGAAAACATTTCTACCTATACTGTTTTTGTTTCCTCTTTGTCATTTTCTTTCTCTGGCAAAACAATTCCCACAATTTTATTGAATTCATCTCGCTCAATTGTTTCTTTTTCCAAAAGCTCTGCCACAATTTTTTTCAGGATGTCTTCTTTTTCTGTCAGAATTCTTTCGGCTGTCTTGTATGCGTCTGATATATAACGAGAAACTTCTGCATCAATAGCTTCAGCAGTGTGATCAGAATAATCTCGTTCTTCTGATATTTCACGACCCAAGAAAACCATTTCTTCTTTCTTGCCAAATGTTCTTGGACCAAGTGTGCTCATTCCATAGCGAGTAACCATGGCGCGAGCCATATGTGTTGCGCGCTGCAAATCGTTAGAAGGGCCTGTTGTTACATCACCCATAAACATTTGTTCACTCACATGCCCACCAAGAAGTGTTGCCAACTCATCAATGAAATATGCTCTCGAATGAAGACTCTTATCCTCTGTTGGTGCAGACAAAGTATACCCGCCAGCTTGTCCACGAGCGATAATAGAAACTTTTTGAATTGGATCAGCGTTTGGCAATATCGCCCCAACCAAGGCATGACCAGCTTCATGATATGCAATAATTTCTTTTTCTTTTTTATTAATAGCCTTTGATCTTCTTTCTGGCCCAAGAATTACTTTCTCTATTGACTCTTTGAGCTCGTTTTCTGTAATTGTTTTTTTGTTTCTTCTGACAGATAAAATAGCAGCTTCATTCACAAGATTTGCAAGATCAGCTCCAGAAAATCCAGATGTTCTTTCTGCAAGAGTTCTCACGTTTACTTCTTTTTCAATTGGTTTATTTTTCATGTGAATCTTCAGAATCTCTTCGCGCTCATTAATGTCTGGAAGATCCATCACAACGCGACGATCAAAACGTCCTGGACGAAGCAATGCTGGATCCAAAACATCTGGACGATTTGTTGCAGCAATAACAATCACGCTAGTTGTTCCTTCAAAACCATCCATTTCAACCAATATTTGATTTAATGTTTGCTCTCGCTCATCATGACCACCGCCCAAGCCTGCTCCACGATGACGACCAACTGCATCAATTTCATCAATAAAAACAATTGCTGGAGCAGCCTTTTTGGCTTGTTTAAACAAATCTCGCACACGAGAAGCTCCAACACCAACAAACATTTCCACAAATTCACTGCCACTTATATTGAAGAATGGAACACCAGCTTCACCAGCGACTGCTTTTGCCATCAGTGTTTTTCCTGTTCCAGGAGATCCAAGCAACAAAACACCTTTGGGAATTTTTGCTCCGATTGAAATAAACTTCTTGGGATGTTTCAAAAATTCCACAATTTCTCCCAATTCTTCTTTTGCCTCTTTTGCACCAGCAACATCGGCAAATGTTGTGCGTTTGTTCTTATCTTTTGGATCAGTCATTCTCGCCTTGCTTAATCCAAAAGAAAGAGCCTGAGAATTTCCACGCTGAGCTTGTCGCAACATAAACCAGATAAAAGCACCTATCAAAAGAAATGGAAGCAGAAAAGGCACAAACACTCCTCCAAAAAATGCAGCGGTTCCTGATTCTTGTTTGATATCAATTGCGACTTCCTTTATCTTATCCTTATCAACGCCATAATTACTCAAAGATTCAGTAAGTGAACTTTGCGGCTCTTTCACTGATTTCTCCTTTGTTCCATCATTCAACTCAATTGCCAAATTATTAGCGTCTATCGTAATTGTTTTTATTTGTCCATTGTTTATTTGATTAACAATCTCACTCAATGAAACATCTTTTGGTTTTTGCTTAGGACCACTATAGAGAATCATAACGGTCGAAATAAGCAAAAAAGCAAGAACAACAAAACCAACGTTTTTTAGTAATTTTTCCATATGTATAATAATTTTTAATAATTTAACAGAATATCTCTATACTAGCACCTTTTTTTGTTATTTTCAAGCCTCCAACAATAGCTTTTTTTGACTTACTCTTGTCAGATTTTATTATCTTCAATATTTCCTCAATTTGACCACTTTCCAAATCTTCAGTTCCATTTTTAAGTTTACAAAAAAGACTACGCAGCTCTTGACGCTGAATTGCCGCATGTAACTCTAAAAATTTTTCCGAATTAAAGTTGACACACTTATTTTTACAATCATTGGTCGCAAAAAATTGCGCATTTTGAGCGATGAATTCATAATCACTAGCCACTATTGATGACCATTCTCCAAGAGTTTTTTTAATCGCTGGATTAAAATTCTTTTCCAAGTAGGGAAGTAAGCTGTGGCGAATTTTATTTCGAGTAAACTTTAAGTCTAAATTTGATTTATCAACTCTATATTTAAGCTTATTTTCCCTCAAATAAGTCAGGATTGATTTTTTTTCAGTTTGAAGCAATGGTCTTATTATATTTGCAGACTTTGCTTTCATGGCGCTTAGCCCATTAAGACCACTTCCTCGCAAAATTCTCATCAAAACTGTCTCAGCCTGGTCATCTTGATTGTGAGCCACTGCAATTAAATCAAATTTTTGTTCTTTGCAAAGTTTTTGAAAAAATTTATAGCGAATATCTCGTAAATTATTTTCCAAATTTCCTTTACAATAAGGCTTTTTTGCTATCAATACGCTAACTGGTAATCCATATTTTTCTGCTAAACTTTTAACGAAAAGAGTATCATCTTCCGATTCTTTTCCTCGCAAACCATAATTTACATGTGCTATATGCAATTTAAAACCATACTTTGGAGCTAATTTATTTAAAATATCCAAAAGACACGTGCTGTCAGGTCCACCTGAAACACCAACAATAATCTTTGAATTATTCTTCCAAAGATTTTTTTGAAAAGCAAAGTTTTGAATCGTTTTAATAAATTTCATTACCGATGCGAAACTACGAATTAAATGCGAATCTACGAAAAATTTTGAGCTTTTTTAATTATATCAGCAACCTCTTTGATGGCTTCATCTAACCTTCCTTCTTTATTAATAATTTCGTAATCATAGATATCCTTGTGTTTAAGCCATTCTTTTGTATATTCCATTCTTTCTTTAATGTAATCCTCGGAGGCATTGTCACGTCTTCTAATGCGATCTTCAAGAACTTTCAAGTTTTCAGTATTTACAAGTATTGAAACAATTTCAGGATACATTTTTTTGACTGACATCACACCTTTGTATTCAATTTTCCATATTCCTATTTTTCCTGATTTTTGAACTCTTTCAAGTTCTGTTTTTGTCACGCCATACAAATTTCCATTATACTGCTGAGCATATTCAGCAAAACTTTCCTTATCAATTTCATCTTTAAATTCTTTTTCTGAAATAAAATAATACGGATTGCTCTGACTTTCACCTGATCGCATAGCACGAGTTGTTGTGTTTGTTATTCTTTCAAGCTCAAAATATTTTTTTAAGCCCTCCATGATTGAATCTTCTCCCGCGCCAGATGGTCCTGAAATGATAAAGATGTTTGATTTTTGCATGTGAATTTACGCATTTATTGAGTTAACTAATTATACGCATATTTTAACATAAAGCAATAGATAGGGCACGAAAAATGAAAAAACAAAAATCGCCCCAGCATTGGAGCGATTTTTTAGATGGGTAATTATAATTGCTAGCGAGCCAGCAAATGAAAGAGAACTTTCATTTGGGACGAACGACGCAATTTCAAGAAATATCAGCAGACATTTCTTATTTTTCTTCCTTTACGATTATTAGACCCATTCTGTGATCTTTTGGCTCAATAGAAAGAATTTTCCAGTCATATGTTTCACCAGCATGTAAAACATCATCCATCTTTTTGCCAGGATACACATCTTGAAATTCGCTAACGTGAGCAAGTCCGTGAATATCTTTGTCCAAATATACAAATGCTCCGAAAGGATTGATTTTGTCGATTTTTCCTTGCACAGTATCCCCAACTTTATATTTTTCAGCAATCTCACTCCAAGGATCCTTTGCTAAAGCCTTCATTGACAAAGATATTCTGGTATCATCAATACCAATAATTTTTGCCTTAACCTTATCTCCAGTTTTAACGATTGTTCTTGGATCATCAATAAGCTGCCAAGCTAGTTCCGAGATATGAACCAAACCTTCTAGCTTGTCACTTTCTCTATCTGAAGCCATTTTTGCTGGTGGCAAGAATTTTACAAATGCACCAAAGTCCACAACACCACTAATTTCTCCTTCAATGGTATCTCCAGATTGAAGTTGAGATATTACCTCTTTTTCTTTTTCACTTGAAGCTGCGCGTTCAGAAACAATCAGTTTTTCAGTTGTTCTATCTGCATCTAAAATTCTAACAAGCATCTCTTTGCCAACCAATTTCTTGAGCAGTTCCAAAATCTTGTTTTTATCTCCATCTTCCACGCGAGGATAATGTTCACTTGAAAGCTGAGAAACAGGCACAAACCCAGTAATCCCGTTGACTTCAACCATAAGCCCTCCCTTATTTGCATCCAAAACTTTTGTAGTCACAACGCCCATTGCATCTCTCTTGGATTCAAGATCATCCCAAGCTCTTTCATAAGAAGCTTCACGAATAGAGAGTTCTATGTAACCATCTTCATTTTCCAGATCAATAAGGGTTGCTCCCACTTTATCTCCCTTTTTTACCTTGCCAATGGCTAATCCATCTTTAATTTCCTTTCCAAGAACAATACCTGTTCCAAGAGCTCCCAAATCCAGCAAGAGTGAATTTGAAGTAATATCAATAACAACTCCCTCCAAAACATCGCCTACTTGAGGTATTTTTACAGGATTTTCTTCCAATAAAACCGCCATTGGAGACAAATCTTCTTCATTTTTATCTGCAATCACTTTCTTGATTTTTTTTGGAATCAAGGATACAGCTTCTTCCTTTATTTTGTCGACTTCCTCAGCCAATTTGTCGAGGATATCTTTCTTCTTTATTGTCATAATACAGTTTTTTATCTTGCAAATGTGCCGATTTTGCATTTTATTAATAATTATTAGCACAAAACATTGATGTGATTACAAAAAATTCCCTCTGTAGAGGGAATTTATCAAGAAATTTACCGTGAAATTAAGACATTTCACTATTTAATTTTCTTAATAAATTAACCACTTAGCTATTCTATACTATATTTGTTTTTTTGGCAAGACTCGTCACTCGCGAGTGTCAACGTTTTTTAGAAATGACATACTTGGAAATTTTTTTAAAATGTCATACCTAGACATTTTGGCAAATTAGCTCTGTATTTTGGGTTCGTATTTG
>LBRX01000038.1 GCA_000991645.1 Candidatus Moranbacteria bacterium GW2011_GWE2_36_40
AGGTTTCATAGATGAGTGTTAAAATGTTATGTCAAAAGTTTGTACGACCTATGACTATATTTTAACACTAATCCGTGGTTAACTTAAGACCACTTAATTAACAAAAAAACTAAAATATATATAAACATATGTCACTCGATGATCTTAATAAAGAATTATATAATGCCAATTCCTCAGAGGGTTTTTCCAAGAGGCATGAGCAAAGCACTTATGATCCAATGGTAAGTGTTAATTCAAATGGAAGTCCTTTTGACCAGAACCAGCATTGGAATGCACCACAGAAAGGTTTGTCACCTTCACAGAAAAAAAAATTGTGGATTTTTTTGAGTGTGTTTTTTCTTTTGTTGTTGATTGTGGGTGGAATCTTTTTTTATCAATGGTGGGAAAAGAATGCATTCCATCAGGATAGAGTGTCAATTTCTTTTGAAGGTCCAAAGGAAACAGACAGTACTCAACTCACAAAATACATTGTTCACTATTCCAATAATAATAGAGTAACACTTAAAAATGCTGAAATAAGATTGAGTTATTCGGAAAATTTTCAACCTACTGATAATTTAAATTTAAAATACCTCAGTCCTTCTGCGAGTAAGATATTTATAGGGGATATTAAATCAATGAGTGAAGGTCAGGTTGAATTGAAAGGTATCTTTTATGCGCCAAAAGATTTTCCTGTTTATTTGAGAGGCGAGATAGTTTTTGTTCCATCCAATGGCACAAATGAACTTTCTATGGAAAATCAGATTGGAGTAAACATAACCGCAGCACCTGTGTTTTTTGATATTTCAGCTCCGCAAGAAGCAGTTGATGGCGATAGTCTTGATTATGTTATTGATTATAAAAATCTTGATATAAAAAGCATGGCTAATGTGCAAATTCGAGTGGATTTTCCACAAGGATTTCAGCTTGGCAGTGCTGAACCAAGACCATCCGAAAAGGATGCTTATTGGTATATTGGAAATCTTGATCCTGGTCAGGGTGGGAAAATAGTGGTTCATGGACAAATAAAAGGAAACTCTGATGAAGGTAAAAATATTATTGCTTCCTTGGGCCATACCGGCAATGAAAATAATTTTGTTGTGTATAACAAAAAAGAACTAACAACAAGAATAGTATCTCCTATTTTAGCTGTAACTCAAAAATTGGATGATAAATCTGATAATATTGTGGATGCTGGGGAGATTTTGAAATACAGTGTGATATTTCAAAACACCGGAACCATTGGGTTGAGGGATGCAATAGTGACGGCTGAAATAAAGGGAAATATTCTTGATTTTTCTAAAATAAATATTGATAAAGGTTCATATAGTGAAAAAACAAATCTTATTACTTGGAAAGCTTCAGATGTTCCAGAACTTGCTAATATAAATCCTAAAGCTAGCGGTATGGTGCATTTTTCAATTCCTGTTAAATCTATAATTCCGATAGAAAACAAATTAGATAAAAATTTTGTTATTTCTTCCGTAGCAAAGATTGACAGTCCTGATATTCCAGCGTCCATAAGTTCAAATAAGATTATTGGCAGCAACAGACTTGATTTGAGACTTGCCTCAAAAGTTCTTTTTGATACCAAGGGGTATTATTCTGATGCTAAAATTAAAAATTCTGGACCAATTCCAATGGAAACAGGCAAGGAAACAACATTTACCCTGCATTGGTCTGTAATTAACGTTTCTAATGATATAAGCGAAGCGGTTGTGACGTCTGCTTTGCCAACTGGTATTCGTTGGACTGGTAAAATTTATCCATCAAATGAAAAAATAACTTATAATGAAAGAACGAATCAACTCATTTGGGAAATTGGAGACATTTCGGCGGGGGCTGGAATTACTGAGCCGCCAAGAAATGTTGAGTTTCAAGTTGGGGCAACACCTCAATCAAACCAAATTGGAGAGCCAGTTGTTTTGTTAAATAAATCTGTGTTTACTGCAAAAGATGTTTTTGTTGAGCGTGAAATAATGCTAAGCGGCGATCCAAAAAATACTCAGTTGTATGAAGATCCAAGTGTTGGATTTGCCAATAGTAAGGTCGCAAAATAGCCTGAAATGAAAAAGCTGAAAATGTCTGTTTACATTTTTTCTTATACTGCTATAATTACCCGATGCTTGAAATAATATCAACAAGTGGTAATAAAAGGATAGGTAAATTAATGACAAAAAGCGGGGTTATAAATACGCCGTTTTTTATGCCGATTGCAACAAAGGGAGCTGTTAAAAACATGTCTCCCGAGGATTTGCGCTCGATTGGCACTGAAATTGTGTTGGGCAACACATATCATCTATGGCTTCGTCCTGGCGATGAGCTTATTGCCAAAGCTGGAGGTTTGCATAAGTTTATGAATTGGGATGGGCCGATACTTACTGATTCTGGTGGCTACCAAGTTTTTTCTTTGGGAGCAAGAGCCAAAGAAAAGTATGGGGTAAGTGGGGTAAAATTGAATGAGAAAGGTGTTGAATTTTCAGATCCCTTAAATGGTGCCAGGTATTTTATGAGTCCTGAAAAATCAATCGATATTCAATTGAATCTCGGAAGTGATATTGTTATGGTTTTGGATGAATGTCCTCCATATCCTTGTTCGCATGAAGATGCAAAAAAATCATTGGAACTTACAACTAGATGGGCCGAACGTTGTTTCAAATATTTTCATGAAAGTATTTCAAAAAACATTGAAAAATATGTCAATGGCAGACCGCTTCTATTTTGTATAGTGCAGGGAAGTATATATGAAGATTTGAGAAAAGAAAGTGCAAAACAGTTGATGAATATTGATTTTTCTTCATTAGGAGGTCCTTCTTCTGGCTGGGATGGTTGCGCTATAGGAGGTGTGGCTGTTGGTGAGCCTCGAAAACATTTGGTTGATATTCTAGGTTGGGTAGCTCCATTGTTGCCAAAGGATAAACCAAGATATTTGATGGGATTGGGAAAACCAGAAGAGTTGGTAATGGCAGTAGAGGCGGGGATAGATATGTTTGATTGCGTTATTCCTACTCGAGAAGGAAGACATGGTAGATTGTTTCGCTGGCGCGAAATGTCAAATGTCGAATGTCAAATGCCAAATGCCATGGAGGGTAGTTCTTTTTATGAAACAATAAATATTAATAACGAGCAATTTAAAGAGGATTTTACACCCATAGATTTGCATTGTGGCTGCTATACTTGTAAAAATTTTACCAAGGCATATTTAAATCACTTGCTTAGAACAAACGAGCCATTTTTTTTGAAACTGGCTTCGCTACACAATCTTAATTTTTATATTGAATTAATGCGAATCCTTCGTAAAAAATAATATTTACATGAAATTTTAAATTTTAAAAAATAAGATGTATAAGTCATAATATTCACATTAATGAAATAAAAATTAGAACAGCGCGTATAATATCAATAGGTAATTAAAATTAAAAAAATATGACAAAAAAAGCAAAAAATGGAGGCAAACAATCTCCTGAGGCGGTCAAATTTTCCCAGGTAAGCAAATTTTTAAAAATTGTTTCTGATGAAAATCGCTTAAAAATATTGTTAGTTTTAGAGAGTGGTTCGTTGAATGTTACTGAGATTCATAATAAATTGAAGCTTCCGCAAAATCTTACTTCTCATCACATTTCTAAATTGAAAAGTCTTGATTTATTGGTTGAAAAAAGAGAAGGTGTTTTTAGGCATTACAGTGTTAACACAAAAAACCTTAAAGAATACAATCGTTTGTTTAAGGAATTGATGAAAATATAAAGTTGTTTTTTCATTAAAGCAGGCTCCTCCCAGGAAGCTTGCTTTTTTGTTTTCATATGCATATCAACCCCAGTTATTATGCATGTTTTAGCGAAAAAGACACTAGACGTAAAAGACAAAAAATAGTATAATTAAAAAAATATTATTTTAGAATTTGTTGAAATTTGCAGTAGCATTTACCATGTTGAAAATAAAATGAAAAACGAACAAGAAAAACAGGATAAGGATTTTTTTCAAGAGAAAAAAAAGTATATTTGGCGAAATATTAGAACTTCAATTGAACCACGAGAAACTCAAATTAAAAGGAGGTTTTTTTTGTTAAAGAAGAGTCTTGGTGAAAAAACAGCTTCTAATCTTAAGATGGGCATAATTTTCTTTTTAGATCATTGGCATTTGTTGTTGAAATCGGCAGCACATAATCATTTGAGAATTCAACAATGCAAGCAAAAACCTGAACTGGGGGAATCTTGCAATCTTAGTTTTGGTTCTTATTCGGAACTTAAGCGTTATCAGCGAAAAATCAGACTTTTTACCTTTAGTGCTTCTTCCACAATTGCTTCGGTTGCGATAGCTGCTGTTGTTTTGCAACTTTTTTTTCCAACATTGAAATCAAGAGGTGCAACCTTCATATTTAATCAAACCGATTGGAGTGGAGGGGTTACTGCAAATACTGCAAATCACGCTGATAATCAAACTGGTTGGAATCAATATCAAAGCAAGGATGCAAATATTGAAGTTGTAGGTGGTGGAGATTTAAAATTGACCGCAAATTCAGGATCAGTAACTCAAACAAATGACGTTGATTTTACTGGCGGAACAAAAACAAATGTTGGTGTTGTTGGATTTGGCGATTTAGCCTCTGTAAGACTAAAGAAGACAACAGTTGCTGTGGATTGGGCAAATCTGACATCATCCGCATTGCCACCATTTATTGCTGGAACATATGGCGGCTCAACTCGAGATGCAAATGGGAATGTTTATATTGCAGGTCAAAGTCCCGCAACTTCTTTTGCAAAATATAATGTCTCTTCAAATACATGGACAAATTATAATAACAAGCCAGGCGTGGGGTCATCATATACAACAGCCATAACTACTGATAATAATGGTTATCTTTGGTTGGTTTCTGGCACAATGTTTGCAAAATATAACATTGCTTCAAATACGTGGACAAATCTTTCAGCTGTTTCTCCTCCACCGTTTACTCAATTTTGTGGATCTGCTGTTTATGCTGGAAACAATGAGCTTTATATGGCTGGAACTTTGCGTAGTAATAATTTTGCAAAATACAACACTCAAACTGGAGTCTGGACAAATTTAACTGGAACAGCATCTCAACTTCCATGGGGTCAACATTGTGGCGCAATGACATCAGACGGAAATGGTCATATTTATATGACAAAAGGAGAGCTCTTTGCATTTTCACGCTACGATATAGCTACAGGAACATGGAGCACGCTTGCGGATATTCCTTATACAGTTTCGTATAACAGTCATGGACTTGCTTATGATGGCAATGATGCTGTTTATTTAACAAGAGGAGAGAACTATAATAATTATGCAAAATACACAATTTCAACAAATACGTGGGAAGATTTGACTACCGCCTTTCCAAAGCCATTTAATGGTGGAGGACTTGTTTATGCTAGTAATTCTCATGCCTATACTTTTAGTGATAATAATTCTGCAAATGGTTTTGCAAAATTTGCTGTTACGGAAAGTTATGTATCTTCAGGAACATTTGATTCTGAAATTATTGATTTGGGGAATGATTTTGCATTGACAACATTTTCTTATGATGCAAATACTCCAGCTTCTACCTCATTAACATTAGATGTGCGTGCGGGAAATACTCCTACTCCGGATGGAACATGGACAACCTGGATGAGTGATGTGGTTCAAGGAGCTGATATTTCAAGTCTTGGCACTAATCAATATGTGCAATATCGCGCAAATTTTTTGAGTACTGATGTTTCAGCATCTCCTTCATTGAATGATGTTACGATAAATTATACATATTATCCATTATCAGATAGTCAAGAAGTAAACCTTGATTCCATGGAATATTCAGCAAATCATGAAATTCAATATGTTTATGCAAGCAACAGTGGCTCAACTTATACATCAAATTATCCACCAGCTTATTCGTATACTTACGTGAAAACAACTAGTGAATATCCTGCATATAATTTGATGGGATATAATGCAACAAATCCAGCCAGATCATTAACAGGCGGATATGATTCTAATGCTTGGATGACAAATGGTGCTGCTCCAACCAGATTTCATATGGATTTGGGTTCAGAAAAATCGATATCAAGAATTTATTATGAAAATTTTCATTATTACGACACAGAGACAGTGAGAGGCGTGAAAGATTTTACCATGTGGGGTTCAAATGATGTTTCAGATTTCAATAATACTGCTTATTCTAGTGATGGGACTTGGACACAAATTCCAACAGAGACATCTCAATTTGAGCAACATGTTGCCGCAGATCGTGCTGATCCAAAATATATTGCTGTTAATGGCTCGGTTTCTTATAGGTACTATGCTTTTAAATTTGCCAATGGATGGAGTGCTGGAGATTTGTTAGGACTAAGAAGAATTGAATTGCAATCAACTCCATTGCAAGTTTATTCTGAAACAAATCTTAAAACTCAGGGAGCGTATTCTTTGAAGGGTGTTGCATTGGCAACGACGAGTCTTAATAAAACATTGACGCGTTCGATTGATACCCCGATGAATATGAGTGGCTTGAATTTGCTTGGTTTTGATATTCGCGCGGCAAGAGTAGGGGGTAATATAAAAATAGGTATTCATGATACTGGAGGGGTAACGACAGAGATAACTCCTAATGTTGCCACGACTAACAGTTGGCAATCTATTAATTGGGACTTGTCTCAAATACCAAATGCCAATAAGGATGCTATTGATTCTGTTATTATTACAATCACTAATGCTGATGCTCAAAACACTTTCTATCTTGATAATATACAAAATATTCCGGTAAAATTAGTTTCTACTCCATATGATAGTGGGGTGCCGGAAAATATCTTGAGCAAGGTAATGTGGAATGAAAATTTGCCAGCCACTACCAATATCCAATTTCAGGTTCGTTCATCAGCTGATGGTTTGTCTTGGACTGACTGGATGGGAATTGATGGCAGTGAAAATACGTTTTTTTCAGAAGCTGATGGAAGTGATGTTTATCCAGTTGTTTTGACAGATGGAGTTGATGATCAGTGGGCTCAGTATAGAGTTTTTCTTTCAAGTGCTGATGGGAGTGCAACACCGACACTTTCATCTGTTGATTTGCAATATGTTGTTAATGGTCCACCTGAATTTCAGAATGTTTCAGCTTTTCAGATAGCTGCTGGTCAAAGTGATGAAAATTTTATTCAGATTGATTATGATGTTCGTGATCCTGATACAGATACTGGAGTAACTCCAAACAAGGTCAATGTGTCACTCGAATATTGTAGTGCTAATTGTGCTGACACTGGCAATGAAACATGGACTCAAGCCACAAATATCACTGGCAATATTGGTCCAGACATAGCAGTTCAGCAGGCGACATGGAGCTCCGGATATAGAATTCTTTGGGATGTAAAAACTGATTATCTAAATCAATTTAATATTTCTGATTTTAAAATTAGGGTAAAAGCAAATGATGGAGAGGGTGCGAATAATATTGCATATGCGCAAGCGAATGTTGCTGTTTTGGATACAGCCAATCCAATTGCTGGAGCTGTTCCGATTAATGTGAATGCTACATCAATTCCAGCAACAATAACGTTGAATGCAAATGATGACAATGCGTTAAAAATGAAAGTTTCAACAAGTCCAGCACTTACAGGTGCTTCCTGGGAAGATTACAGTGCAACAAAATTGGTTTCCCTCGCCTCGTCTCCCTCAACAGTGTATGTTCAATTTCAAGATGCTTATGCAAACGTTAGTTCAATTTTTTCTGCCACAACACCAGAAGTTCCGGCATCAATAATGATTCAGGATGTTTCTAATTTAGGAGTATCGCCTTCTGAATATAGGCTTTTCTTGGCATGGAAAGTTTCTGATTTACCAGCACCAGGCTTTGAATCATATAAATTGTACAGATCTCTTGATCAAGCAAATTGGTCATTAGTTGAAACTATTTCTGATCGTTTAATCAATTATTACACTGACAATACCGTTAGTGGAGATGTTAATTATTATTATCGCATTTCTACTGATGATTTGGATGGTAATATTTCTGGCTATTCCTCAATTGTTAATGGTAAGGCTAATGGAGTGCAAGATGCAGGAGAGGGAGGCAATTCATCAGCAGTTGTTGGTCCAGCAATTTCTGCAGCTGAAATTTCAAATATAACTTCAACAACAGCACTTGTTTCTTGGGATACGGATATCGTTTCAAATTCCATGATTTCATATATGACACAGTCCGGAGGAGATTTTTCTTTGGCAAAAATACAAGGGGAAATGACTGTGGCTGATAATGCTGGAAATCTTGGAAGTCATAGCATTATCTTGAATAATCTTTTACCAAAAACAAAATATTATTTGAAATTGCAATCTATTGATGTAACTGGCAAAGTTGGAGAAAGTATAGAAGGCGTGGATGGTTATTCTTTCACAACCTTGGATGGTCCAATAATTTCAAATGTTTCAGCAACTGTTCTTGGCGAGAAAGAAGTTAGAGTGGAATGGACAACAGACACATCAGTTTCTTCTATTATTCATTATGCGCAAACACACACAGGAAGTGTTTTAACAGAACCAATTGTAATTGAAGATCAAAAAAACAGTCTTACTCATTCGCAAACCATTTCTGGCTTGACCAGGGGTGTTACATATTACTTTTTGATAAAAGCCAGGGATGGCAATAGTGGTGAAACAATTGCTGATAATGCAGGATCTTTGTATAGCTTTACAACAGAGACTGATAATAGTGGTCCATTGATCACAGACATTTCTTCTATGGTAAGCGCCAATGATGAAGCAATAATAACTTGGATAACAAATGAGGACGCTACATCGCAAATAAAATATTCTCAAAATTCTGGAGGTCCATATACAACATTAGCGGAAGATTCTTTATTAAACAAAAATCATATATATGTAATTCCTGGGCTGGAAGCTGGCATAACATATTATTACAAAATAATTTCAAAGGATGTTTATGATAACAGTACAACATCTGTCGAGTATTCTTTTTCTGGAGCTGTCGACCCATCTCTCGATCATCTTCCCTTGGAAACAATAACCTTTGAAGATGAAAATCCTTCAGTTTTGACTGACACAGCTGCTGTGATTTCTTTTACAACAGATCAAATCGCTAATTGTTTTGTAAAATATGGAGTAACCTCTGGCTCTGACAATTACACCTACACTCCTGTAGCAGAAAAAGTCAACACCTTTAACAAAACTCATGCCATTGCTTTGACAGGCATGCTATTTAGCACAAAACATTACTACATGGTTACTTGCCAAGATAACCTAACAACTCCATCCACAGTGGTTTCTTCAGAAAAAGATTTCACAACTCTAGAAAAGAAATATACTCAAAGTGAAATTACCGGTCTTGATGATTTGGCTCCAACCATAACCAACGTTAAAGTTTCAAACGTAAATGGAGAAAATGCTGTT
>LBRX01000039.1 GCA_000991645.1 Candidatus Moranbacteria bacterium GW2011_GWE2_36_40
TTCAAAGGTTCCAATGTTGTGACTACTGATTTTTTCCAACGCGCGGATTCATTAACAATATCAATGAATTTTTCAGCCTCTTTTTTTTCATCTTCATTTATATAAAAAATAGCACTGCGATATGAAGGACCCCTGTCATTTCCCTGTTGATTCAAAGTGGTGGGATCATGAATTTGAAAAAAGAAATCCAACATCTTTTTGAATGATGTTTTTTTATTATCATATTCAATTTCAACGGCTTCTGCGTGTCCTGGATGATTTTCATAGGTTGGGTTTTTATTCTCGCCCCCAGTGTAACCAACTCTTGTATTAATTACACCCTCTTGCTTTCTAATAAGTTCTTGCATACCCCAAAAACATCCACCCGCCAGCACTATTTTTTTATTAATAATTTTATTTTCCCGGGATAAATTTCATCGATATTGAGTTAACGCAATGTCTGATGTTTTTATCCGTTAATTTTTCTCCCTCAAAAACATGTCCTAGATGTGCTCCACATCTCGCACAAGTAATCTCAGTCCGACTTCCATCAGCATCCAAATTTCTTTTTACAGCACCCTTAATTTCATCATCAAAACTAGGCCAACCGCAAAAAGATTCGAATTTATCCTTAGAATTATACAGTGGTGCTCCGCATTGTTTGCATACATAAACTCCATTTTCTTTATTATTAACATATTCCCCAACAAACGGAGCCTCTGTGCCTTTATCAATAATGACTTTTTTTCTTCCGGTGTTAGTTTATTTAATTTCATATTATTGAAAATCATAATCAACATTCCACATTCATTCATACGATTCATCAAGGACGCATATTTCAAACAAATAAAAAATGGGGATTTAAATTCCCATTTTATCATTCAATGCGCGGTCAGATTACAGCGCGCAAGCACTCTGTTAAAGCAAATTTAAATCATATTTAATTTTACCAATTTATTTTTATCAACCAAAACAACATTACCTCTTTCTTTCGCTAATTTAATCATATCAGCAGTAAATCCACTTTTGCTGAATAAAATAAAATTCTCCTCTCTTTGCCCATTGTTCCACTCAACTTTTTGTGCTTTCCCCTCAAGTTCTATAAAAATATTCGTGCCAACTTTTTTATTTGACCATTTGCATTCTCCAAAAATTATTTCCTTTGTTTCACTATCTATACCAACCAGATCAATCTCATCATTTTTATCCCACCATCTCCCAACATACTGGAAATTTGTTTTGATGTTATGTTTAACCCACTCGCGAGAAACTTCCTCGTAGTTGCTACTAATAAACTCATTTTGACTACCCTTAATTATCCCGATCACCTCTTTCGAATTCCCTTCCTCAATAAGCTTTTTGTTTCTGAAGACATATCTAAACCAAAATTCAAAAAAATTATCGGAAATTTTATATAATCCTTTCCTGCTTTTTTCTGGAAATTTTTCAGTAACTGGAATTTCTTTTTCCACAATCAAGAGTTGCTGCAAGATTGATAGATATGAAGATACTGTAGCCTTATCAAAACCTGTATAATTAATGATTTCAGACGTTTTTCTTTTCCCAAGTGATAAAGCCAAAAGAATAGAAAAGTAATTTCGTGGCTCACGAAGTTCCTCTCTCAAGAGAAATTCCACTTCTTCATACAAAAATTGCTCTTTGGAAAGAATTTTATTTTCAACAACATTCCAAAAATTTTCCTTGGACAAAAAATTTTTCAAATAAGTAATTGTCCCACCGACTGTGGAAAAAATCATCAATCTTTCATCAAAACTGCTATCTGGGAATAATTCCTCCAGATCTGAAAAATTAAACGGGCGCACAAGAATCTGCCCAGATCTTCGTCCATACAATGGCGCGCCATGAATCAGTGTGTGTTTTTCCATCATCCCAATACTAGAACCACACAAAATCAAAAATGTCTTTGACTTACTCAGATGCAGGTTCCATCCTTTTTGAAAAATAGAAGGAATGGCAGGGTCAGAATCAACCAGATAAGGAAACTCATCAATAATAATAACCATTCTTTCATTTTTATCCGCAATATATTTGAAAAACTGTTCCCACTGGGTAAATCCGTATTGCGAAACATATTCATCTTTAAAAAAATTACCAACTTCTTTTGATATTTTTTCAAGCTGCAGTTTTGAATCAAGCCTCTCAGCGAGGTAAAATATTGAAGGTTTTCCTTTTGCAAATTCAAGACTTAGGGCAGTCTTTCCAACTCTCCTTTTGCCATACAAAATAACCAGGTGACTCTTTTTTTCACGCCACCAATCATTAAGAGCTTTCAATTCTTGTTTTCTATTGTAAAATTTCATAGTATAATTTTATTTAGTATAAATTACTTTATACTAAATATAGCATCTCTTTTAATTCTGTCAATAAAACGCAAAAAACGCTTTCCTCAAGCGTTTTTTGGGATATTTTTGCACGGAGTTATGGATACGACTAACCTGCCCGCCTTTGGAGGGCAGCAATATTTTGGAAATCTTCCAGCTGGCGGAGGGACAGAATTGATGTCGGATTACAGCGAGAAAGCGTGTTATTAAAGCAAATTTAAACAAATAAAGAGGGGAAGTATTATAACTTCCCCTTAATTTCAATCGCATATTAGCATATACCATTTATAGAGCATTCCAGATCAAATTTCTCGTAGCGCAGTTCTTTAATTTGTCTTTGAAAATATCTAGATATTTTACAATTACTACTGCTATATATCTTTTCTAAACGAGTGTTTATTTCAGCTACTCTAATTTTCATAGCCCCATGTATTTCATTGCGCAGACTTTGAATTGCAACATTATGTTCCATTTGCAATTCTTCCAAACGCATTTCCAACTGCCTTATCTCAACTTGCTTATCTTTCACTTTTTCCTTATTCATTTCATTCTCCTTTTTTAGTTGCCCCATCCGGCAACGGGTTTGGGTTTGATTTCCTTGTTGCACTTTATGCAAAAATATTTCCCATTCATACGATAAACAATTTCACTACACTTAAGGCAAGTGATATATCCATTCATGTCCCCTCCTTTTTTTGTTAAATAACAATAAAAAAACTCTTCATCCTCACTCGCACAATACAAAAAGTATTATGCGAAAGGACGAAGAGTCTTGTGCTCGTTTCGTGGTGCCACCTTTCTTTTGGAAAAATAAAAAAACGCCTCGGAAGGCGCCAGCTAAGTTCCACTCATCAACTCCAGCATTTGCCGACATTGATTATTCCTTGATTACGGAGGATGCCGAGTTTCCACTATCGCAGAAACCACTCTTTCGCAATTGCTTGCAAGAAGTTAGACCCAACCCCGAATCTCTTCGGGATCTAACTCATGAGTTTTATAATTTGTAAATTTCTTAATTACAGATTATCAATGTTTGTTAATTTTGTCAAACATATAAAAAAAGTTCTAAGTCGCATCATGACTGCA
This sequence comes from Candidatus Moranbacteria bacterium GW2011_GWE2_36_40, assembly GCA_000991645.1. Lineage (GTDB taxonomy): Bacteria > Patescibacteriota > Minisyncoccia > Moranbacterales > GWC2-37-73 > UBA12068. Next base: position 3,408 of record LBRX01000039.1, read on the forward strand.
GATCATGACTACAAGTATTTTATACCAATTATAGCAATCATTGCTTCAACTTTTTCAGGCTTATCTCTACGAAAAGAAAAATATCTATCACTCTCCATGGTGCATTCCCTATTGTCCTCAATGTTTTCAGTTACAACATTAAAATCAGATAATTGCTTTCTAATTATACCCTTCAAATCAATAAATATTTTTTCATTTCTTCTGACTATAAATTCGGAATAGTTACTAAATTTTTCCAAAACATCATCCCTGATTTCAAAATGACAGGCATTAATTCCTGGGCCCATGGCAACATTCACGTCTTCTGCCTTACTGCCAAGTTCAAGAATCTTGCTCATGGCATTTTCAATAACACCATCAATAATTCCACGCCAACCACAATGAACAATAGCAATTATTTTTTGCCGAGGTTCATAAAAATAAACTGGAATACAATCAGCAATTGTAACAGAAAGAAAAACATTATTGCTTTTCGCAATAAGTCCATCAACCCCCAGAACCATACCAGGGCTCGCTTCATTAACAATTTCAACCTTATTTCCATGAACAATTTCAGCGGCAATGATTTTATTTTTCGAGATTCCTATTTTTTGAAAAAATCTTTTTCTATTTTCCAAATTCAAACCACTGCCCGCAAACAGTTTCATTGATCCATCTTCCCTTTCAGACATTAGCGCGATAAGATCTGGAAATTTAGTAAAAAGGCTTATCATATTTTTACATTTCAAAAATTTCAAATTCACCTTCCTTTAATGCACAAATTGGGAGACTCGCATCGCCAAATTTTTCAAGTTCAGTATAACCATTTTCCCAATTAACTGGTCCACGTGGATCATTGATGCCGTATTCTGATTTATAATGCGCAAGAAATTTTATTGGCAAAATACCGAGACCATCCAAACACTCTCTCCAATCACAAGTCCAAAAATGTTTTACTAAAACATCAGAACCCGCAGAACTGCTAGCGATAACCTTGCCTGCCCAAATTTTTGGCAAGTCAAATTGTTTGAGCCAAAATTGAATCAAGTGGTCATCTCCGCCATGAATAAAAATTGCATCGTTTTGCTTTATTTGATCTTCGAATTTATCCGGAAATGCCAAAGTCAAAACTGGATTAATATCATCAAAAACTTCTTTGAAATATTGCTCGTCTTTAGCGAAATTTTCTTCCCATTTCTCGCGAGCCTTAGCAAAATAACAAATAAGCAATTTTGGATTTTCACCGAGTCCCTTGAAAATTTCATCGAAAAATTTCCTACCCCTGTCTGCACAGTTCATCGCCCGTCCTGAATTTAAAACGTATTTTGTCATAATTTATTCTTGCATTTTTTACTTCCACATTTGCATTTAAAACTGTTAGTGCTTTCATAACCATAATCAGAGGTTATTTCTTCCCCTTTTTTAATATCTCTATTGGCAATATCTGAAAAATTATTGGTGAATGTGTTTGATTCGCAAGAATAATTAACGTATTTTTCAGGTGCCTGCTGTAAAAAATATTTTCTTCCCACGTGCAAAACGTAGTCATCTTTTATATCGGTCAATTTGTCAGCCTCCGCCTTCGTAATTGGTTTTGGATTCCATTTCAAAATAACCTCCCCTTTCTTAAAATCACGCACAGCAAAAACTCCCTTGCCTATTATTTTTGATTTTTTAACTTCAACATCTTTCATAATTTTTTATTCTAATCATTTTCTGATCCCGCATGACCTCCTTTTTCAATCCTCTTTTCATATTTTTCTATTGCCATATCAAGAGACTTTAGCAAATCAACTTCATAATAGTTAGCAACGGTAATCAATGAGTAGAAAGCATCGCCAAGTTCCATTATTATCTCTTCTCTGAATTCTGGCTTCTTTGTCCCATAAGCTGACATTTTGTTTACTTCTTTTGCTACCTCTCCAATCTCATCAAACAAATCCAGCACCCTATTTTCAATAGGATTATTCATCTTATTTTCATTCATGAACATTTTAACTTTTTCTTGAAATTCATTTGTCATAATTTTATTTTATAATATTATTATTATTTATAAAAATATTTTGCCCATTTATATCCAAAGATTCATCGGAAGCTAAAAATAAAACTTTTTCAGCAACTTCTCCTGGTTCAACCAACTTTCCAGATGGAATATTAGCCAGATTTTTTTCCAATTCTTCTTTTGGTGCTCGGAGCCAATAACCAGTATTAACTGCACCAGGAGAAACTGCATTAGCTCTTCCAAATGGTGCGAGTAATTTTGCATATGCCTGAGTTATGTTCGCCACTCCAGCTTTTGCCGCCGCATAAGCCAGCGCATCATATTGTCCATCCGTAGAATATCGCGAAGAGATACTTACAATTACTCCTGATTTTTGCTGCTGAAAAATTTCAATTGCATATCTTGAGACACTCATCACAGAAACAAGATTTTGCAAAAGGCTTTGCGTCCAAATTTCACAGTCTCCATTCCATTCATCACCATCAATATATCTGCCAGCATTATTTACCAATACATCAATTTTGCCAAATTCCTGCTTTGCCCGTTCTATAACATTTTTAGCATCTGAATCAATTGTTAAATCAGCCTGAACAATAACTGCTCCACCGCCTGCTTCTATTATTTTAGAAGCAATTTCCTCAGCACCTGTTTTATTATCTTTATATGTGATAACAAGATTTGCACCTTCTTTAGCAAAAGCCAAAGCCGTTTCAGCTCCAATTCCACTTGATGCTCCAGTCACGATAACTACTTTATCTTTAAACATATCTTTATTATGTATTAAGGCTTTTAAAACTGCTTTTATGGTATCATTAAGCCAAGATTTACTCAAGTAAAACTGATATTTCATATTACATCAAAATACCCATTCAAATACTCACCCAATCCCTACCAAACATTCCCAAAAACATGAAGATGCTTCACAAAAAAACTCTCTACCATATGAAGTAGGATGGTAAAAAGTAATATTACAATATACTGAAATATTGTAACGAAATAAAAAAGAATTACGTAACAAATTACGTAATTCTTTTTTATTTTGTTGGCACGGGGTGCAGGAATCGAACCCACGCCAGAGCTTTTGGAGAGCCCCGTACTACCACTATACGAACCCCGCATACCCACGCTAAGCGTGGAAATTACAATAAATCAAAAAACAAACATCAAACAAATTTTTTGCTCCAAGCTTATCCTCTGGACAAAATTCAATCAACAATAATCAAGTTTTTGGAATTTCGAATTTGGTTATTGATGTTTGTTTGGAAATTGTATCTTGTATCTTGATTATTTCAACCCTACTTCATTTCCTTGTGTTCAGTGTGTTTGCGACATTTGTTGCAGAATTTGTTGAGTTCAAGTTTTTCTTTGATCTTCTTTTTATTACGAGAAGTGTAGTAATTAATTTCTTTGCAATCACTGCACTTTAATTTCACTAGGTTTTCCTTTGTCTTTGTGGCCATATGAGTAGCTTATTAGGCTTTAGCTTTTTAGCTTCTTAGTGAATCCAAAAAACAAAAACTTTTTTAAAATATTTCTTAATTCATCCTACGATTTAACCAACTGACAACTGTTGATTAATCTTGAGCCGTTGACCGGAATCGGACCGGTGACCTCATCCCTACCAAGGATGTGCTCTACCAACTGAGCTACAACGGCGTCTTGGTAGTTATGTATTAAAAAACCAACAACTATCAAGCAGTATAAGGCTTTATTATATTTTTGTCCATAGCTTAAATTTGGCATAATAATGACCAATATCGCGCTACCAAGTGTCGCGTCGCTCGTTCGTCGACACTCACGAGCTCCTTGTCCGCGGCAGCGCTGAATGCTACTATGGTCGCATTCATCGACGTTCGCTGCGAAAATTTCCTGCTGAAAATTTTCTAGCTCACTTCTGCCGGTTCGAATCCCTTCAATACTAACATACAAAACAAAAGAGACTTTTTTTAAAAGTCTCTTTTGTTTTGTATGTGGGCAGAGAGGGATTCGAACCCCCGAAGGCGTAAGCCGTCTGGTTTACAGCCAGATCCAGTTGACCGCTTTGGTATCTACCCAAATTAACTTACTACTTACAACTTACAACTTTTTTTGAAATTCGGTTGTTAGTTGTCTGTTGCTTGTTAATCCTGAGCCACCCACCGGATTTGAACCGATAACCTACTGTTTACAAAACAGTAGCTCTACCGTTGAGCTAGGGTGGCATTATCAATCAAATACTTCATGCATTCTACCCAATGTATTATACACTACTTGATTATTCTTTCAAGTCTTCTGATCCTCATTTTCGCTTTATGATGAACAGGACTCAACTTTAAGACTTGCTTGAAGCATTCAAGAGAATCATGAAGATTTTCACTTTCAAGATAATAATCCCCCAATCTCTCATATGCCTCGATATCCTTTGGATTTATGGCTATTCTCTTTATCAACACATCTTCTAATTTGTTTTTTTCCTTTATGATCACAGCTGATTGAGGAAGAGTAGCTTTGCTTGTTATCATCGGACGAGAGCCCCTTCTTATCTCTGAAATATTGATTTGTTCCGCAGATGATTGCATGGAACCATCATCTTTTTGAAAATCCTTTTCAGCCAACTCACTTTGCATCAATGCAACTCGTTGTCTTTTTTCTCGTATTTGTTGAAACCATTGATTGCTAACGTTGTGAAATTTAAGTGACAAAAGTTTCGAACGATGCATGATTCTCTCCAAAAATTTCAAACTGAAATGTCCCAATGCAGAAAAAATTTTGCTTGTTTTTTTCTCAGTATTTGCACTTTCTTGTCCTGAAATCAAATCCGCAACTGGAATTTGCTTGGCCTTGCGAAAAAGAAACATGATCAACACTGAAACACTAACTATGATTATAATTGGAGGCAAAATATAGTTCAACATTTGATTCAAAAATAATTTGAAAAAATTTAAAGCAGTTCTTCCTTTTTCACAGTTGTAATTGTTCCGTCAGCCATTCTTATCTTAACATCTCCAGTCAATACATTCAATTCAATCACATCACCTTTCCCATCTCTCGTTTTTACACTTGAGCGGAGCTCTGGCATGCCAACCATCATTTGCTGATATTGAGCAGCTTCATATGACAAACAGCACATGAGTCGCCCACAAACACCAGAAATTCTTTCGCTTCCACGATGTGCAACTTGCTGAACGCGAGCCATATCGATAGAAATGCTTGGCAAACTTCCAGGAAATCTCAAACAACACAGATCCCTACCACAAACACCACAACCACCAAGCTTTCTCGCTTCATCGCGAGAACCAACTTGATGCATTCGCACGCTACGATGAAAAATTTTAGAAAGATTTTTTACCAATTCGCGAAAATCAACACGCTCATCGGCAGTAAACAAAATCACAGCATTGCTTCCGTCCAGACTAATATGCACATCAACAAGCTTCATGTTAAGATTCAGCCTTTTGATTTCAATCTTGCTCAATTTCAGAATCTCATCCTTTTTTTCTTCATTTTTTGCAAGAGTTCCCATATCCCTATCAGTCGCCTTCCGCAATATGACTGTGTTTTTTTCTTTTAAAACAATTCCGCCAGTTTCTTCTATATATGCAATTTCATTGGACAAATCCTCTTTGACAACGACAGCATCCCCAATTTGCAATTCCAATTCACTCTTACAAAGACGAAATGGCTCCCAATTATAAACACGAACTGAATATTTATACATAAATTGACTTATACCAAATCAAATTAATTACTTCTACATTCAATCTTTTGTATCCAGCTAAACCCAACCTTCCCTTTTAGAATTTTAGGATTTTTAGTTAACCATA
>LBRX01000040.1 GCA_000991645.1 Candidatus Moranbacteria bacterium GW2011_GWE2_36_40
TTTATATCGTTTTGAAACAAAAAAGACTTTACGAAGTCATATCATAAAGTCTTGTTTGCCATCAAAATGGACTTGACTGTATCATAGTTAGTCTCCTTGAGATTTGCCTTATTGGCTGGGATTGGATACAACGAGGAACTGTGACAGATATTTTTGTTGTTGTCAATATTGAAAAAATGAAGTAGAATAAAGGTGGTTATTTGTTTGTATTAGCAGTGAGAATATAACTTAATAAATTAAAATTAAAACAATATGGAAGAAGACATTAAACAAGCACAAGTCGAAGAATCAACCAAAGAAGAAAAAAGTGAGAGTGCTGGTTCAAATGGTAGTCAAAATGATATTAAAAGCATGATGTCAAAATTGGAAGAGATGCTTGATGAATACATGATTAAAAAAGCTCCTTTTGCAATTCTAACTGGTGGAAAGGAATTTATTGTGAGTGTTTCTCCGTATCTGATTGTTATCTTTGCGATTATGGCTCTGCCTATCATTTTTGCTGCAATTGGGCTGTCTGCTGTTATGGCTCCTTTTGCAATGATGGGAGGATATCCTTTGGGACATGGATGGGGATTTGGGGCTATAATTTCATCTCTTTTTGCAATCGCTACTGTTATCATAGAGCTCGTGGCTGTTCCTGGATTGTTTAAGAGAACAAGAAATGCTTGGAGATTGGTTTTTTATGCGAGCGTTATAAGTCTGATTGGAAATGTGCTTGTGTTTAACATTATTGGCGGTATTATCGGAGCGATTATCGGTTGGTATATTTTGTTTCAAGTAAAAGAACTTTACAAGAACTAACAGGTCTTTTCATTTCAGCAATAAAAACAAGCAACATTTAACAGGTTGCTTGTTTTGTTTTAGTATGGCAATATTAGTAGAGAATTAATAAGTATCTAAGGTATTTTTATGGTAAAAAAAACAAAAATAGTTGCAACTTTGGGGCTCGTGTCAGATAGCAAGGAAATTCTAACTGCTCTTGTTGAAAATGGAATGAATGTGGCTAGACTTAATTTTTCTCATGGTTCACATGAGTGGCATGGGAATATTATCAAAACTATTCGTGAAATTTCTGCAGAAAAGGGCATTGCTGTTGGAATTCTTGCTGATCTTCAAGGGCCAAGGATAAGAACGGTGGTTACGGAACCAGTTGAGATAAAAAAAGGTGAAGAAATTTTAGTTAGTGATATTGCACAAAAATTGACAACAAACAACGAACAACAAACAACAAAAAAAATACTTTTGGATGTTGAAAATATTGTGGATGACATTGAGGTTGGGAATGAAATTTTGATTGAAGATGGTTTGATGAAAGTTGTGGTTAAAGAAAAAAATGAAGGAATTTTACTTTGCGAAGTTATTGACGGTGGAACTATAAAAAATCACAAAGGCGTTAATATTCCTGATGCAAATTTGCATATCGATCCTATTACTGATAAAGATGAAAAAGATTTGGCGTTTGTTCTTGAAAATGATGTTGATTTTGTGGCAATGTCATTTGTTTCTAGTGGTGCCAATATTGAAACTTTGCGAGACAAGATGAAAAATATTTTGGGACGTGAGGAGGATCTTCCACAAATTATAGCTAAAATTGAACGCAAAGAAGCAATTAAAAATTTGGATGATATTATTGAACATACTGATGCTATCATGGTGGCACGCGGTGATCTTGGCATTGAAATTGAAGGAACAAAAGTTGCAATTTTGCAAAAAGAAATTGTGAAAAAAAGTTTGGCCGCAATGAAGCCGGTGATTGTGGCAACTCAAATGCTTGATTCAATGATTGTAAATCCACGTCCAACTCGAGCTGAAGTTTCTGATGTGACAAATGCAGTGGTGGATCATGCTGATGCGGTGATGCTTTCAGGCGAAAGCGCTTCTGGAAAATATCCAGTGGAAAGTGTTCGAACAATGAAAGAGATTATTGAAAACACTGAAGCTTCTCCGTTTGATGATGTGACACATTTGCTTTCTTTGAATGGTGATGGTGATTTTAAAAAAGTGATCAAGAGTGCATATGAGCTCGCTAAAAGCAGTAATGCAAAAGCAGTTGTGCTTGGATCAGCCAGTGGATTTACAGCGAGACTTTTTTCTCATTTTCGTCCCCAGCAGCCAATGTTGGTTGTGACTCATAACAAAAAAACGTATAATCAACTTTCTTTGGTTTGGGGGATTGATCCAAAATTTTATGAGCGCGGAGAAGTTTTTCGAGAAGATATTGATTGGCTCATTGAAGATGCTAAGAAAAATGGCGTGCTTGCTACTGGTGATAAAGTTGTTTTGATTTTAGGCAGAACTCCAGATGGGGAACATATTCAATTGGTAGGGATTAAGGAGATATGAGCAGCTTTTTAGGCGTTAGCTTTTAGCTTTTTAGAAAATACAAAATACAAAATACAAAGAGCGACATGACCAGTTGTCATGTTATGGAGGGGTCGCATAGTGGTCGAGTGCACCACCTTGGAAAGGTGGCATACTTTAAACGGTATCGGAGGTTCGAATCCTCTCCCCTCCGCATCGATGGCCGAGTGGGCTAAATGCGAGGAATACGAGCATTTAGCGGGTTGCAAAAGCAACCCAGGCAAAAATTCAAATCAGTTTTTTGTTTGAGGCTTTGCCGAGTTTATAATAATTTGAATTTTTGAAGGAGCACGCTTGGAAAGCGTGTTAGGGGCAACTCTACGCAGGTTCGAATCCTGTTCTCTCCGCATTGAAACTGAAAGGTGGCATACTGTAACAGGTATCGGGAGTTCGAATCTCCCACTCTCCGCAATCGGTTGCTTTTTTGGTCAAAGTTCTTTAGTCTAAAGATAATGAATAACAACGTTGAAGAAATTAAATCCCGGCTTAATATCGTGGATATTGTGGGCGAGTATGTGCGACTTACAAAAGCAGGCTCTCATTGGAAGGGCTTGTGTCCTTTTCATTCTGAAAAAAGTCCATCTTTCATGGTCAATGAAGAAAAACAAATTTTTCATTGTTTTGGTTGTACCAAGGGTGGAGATGTTTTTTCTTTTGTGCAAGAAATTGAAAGTATGGAATTTCGTGAAGTTTTGAAATTGTTGGCTGAAAAAGCAGGAGTTCAGTTGGAGGAATATAAAGGTGATCAGGCTGGCGATAATAAGAAGAGAATTTTGCAGGCGCTGGAGCTTGCTACCAAATTTTATGAAACACAGCTTTGGAAAGGAGTTGGCAAAGATAAGGTTTTGCAATATTTGCATGAAAGAGGGATAAACGATGATAGCATAAGAAATTTTCGTTTGGGCTATGCTCCAAATGGTTGGGATAACATAAGTAAATTTTTGTCAGAAAGAGGTTTTTCTTTGGAAGAAATTGAAAAAACTGGATTATTGGTAAAAAAAGAAGGCAGTTCGAGAACGTATGATCGTTTTCGTGATCGCATCATGTTTCCAATTCAAGATGCTATGGGTTCAGTTATTGGTTATAGTGCACGAGTGTCTCCTGGGAGTGATGAAACTCAAGCGAAATACATCAATACTCCTGAAACACTTGTTTATCATAAGGGTAAGGCTTTGTATGGAATTTTTTTGGCAAAAAGTGAGATTAAGCGCAAAAATTATGTTTTGTTGGTGGAAGGAAATATGGATGTTATTGCTTCACATCAAGCCGGACTTGGAAATACGGTGGCTGTTTCTGGTACAGCTTTGACTGGAGAACAAATAACAATGCTAAAGCGTTACACTGAAAACATTGCAATGCTTTTTGATATGGATAGCGCTGGTCAGGCTGCAGCACAAAAAAGTGCTGATCTTTGCTTGCAAAAAAGTGTTAACGTGAAAATCGTTACATTGGAAGATGGGAAAGATGCCGCTGATGTGGTGGCCAAGGACCCAGAATTGCTTTTGAATGCAGTTAAAAAATCTGTTTTGGCGATGGAATATTTTTTCGATGAAGCGCTTAAGAAATATGATAAAAAAACTGCAGATGGAAAACTTCATATTGCAAAAGAAGTTTTGTCTCACGTTGCCAATATTGAAAGTCAGATTGAAAAAGCACATTGGGTAAAAAAAATGGCACATGAATTGGATGTGGAAGAAAAAATTGTGAGCGATGTATTAAAATCGGTAAGCTCGAATCAAACAAATTTTCAGCAGAAAGCGGTGGTTGATTTTGGACAAGCATCTTCTTTCCAAAAACGTTCTGATTTGATCAGGGATTCGTTGGTTGGTATTGTGTTGAGCAACTCCAAAATTTGGAAGGAAGTTTTTGAAAAAAGAAGTCATGAATCTTGGGCGACGGAGGATTCGCTAATAAGATTTGTTTTAAAAAGTGGAGAACAATCAAATTTTTCTTTTGATAATTTGTTGGCAACAATTGATGATCAGCTTGCCATAGATAGACTCAGAAGCGTTTATTTTAGTTCAAGATATTTGTTTACTCAAGACAGTGTCGTGGAATATTCAGAAGATGAATTGCGTGAGTTGGTTGGCAGCTATATTTCAAAATATTTAAAAGAATTGCAAAAAGAAAGACTACATGATATTATCAAGCAAATCGAGAATGCTGAACAAAAAGGGGATAAAGAGACCCTCGCCAAACTTATGAGCGAGTTCACAAAGCTTTCTCAGGAAATGAATCAATAATAAGAACTGGGAATATCCTGGTTTTGTTAAGTTTTACTTTTTTAAATTTTTTTGTCTGAGTCTTGACTCGGGCAAGGTTAATTTGTGCATATGAAAAAAATGCAAGTAAAAAAACCCAAAAAAAGTTTGTCAAAAAATAAAAAAATTGTTTCAAAAAAAGCTGTTAAGGCTGTGAAAAAAAGTGTAAAAAAAATACCCATCAAAAAAGCAAAAACAGTAAAGAAGGTTGCAAAAATTATTAAAGCCCGCCTCGCGTCGACAAGCGGTTCCCTCCGCGAGTCGAGACGGGCAAAAAAAATCGTGCAGAAAAAAAATCAGAAAATTACAAAAAAAATCGCTTCAAAAAAAATCCCAAAGGTTGGGAAGAAAAAAGATGTTGTGAAAAAAAATGTTCAAAAAAAATCAATTCAGACAAAAAAGAAGTTAATCGACAAAAAGCCAGTAAAAAAGATTGTTGCAAAATCTCCAGCAAAACAAAAGACAAAAACAACAGCTGCAAAAACTTTTGTTTCAAAAAAGAAAGTTTTGCCAACAGCACAACAAGAGCCTGAGAAGATTGATATAATCGCTGAGCTTATTGCGCGTGGAAAGCAACGAGGTTTTGTTACTGAAGATGAAATTATACATCTTATTCCAGAAGTGGAGGAGGAGCTTGATGAGCTTGAAAATCTGTATGAAAAATTGGAAACTGCCGGAGTAAGGGTTGTCATCTCTGATGATATGCTTAAAATTGATTCCGACAAGGAGGCTGAGGTATATGAAAAAAGCAAGAAAGATAAAAATGCAGATTCAATTCTTTCTGAAAGCGTGGAAGATAGTTCATCAGACTTGGTGCAGATGTATCTTCGTGAAATTGGACGTGTGCCACTTTTGAAATCAGAAGAGGAAGTAAAGCTTGCAAAGGCCAATGAAAAAGGTGATTTGGCAGCAAAGCAGAAATTGACAGAAGCAAATCTTCGCTTGGTTGTTAGTATTGCAAAAAAATATGTTGGTCGTTCTCATAATCTTTCACTTCTTGATTTAATTCAAGAAGGAAATATTGGGTTATTTCGAGCTGTGGAAAAATTTGATTATCGCAAGGGATACAAGTTTTCGACATATGCAACCTGGTGGATTCGTCAAGCAATCACCAGGGCACTTGCTGATCAGTCAAGAACAATTCGTATTCCTGTTCATATGGTTGAAACAATCAACAAATATACGCAGATCACTCGAAGATTGGTTCAGGAATTGGGACGAGAACCATTGCCAGAAGAAATTGCAGCTGAAATGAATTTGGAGGTTGATAAAATCAGACATATTCAAAAAATTTCCCAAGAAACAGTTTCACTTGAAACTTCAGTGGGAGACTCTGATGATGACAGTGTGCTTGGGGATTTTATTGAAGACACTGAAACAGTGATGCCTCATCAAGTGGCTTCAAGAAAGCTTCTCAAAAATCACGTCGGCGAAGTTCTGCATGATCTCACTCCACGTGAACAAAAAATTCTTAAAATTCGTTTTGGTTTGGAAGATGGTGTGACGCATACTTTGGAAGAAGTGGGGAAGGAATTTGGAGTAACTCGCGAACGTATTCGTCAAATTGAAGCCAAGGCTTTGGATAAAATTCGTCAGCATGGCTCCATCAGTAAACTCAAGGATTACTAGGGAAATAAGACAATTTTCAATAATAAAACAGCACACCACGTGCTGTTTTATTATGAATAAATCCCAATAGCTCCGAAGTCTGCAATAAAACAGAATAACTTTGAGAAAATAAAGAAGTCTTAATCTAGTTGGTTTATCTGTATAAGATTTCCACATGTATCGTTAAACACTGCGATCGTTGATCCCGTCACCTTTGTTGGTTCCATGGTAAATGTTACACCCAATTCCTTCAGTTTTTTGTATTCTTTTTCGATATCATCGACAAAAAATGCCGTGGCTGGTATGTTTTGTTCAAAAATAGCTTTCTGATATATTTTGGCGGCAGGATTTTCGTTGGGTTCGAGAAGAAGCTCGGTCCCATCTGGTTGTTCGGGAGAAACAACAGTTAGCCACCTGTATTCTCCAGCAGACACGTCATTTTTTTTCACAAAACCTAAAACTTCTGTATAGAATTTCAGCGCTTTTGCCTGGTTATCTACAAACACGCTGGTAACTTTTATTTTCATAAGATTAATGTATTGTAGAGGTTACGCATTTCGAAACATTTCTTTTTTGGCCAATTGTTGGCGACAGCGACTCTTTGAGCTTTTGGATAGTGAGTATTTATCCAAAAGCGTGCCAAAAGAGAAATTGTTGAGAAAATGCGTAAGTCCTAGTATTATTTGAATTATTTTATTTGTTCCCCATCATAGGCTTTTTGCAATTCCGCAATGTTTAGTTTCTTCATTTTAAGCACAGCTCCCATAACTCTTTCAGCCTTGTCTTGATCTTGAAGCATTTTTTCGATAGTAGTCGGAACAATTTGCCAAGAAAGTCCGAAGCGATCTTTTAACCAGCCGCAGATTTGAGCTTTTTCATCTCCGCCTTCTTTCAATTTTTCCCAATAATAATCAATTTCTTTCTGGTTTTCGCAATTTATTACCAAGGAAAAGGCTTCTGAAAGCTTGAATGGTTCTCCACCGTTTATTGCGGTGAAATATTGTCCTGCCAGACGAAAAGAAATTGTCATGACGGATCCAGCCGTTTTCCCGGAAACTTCTTCCGCCACTTTGGGATAGTGAGTGACGTTCAATATTTCAGCATCTTCACCCGCCTCAGAGAAAACTGAAACATAGAATTTGGCTGCATCTTCAGCGCCATCGCGAAACCAAAGAAACGGAGTAATTTTTTGAATTTTTTGCATATATTTGTGTGGGTATTTAAATAATTATCTTTTAATTTATTACAAAAACCCACACAAATAATTGCATATTTTTTAATACAAGTAAGAAAACATATCCCGGAAAAAATAAAAAAGACCACAGATGTTGCCGAGGATATTTGCAAAGGTTTAAAAAAGGAGATTGGCGTAGTAAAAAGCAAATTAGTTGTAATTCTTGCTCTGAATCTCCTGAGCTAGTCTTATATAAAGTATAAACCACCTCTTTTAAAGGTGGTTTATATTCAAGGCTCTCTTCACTTAATAAATTTAGAATTTTTAATCAGAATAAGTTTCAAGATTTATTAAAAAATTTGAATTAAATTGGATATGAAAAACCGACCATAATGGAAGGTTTTCCATCGGTCGGTTATTTTACCTTGAAAGGACGCCTGGGATTTGTAAATGATGTGTGTATATCCCAATTTCCCTGGCCAAAATTTTTGACCATGCATCAATCACACCGCAGTAAATGAAATTGTACCCAGGACCAAATGCAACTCGACCCCATTGATGCAAGTGAAAATGCGCTGGGCATGTATGACTCCACCACAATATCTGGAATTCCTCCTCGACCATTCTTCCCGTATGGGAAATTCCTCTGACCCTAATGCGATAATCAGTCTCTGTTTTTTGAACAATTGAAATCACTTCAAGGTTTAGCTTTTTGCTGGTCTTTTCTTCTACAAACCTGTTAACTTCCTGAAGTCTTTCTGCAAGTTCTTCGGTTATCCTCTTGAGGCATTGAAGCATCGGCTCTCTTAGAATTTCACCACTATCTTTACTCATGGCATTCCTCCTTAATGCGGTATTTTCCTAGACAAAGCCAGGGATAAATGGAAGCTCTGCGTTATGCACGCCAGTTATTTGAGTTGCAGTAAAAGCAAATCCTCCGCCGTGAGCTTTCAAAGCTTGCTCTTTGGTGTAGTGACCAAAGATGACCAGATATTCGGGATGTTGCGGGTGCTGGCTTACTTCTGTCACCAATCCGTTAACGAGCCTTGAAACCTCGATGTCATGCCACACTCCACCTTCACGACGCAAGATAGTCATTTTTACTTTGCGCCGATTTTCTTCAATTTGCATCGCCATCAAGTTCATTTGCTGCCTCCTTTTCTTTTACTAAATTTAATTTCTAACTAATTTGATATGATTTCCAATTGCTTCATGGAAATATTTATTAAATTGCAATATACAAACGTATCATAAAATTCAATTTAAGTCAAGCCCAAACGGTAATGTCCACATACATATGGCGGTTTTTCCAAGATGATAGTATCTTGGGGGATGAGTATACATATGCCAACAACAATCAAAGAAGAAAGGCTCAGATGGGTTGTTCCCATCTATCAAAAGGAGCTTAAACTGAAAGATGTGGCCAAGGTGTGTCCACACAGTAAGCGAAGCTTGGAGCGATGGGTCGCTGCATACAAAAAATATGGAGCAAGGGGCTTGGAGCCTAAGTCCACGCGTCCCAAGAGTCATCCCAGAGAAACAGAGATTAGAATCAAAGAGAGAATCATTGATCTTAGAAAGAAGACCAGGAAATGCGCTTTAAAGCTTAAATGACAATTAGACAAGGAGACTAACTATGATACAGTCAAGTCCATTTTGATGGCAAACAAGACTTTATGATATGACTTCGTAAAGTCTTTTTTGTTTCAAAACGATATAAA
>LBRX01000041.1 GCA_000991645.1 Candidatus Moranbacteria bacterium GW2011_GWE2_36_40
CGTAAAGTTTGTAAAGTTAGAAAGTTCATAAAGTTTGTAAAGTAGTTGAAACATACAACATCTTAACACTAGGAAACAGGGGAGACCCTGTTTTTGGTTGAGGTTTTTTATAAATCCGTCTTTTGCATTTTTATCGTAAGTTATAAGTTGTAATTCATGGGTTATATGCTTATATGCTATATGTTGTAAGTAGCACGTCATAAATTATCAGTTGTAAGTTGTAGGTTGTAAGTTATTCCTGTGCATAACTTCCAAAAATGGCTCAAAACAGCATGCTTGGCATATATTTGACTTGTGGTATAATGGGCTAATGGTACACAACATATAGTGTAAAAGCTCACAAAAACATCAATAAGTCAAGTTTTCACAAAAGTTAAAAATAAAAGTTGTCAAGTAGGTGTTGGTTAATTAGTTAAATAGTTTATTAGTTAAATAGGACAGACAATTGAAATGAATTGTTCCATAACTAATCAACTAAGAAACTAAGTAACTATTTAACTAAAAATTATGATTTGTCCTTTTTGCGGGCATGGCGACACAAAAGTTGTCGATTCTCGCGACACCAATGATGGCAAAGCAATTCGCAGGCGGCGCGAATGTGAAAAATGTCAGGCACGTTTCAGCACATATGAAGAAATGGAAATCATGCGACTGACAGTTGTAAAACGTGATGGAACACGCCAGGAATATGATCGAAAAAAAATTGAGATTGGCATTCGCAAGGCACTTGAAAAACGTCCGGTCAGTGAAGAAAAAATAGGAAAAGCAATTGGAGACATTGAATATGAAATTCAAGCTCGCGAAAGCAATGAAATCACAAGCAAAGAAATAGGGAAAATGATTTTGGAAAAATTGAAAGAGTTGGATGATGTTGGATATCTTCGCTTCGCAAGTGTCTACAAATCATTCAAAACAGCTGACAGTTTTAGAAAAGAAATGGAGAAAATGGAAACATCGTGATGTCGTTCGAATATTTCGTAGATTCGTTTCGCCAGCTGGCGAATAATTCGTAGTTTCGTATCGGTAAAATATAATATAATTCTCGGGGGAGATAATAATATGAAAAAACAAAAGAAAGAAGCGGCAAAAAAAGCAGTGAAGAAAACTGCGCCAAAAAATCTTGTGAAGAAAATTGTGAAACGCTCAGGAAGAGTTGTGCCATTTGATCAGAAGAAAATTGCACTGGCAGTGGAAAGAGCTTTTTCAGTGACAGGCGAAGGAAACAAATCGGATGCAAAAAGAGTTGCAGACAAAGTTGTGCAGCTTTTGAACAAGAATTTCAAAGTTGGCGAGATTCCAGCCATTGAACAATTGCAAGATTTGGTTGAGCGCGTGCTCATGATTTTGGATTTTGATGAAACTGCCAAGGCATACATTCTTTATCGCGAACAACACAGAAAAATTCGTGAGACAGAACATTCATTGGATGAAGCGGTTAGCTTGGTTGACAAATATATTCAAGAGCTTGATTGGCAAGTGAAAGAAAATGCCAACATGGCGTATTCTCTTCAAGGCTTGAACAACTATATTGCATCTATTGTTTCGAGTAAATATTGGATGAACCGCGTGTATTCCAAAGAAATTCGCCAGGCAAATGAGAGTGGAGATTTTCATATTCATGATTTGCAATTGGTGGCAGCATATTGTTGTGGATGGGATTTGCAAGATTTGCTTCGACGCGGGTTCACTGGTGTTCCAGGAAAAGTTGCTTGCAAGCCAGCAAAACATCTTGGTTCAATTTTGGGTCAGATGGTAAATTTTATCTATACTCTTCAGGGAGAAGTCGCCGGAGCGCAAGCGTTTTCAAATTTCGACACTCTCTTAGCTCCATTTGTTAGATATGACAAGTTGACCTATGCTCAAGTAAAACAGGAAATTCAATCTTTTGTTTTCAATATGAATGTTTCAACACGTGTTGGATTTCAAACTCCTTTTTCCAATATAACCATGGACATGACAGCTCCAACTGCATTGGCAAAAGAGGCAGTTATTGCTGGAGGTGTGCCACAAAAAGAAACTTATGGAGAATTTCAAGATGAAATGAACATGATTAATCGCGCTTTTGCTGAAGTGATGACAGAAGGAGATGCAAGTGGAAGAATTTTTACTTTTCCAATTCCAACCTATAATATTTCTAAAGATTTTGATTGGAGTGATAAGCGTTTCGATGCAGTTTGGGAAATGACAGCCAAATATGGAATTCCATATTTTGCAAACTTTGTGAATTCAGATATGGATCCTGATGATGCTCGTTCAATGTGTTGTCGACTTCGTCTTGATAATCGAGAATTGCGTAAGCGTGGTGGAGGATTATTTGGAGCAAATCCACTTACGGGTAGTGTTGGTGTGGTAACGATCAATATGCCGCGAATTGGTTATGTTGCCAAGAATAAAAAAGAATTTTTCAAACAGTTGGATGGCCTGATGGATATTGCAAAAGAAAGTTTGGAAACAAAACGTAAGCTTGTTGAGAGTTTGACCGAAAAAGGTTTATATCCATACACAAAGTTTTATCTAGATGCAATTAAGATGCGCCAAGGAGCTTATTGGTCAAATCATTTTTCAACTATTGGGTTGGTGGGCTTGAATGAAGCTTTGGTAAATTTGATTGGAAAAGATATTACCACCAAAGAAGGACAAGCTTTGGCGGAAGAAATTTTGTCACACATGAGAGAAAAAATGCTTAAGTTTCAAGAAGAAACTGGCAGTATGTATAATTTGGAAGCGACCCCAGCCGAAGGAACATCATATCGCTTGGCTCGCAAGGATAGAGAGAAATACCCAGATATTATTTTTGCCAATGATATGGCGGTGCGAACAGATGGCGCTGAGCCATATTACACAAATTCTTCTCAATTGCCGGTGCATTTTACTGAAGATCTTTTTGAAGCACTCGATTTGCAAGAAAAACTTCAAACAAAATATACTGGAGGAACGGTGCTTCATGGATTTTTGGGAGAAAGAATTTGGGACATTGAAATGGTAAAAAATTTGGTGCGAAAAATTGCCGAAAATTATGCACTTCCATATTTTACTCTCACGCCAACCTTCAGTATTTGCCCTGTTCATGGATATATTCCAGGCGAACAGCCAATCTGTCCAAAGTGTATTGTTGAACAGAAAACAGAAGTGTACTCTCGTGTTGTTGGATATATTCGCCCAGTTGAACAATGGAACAAGGGAAAGCAAGCAGAATTTGGAGATCGCAAAGAATATGTTGCCGTAAACTGCGAAACAGTCCCTGCTAAAAAGGTAAAATAAAAAAAGTATTTTCACTTCTTGTTATTAATAAAAATTAAAAATAAAAACCTCTATGGAAAAATACATCTGCCATGATTGTGGCAAAGCAATTGAAAACAATGAAGAATATATGCCATACAAAGTTGGCAGTGAACTTTACACAAAATGCAAAGCTTGTCATCAGAAAGATTCTGTTTTGAGAAATTTTCGTCAAACAGAAGTGTACTCTCGTGTTGTTGGATACATTCGTCCTGTGTCACAATGGAACAAGGGAAAACAAGCTGAATTTGGCGACCGCAATGAATATGTGGTTGAGCAAGGAACTTGTGCAGCCTGCTAGATAGGAAATTAAATTAAAAATTACGTGTATGCGTCTTGGTGGTTATCAAAAACTAACCCTAATAGATTTTCCCGGAACGATTGCAACCACAGTTTTTACTGTTGGTTGCAGTTTTCGTTGTGGTTTCTGTCACAATCCTGAATTGGTAATAAAATCTCAATTTCCAGCACTCAACAATTTGGAAGAAGAATTTTTTGAACATCTTGCAAAAAGAAAGGGGAAATTGGAAGGAGTTTGCATCACTGGAGGCGAACCAACGATTCAGCCAGATATCATTCAATTTATCAAAAAAATAAAAGCAATGGGTTTTAAGGTTAAGCTTGATTCCAATGGAACTCGTCCTGATGTGCTCAAAACAATAATCAAGGAGAAGTTGGTTGACTTTATTGCTATGGATATTAAAAACTCTCCTGAGCATTACAGTGAGACTGTGGGGCTCAATGCTGACATTGCTCGCATAAAATTGAGTGTGAAGATGATCATGAATAGTCAAATACCATATGAGTTTCGCACTACTGTTGTTCCCGGGATTCATACTGAGGAAGATTTTGTCAAAATTTCTAAATGGATCAAAGGTGCAAAAGCGTATTATTTGCAAGAATATCGTGAAATGCGAACCATAAATCCAAATATGAAAAATATAACAAAAGGAAAAAATATTGATTTGGAAAAAATAAAATCCAACATTGAGAAAAATTTTGGCACCTGTGGGATACGTATGAATAACTAGGAAAAATGCTTTTTCGGAAAGCATTTTTTGATATAATGAAAAAATAGGATGTTTGTTGCGTAGTAATTAATATTGCCAGACGCTGGGTATTGTCTTGGCATGTTTTTAACCTTAAGAACAAAAAAATGCTATTAGAAAAATTAAAAGCTCATGGTGGTAAAATAATGTTTTTTGCAATGAATATCCTGGTTGTCTTTTCTGGTGTTCTTTTCATGCGTCAGCAGGGTATTGAAAAGACGGCAGATCTTAAGGCTGAGAATGATTTGCAAAAATACAAGTCCATAACTGACTACGCTCTTGATGCTCAGCAGCGTATTTTGGCTGACAAGTCTGTGAAAATAAATAGTGTCGCAAACAACCCAGACACAGTGCAAAGGCAAGCTGGAGTTACAGTGACAAAAACAATTCCCGCTGTGACAAAAACTGTGACCGTGACAAAACCAGCATCAACCTCTTCATCTTCTGCAAAAACAACAACAAAAAAATCATAAGCAATATCTTATAAATATAAAAAAATACTATGTTTAAAAAGAAATTCATGTTTCTCTTGATGTCCACACTTTTGATTTTTGGAGGTAGTTTGTCTTTTTTTAGTCTTGCGCATGCTGATGATGATAGGGATGAGGAAGAATATGAAAAAGATGATGATGAAGAAGAAGATGACGATGATGATGAAGATGAAGAAAAGAAATCAAACGAAACAAAAACCTATGAAGAAACGGTTGTTGTTGAGCCTGCAAAAATAGTCACAGAAAATCAATTGCAAACAGTATTTCTACCCGATCGTGATCGTGACGGTATTCCTGATAATGAAGATTTGCATCCTGATATTGCAGAAATATATATCGTGGTGGATGACAATTTGAATGGAATTGTGGATACATTTGAATATGAAAAATGATAAAGTTGATGCCGTGGACTTTCCTTGCATTGTGCAAGAACAATTTAAGGCAATTGGAACAGATATTAATATTCAAATAGTTACCAAAGACAAAGATGCTTCAATTGATGCCGTCAAGCATATTCAGCAAATAAAAAAAATATATGCTGATTTTTCACATGTCTTCAGTCGGTTTTTGAGAGAGAGTGAATTGTCAAAATTAAACGAAAATATTGGAAAATTTGTCAAAGCATCAAATCATGTTTGTGAAATAAGCTTAAGATCATTGGAATATAACAAAAAAACCGGAGGGTTGTTTGATCCAAGAATTTTAAGTGTTTTGGAAAAAGTTGGATATTTGGATGATTTTGAAACAGGAACAAGAACATTTATTGAAAAAGAAGATCCAGTTTTTTTAAAAAAGGATCTTTCTTATGATTTGAAGGTGAGCGGCGAAACTGTTTTCTTCGGAACAAAGATGGATTTTTCCGGAATTGCCAAGGGATATATCACAGATCAGATCGTCAAATTTCTGGATGAAAAAGGAATTAAAAATTTTTTGATTGATTCAGGAGGAGATATTTTCATGCGAGGAAAAGATGAATGTGAAAAATTATGGACAGTTGACATTGAGGGGATAGATAGCAGGAAAATAATGTTTGCTCTTTCGGATAAATCAATAGCCACTTCTGGAATAGGAAAAAGAAGATGGGAGATTGACGGAAAAAGATTTCATCATATTATTGATCCAAAAAATCCTGAACAATTTTTGTTTGACGTTAAATCCGTTTCTGTTATTTCTGATTCAACCACTGATAGTGATGTTTGGGCAAAAACCCTTTTCCTTTTGGGAAAAGAAAATGGTATAATATATGCAAATGAAAAAGAATTGGCGGCTGTTTTCTTGGATTATCGCGGCAGTGCCTGGATCTCTCCAAAAGCCAAGGAATACTTGCTATCTTCCCATATATAATTTTGTTAGTTAGGCGTTTTGTTGGTTAGAATTTCATGCAAGCATATATTTTTTGGGAGCTGCCGGTCGACTCGAGGTGGCAGAGGCCGAGCAAAAAATATATACTTGCATGAAATTCACTTAAGCGTGAAAATAATAATAATAAAATGAAAAAAAATAGAATGGAAAATTATGGAAAAAAAATAATGCTGGTAGCTATGTTTTTTTTGATGTTTTCTTTTTGGAATGCGAATGCTCAGCAGGACACCATGGAACAGCAACCTCCCCAGGTTGATTATCAGGGGCAGCCACCTGTTGACTATGATCTTGATGGATTGACTGATCAGGCTGAGATTCAAATATATAAGACTGATCCGAAAAATCCAGATACTGATGGAGATGGATATTATGATGGCACCGAAACAGTTTCACTGGCAGATCCGCTTGATGCAGCAATGATTCCTGGTATTCCTATCACGGAAGAACCTGTCGTTACCAATGATGAAGTTCCGTGGGCTTGGTATGTTTCACGCGCTAGTGGGCTGGTGGCTTTTTTATTGCTCTATCTATCTATTTTTTTTGGATTGGTAATACGTGTTCCATTTGTGCATAAAATTTTTTCACCTCTTGGCTCCATGCAGGCGCATGGCTGGATTGCTCTTCAGGCACTTTTCTTTGCTTTCATTCATGGGGTTGTTCTTATTTTTGATAAATTCATAAACTTGAGTCTGTGGAATATTTTTGTGCCATTTTCTTCATCATATGAACCAACATTGTTGGCTCTTGGAACAATCTCACTTTATCTTATGATAATCTTGATTGTGACTTCGTATGGACGTAAATATATGTCGCAAAAAATTTGGAGAGCAATTCATTTTTCGAACATATTTTTGTATGTCTTCACAATCGTGCATGCGCTAATGCTTGGAACTGACTTGAAAAATGAAGTTGCAAGAAATATTTTTATTTATGCAAATGCCTTCCTGATTTTGTTTATGTTTGTTAATATGTTTGTGCGTATCAGAAAAAATATTATTAGAAGAAATTCTAACAATGTTGAAAATATAAACACGGTGCAATGAGAATATACATAAAAGTTTCCCCAAGGTCTTCAAAAAATGAAATTTACCCAGTCAAATCCTCGCTACTGCGAGGTGCGGAGCAATTTGACGGGGTGAATAAAGATTTCTACGGTGAATATAGAGTAAAACTTACGGCTCCACCAGTTGATGGTGCAGCTAATGAAATGTTGATAAAATTATTGTCACAACACTTTAAAGTTTCCAAAAGCATGATCAACATTGTTGGTGGCAAAACCGCCAAAATAAAAATGGTTGATATTGGTTGATAGATATATTTAATAAATTTGATATAATAGACACATGAGTAAATCAAGTGTCTTTTTGTTTATACTTTTAAGTTTTATTGGGGGTGTTTTTGTGCGGTCATTTTTTGAAATAAATCAAAATTATTTTTTTCTGCTGGTACTTTTTTCTTTGATAATGTTGTTTATCTTTTACAAAAACAAATTCGCAGCGCTGGCTGCTTTTTTTGTGCTCGTTTTTGTTTTGGGTGAGTGGATTACTGATAGGGAAATTGAAAAAACAAAAAACTTAATTTATTCAGGCAAAACATTTCAGGGTACTGCGTTAGTTGAAAAAGTTACTTCTTCAACATTTGGGCAAAATATTATTGCAGAACTTTCGGGAGAAAAAATTTCAGTATTGCTTCAAACTTCCCAATATCCAGAATATAAATATGGCGACTTGCTGCAAGTTTCATGTGTAGCTAATGCAATTGAAAACAAAGATATTAGTTTTGACTATAAAATGTACATGGCCAAAGAAGGTGTGTTGTACCAGTGCAAAGGATATATAAAAAAGATTGGTGAAAATAAAGGCAGCTGGATATATTCCAAGATAATTTCCGCGAGAACATCTTTTGAGGGTAAAATAATAAAAGTTATTCCAATGCCATATGGCGCACTGGCTAGCGGACTTTTGTTCGGTGGGAGCTCCGGGCTTTCCAAAGAAATTCAAAATGATTTTTCAAAAACCGGAATGACGCACATTGTGGCTGTTTCTGGATATAATGTGACGATAATTGCGGAATATTTAATAATGCTGGGAATTTTTTTGGGACTTTGGCGAAAACAAGCAATTTGGTTTGCATTTGTCGGAATAATTTTATTTGTGGTCATGGCTGGTCTTCCAGCTTCAGCGGTGCGCGCTGGTGTGATGAGCTCAATTTTGCTTTGGGCGATGAAAAATGGAAGATTGGCAAGTAGTGAGAATGCTATTATTTTTGCAGCAGCCATAATGCTTGCAATTAATCCACTTTTACTTCGATGGGATGTCGGTTTTCAATTGTCTTTTTTAGCAACGTTAGGGATCGTTGTAAGCTCATCTTTTTGGGAAAAAAGTTTTATTAAAAAAAATAAAGCCTTGGGAATTTCTGAAGCCATTGCTCTTTCACTTAGCGCACAAATTTTTGTGCTACCGATAATTGCATATAACTTTAATATTGTGTCAGTGATTTCACTTTTGGCTAATGTTTTTATTTTACCAATAATTCCACTTTCAATGTTGTTGGTATTTTTGGTTGGTATTTTTGGTTTTATTTTCTCACCTCTTTCAGTAGTGTTTGCATGGCTCTCATTTTTGCTGCTATTTTATGAAATAAAATTAATTCACATTTTGGCGCAATTTCCTTGGGCAAGCATTGAGATAGAAAAAATTTCAGTGTGGTGGATTTTTCTTTATTATTGTATTCTTATTTTAGGAATATATTTTTTGAAAAAACGTGAATGCGGAGTAATACCAAATCAAATTAATTACTTCTACATTCAATCTTTTGTATCCAGCTAAACCCAACCTTCCCTTTTAGAATTTTAGGATTTTTAGTTAACCAT
>LBRX01000042.1 GCA_000991645.1 Candidatus Moranbacteria bacterium GW2011_GWE2_36_40
AGCGTTCCATCCAGATATGATCGACGAAATTTTACCAAATAATTTTCAAGGTGCCAAATGCCAAATTCACTATATTTATATCTTACTTTGCTATATTAGAGGTCAGAGAGAAGCACAAGCTGCTCTACTCAACCCCTCTGCCCCGATTCCGTATCGGGGCATCTCCCCTCATCTGAGGGGAGAAAGATATGGATTTTCATTTATTATAAGAAAGAGGGCGAGGTTTTGCACCCGTCCTCTATTACTCTATAAGTATAGCATAAATTTCACCTCTTGTAAAGTTCTAAAGAAATTTTCCACGCCGCCGCAACTGTTCTAACAATCCGCGCACTGGTCACACCGGAAGTTTTACTTATTTTGGTTGTCACTTTTTCTATTTTATTTTTAGAAACTTTATTTTTTCTAAGCAAATCATCAATGTTTGGCAAAAGTTTTTCACTCAAGGTATACTCATCATTCCACGACAATTCATCGACCCTCTTTCGACCATCTTTAAGAGTTAATTTTATATCATTACCATCTAAAGAAATTTGTAGAATCATAGGTTTAATAATTTTAAATTTCTAATTTTCAATTTTTAAACAAATCTCAATGTTTCAATTTTTCAATATTTAAATATTTAAAAATTTTATCATTTAATCATTGGAAATTGTTTAAAAATTGAAAATTGAAAATTGAAAATTTGGATACTAAATTTAAAACAAAAAATTAATAAACTTTCACAAGATTTAATGAATATTAACGGTCAACTTTACTCCACTCTATTCCCCATGGGTCAGTCTTCCTGCCAGGTGCAATTTCATTGTGTCCAAGAATATATTTTATTTTATATTTATTTGTAAGTGTTGCAATAAGAGAATTGAGTGCGCTGTATTGCTCGGTGGTATACTTCCCACTTTCAGTATTAATCATCTCTATTCCGATTGAAAAATCATTCACGTTTGTTCGTCCATCGGGAACCTTGCTAACACCAGCATGCCAAGCAATGTTTTGATCTGAAACCAGACGATAAATAACGCCATCACGCGCAATCAAATAATGCGCAGAAACATTATACAATTTGTATTCAGCAATAATTCCAGAAACACTATACGGATCACTTCCTAGTGCGTCATAAGACGAATGCACAATGATTGAATCAATTGTTCTTCCTGAAGATTTTGTAAAACCCCATGAAATTAATTTGTCGACAATTTTTCCCGCTTTCGCATTTTTTTCTTCATCAACTGGCGGATCCGTTTTTTTTGTTTCAATCTTTTTTTCTTCATCAGCTGGCTGATTTGTTTTTTCTGGAATTTTTGATTCCACCATTTCTCCCTCTTGATTTTCAGCAATTTCTATTTTGCCATCTTCAATTGATTTTTCATTTGCCTGCAATTCGTTCTCAGTTTGTGGATTGTTATTATTTTCCTGAAAATCAGCAGCATTTGTTTGAATTTGAACTGTTTTTTTGGATTCTTGCAATCCTTTCAAGCCAAAATAAAGGCTAGCTATAGCCAAAAAACACAAAAATGCAATGATTATCATTTTTTTTCTTTTCATAAGCCCACACTAGCACAAACACACACAACTTGACAAATGCAATATTTTATAGTATCATGCCGTGAGTTGTTTAAAATATTTTTTTTAATAAATCCAACATACAGGAGGAAATTTAAAATGAGTGAAAATTGTTTTGAAGTGTACGCAACAAAAAGAGAGGAAACAGATGCTCTCTGGGAGGCTCTCATGAACAAACATCCCTGCAAAAAAGACATTGAAAATACTAACGAGAACAAGGAGGTAGCAACCAAGTGATTGAAAATATTGAATTATTTTTATTGGCCTTACTGCTCTCATCTGGTGCTATTCATATCTCAATAACACCAACAATACCAATCGAACAAGAAAAAGAACAGGAGGAAAAATGAGTAGTTTTATAAAAAATATATTTGGAGCTTTTTTTTCGCTCCTAAAAGATATTTACTGTTTTTCCGAACTTTGGGAGAGTGATTATAAGATTCACCACCCTCCCAAAAAAGAAGAGTGAACGGTTTTGCAAACCATCTGTAGCGTAGCCACGCTGCGGATGGTTTTTTATTTTTCAAATTATTTTATTTTATTTTTTTTCAGTTTTATTTGTATCTTGAATTTGTCCTGCCCAGCGTTGATACATTGGATCGGCTGGCGAAGGCATTGCAATGCTAAATGAATTTCTTGGAAGACTGGGTTGACCATCAACAACTGGAACATACGATATTTCTTGTTTAATCCTGGCAGGATCGGCCTTGGCAGCTCTTTCGGCTGATATTTTTTTGCCAGAACTTTTCCTGTAATATGTAACAACTGCTTGCATGTTTGCCTGCCCAGCTATTTGCACTGGTTTGTCTTGCTTGAATGTATCATATGCAATAAAAGTTTCTTTCGGCTGATTGATTAATATTTTTTGCATGTATTCTTTCCAGATTGGAGCTGCAACAAAAACACCATCTGCTCCAGCTTTCATTGGACGATTGTTGTTGTTTCCAGCCCAAACACCAACTGCCACTGAAGGCGTGTACCCAACAGTCCAAGCATCTCTAAACTCTTGCGTTGTTCCAGTTTTTGCTGCAACAATTCTTCCATCATCCAAAATTAGTGAACTTCGTGGTCCGAAAATAGGCGTTCTGGCAACATTATCAGAAAGAATGGAATTTATTTTACGCGCAACCTGAACATCCAAAACCTGCTGTGGTTCATTTTTTGATTCTTCCAAAATCTTCCCACTGCGATCAACAATTTTTATCACAGATCTTGCAGGGCTCCTCATTCCTTCTGCTGCAAAAACAGAAAATGCACTTGTCATATCGAGAAGTTTCACTTCTCCTCCTCCCAGCACCAATGAAAGACCATATCTCTTGCGATCATTAAGTGTTGTTATGCCCATGCGATGAGCCAATTCAATCGTTCCATCAATACTGGCAAGATACAAAGTTTTAACAGCAGGCACATTGAGTGATTGAGAAAGTGTTTCGCGCATTGTCAAAAGCCCATGAAATTTTCCGTCGTAATTCCTTGGAATATAATTTCTTCCACCTCCATCAGGTCCAAAATTTGTTTGCGCATCAAGTATTTTTGTTTCTGGCTGATAACCCAACTCAAAAGCATGAGCATACGCGAAGGGTTTGAATGATGAACCAGGTTGCCTTTGTGAAGTTGCAATATTAACTTGTCCATCAATAGTCGAATCAAAATAATCTTTGCTACCAACCATTGTCAAAATATCACCATTTTTTGGATCAATTGCAACCAAGGCCGCATTTGTTGCTCCGCGCGCAATATTTCTCTCCGCTCCTCGCGAAACAATTTCTTCTCCGAGTGTTTGCATTTCATAATTCAAGGATGTTTCTATTCTGAGGCCACCTGTCTCAATAAACTCTTTTCCATATTTTTTTTCCAGTTGTTCCAAAACAAAAAACACAAAATGTGGCGCCTTGATAGGCTGCCTGTGATCCTTTACTTTTTTAAAGGTATCCACCACAAGAGCATTTTCCACTTCATCAATGCTGGCAAGTTTCAAGTCACCGATACGCTCAAGAATATTTTTTTGACGATCTCTAAGTTCGCTGTGATGAACATTATATGGAGAATAATAAGATGGTGCTTTTGGTAAAGCGGCCAAAAAAGCAGCCTCGTCTAAAGTCAAATCTTTAGCATTTTTTCCAAAATATGTTTCGCTTGCAGCCTGAACTCCATATGAATTTGCGCCATATGGCACCTGATTCAAATACTGGTCCAGAATTTCAGCTTTTGAATAATGCCTCTCTATTTTGAAAGCAAAGATAGCTTCCAAGAATTTTCTTTTCATTGTTCTCTCTGGAGTAAGAAAAGCTCCTCTGGCAAGTTGTTGAGTTATTGTGCTACCACCTTGCCTGACGCCATTGTTTTGCAAATTAACCTTCAATGCCCTCATGATGGCAAAGGGATCAATTCCGATATGACGATAAAAATTTGCATCTTCCGTAGCAATGGTTGCGATCCTGATAAAATCAGGTATTTCATTGTGTTTGATTATTTTACGATTCTCTTCTCCATGAAGCTCATACAGAATATTTTCGCCACTACGATCATAGATTGTTGACGTTTGAGCAATTTTCCTGGTCACAAGCTGACTTGCGGCAGGCGTAGCACTATAATAAATCCAGGCCATAAAACCAGCTCCTGCAATTATCAACATCAAAGAAGCATCGAAAATGCCTAGAATTACTTGTTTTGAATAATGTCCTCGTGATCTTTTTTTTGAAGCGATAGTGTTTTTCATATATTTAGCGATGTAAATACTACTACATCAAACAAGAAACTTTCTTCACTATTCACAAGATATCACACTAGGTAGAGATAAAGCAAAAGATAGATTCTGCTATATTATTGGATTATACGCAATATGCAGTGTTAAAATTTATCCTCTTCCTCTGTCTTTCATGGCCTGAGCAACACGTTTGACTGCCAAGGCATATGCACCCATTCTCATGGTTGTTGAATGTCTCATTTTTTCTTCCCAAACATTTGCAAAAGATTCAACCATAATATTTTCCAATTTTGCCAAAACTTCCTGTTCGCTCCAATAATATCCATAAGAATTTTGGACTTGTTCTAAATAACTAACCACCACCCCACCTGCGTTAGCCAAAATATCTGGCACAACCATAACATTCCTCTTGGCCAAAATAGCATCGGCTTCTGGTGTTGTTGGTCCATTGGCAACTTCCACAATCATTTTTGCTTTCAAATTTTTCACATTTTCTTTTGTAATTGAATTTTCCAAAGCAGAAGGAATAAAAATATCAACTTCTTGCGCTATTATGTTTAAAGTTTTTATTTTTTCAGCTCCAGCGTAGCCAACAACACTTCCAGTAGCATCTTTGTGTTTCTTGACTTCATCCACATCAAGTCCCATGTAATTTACAATAACTCCTTTTGAATCACTAAGCGCAACAATTCTATACCCATTTTTTTGAAGAATTTCAGCCAAAAAACTGCCAGCATTTCCGAATCCTTCTATTGCCACTGTCGCATTTTTTTCAAGACCCATCTTCTTTGCAGCTTCCCTGATCACATAGAAAGCTCCTTGCGCAGTCGAATAACCCCTAGTTTCAGATCCACCTATCGAAAGTGGTTTACCGGTAATCATGCCAGGAACATGAACTCCAGCAATTTTTTCATATTCATCCATCATCCAACCCATTATCTTTGGATCGGTATAGACATCTGGAGCAGGAATATCCAGAGATGGTCCAATGAACTTATAAATTGCTTGAACATATCCACGAGACAATTTTTCTAATTCATTTTCAGAAAGCTTCTTCGGATCAACAATTATTCCGCCCTTACCTCCTCCAAGTGGAATTCCCACAACCGCAGTCTTCCATGTCATCCAGGCACTGAGCGCCTTTACCTCGGAAATATTAACGTCAGGATGAAATCTTATACCACCTTTGAAAGGACCGCGTGCATCATTAAATTGAGAACGATACCCAACAAAAACCTGCACTTGGCCATTATCCATTTTGACCGGAATGGAAACTTCTAAAACCTTTTGAGGACTTTGGAGTTGCGCAAAAATATTTTTATCGATATGGATTAACTCCTGCACTTCTCTTAACTGCTCCAAAGCGTTAGTAAACGCATCATTATTGTTATTATTTTTCATGGTTTTTATATTATTTAAAAAAATTATCTTCCTTTTGTTTAAAAATTTAAAATTAAAAATTAATAATTATACTTATACCCTCTAGGGGTATATTACACCGACACCGCATTTCTTGTCAAATACCCTGCTGGGGTATATGTAAATCATGCATCAATACCCTGTAAAGTCTTTCATAATAAAAACCACCAAAAAAATAAGGTGGTTTTACAAGCTTGATATTTTCAACTAATTACTAGCAACCAAAGTCGCCACAATCCTCATCATCTTCTTCATCATCTGGCTCAGCAAAAACAACTCGTCCCTTGTTAAATATCATATTTTTATACTTAATTAATGATAAACCTAAACACAAATCAACTATACCTTATTCAAATTTTGACGTCAAAATTGCATTAACTCTCTCTATTACATCATCACTAGCGCCTTTTAATGTTTTGGAAAAATATTCCACAACAACATCTCTCGAGACACGTGATAAAATTTCCGCAATTTCAGCTTCGTCATAGTTATCGGTCAAAAAATCCTCAATATCATCCTGCGTAAAGCTTGCATTTTCCACCATTTGACCTTTTTCCGCAAAAGCTTCCGCCACCATGTCCATCAATAAGACATTTTTCAATTTCTCCACATGCTCCTTTGTTTGCGCCGGTTTTAATTCCAGAACCTTAAAAATTTCCAATGTTTTCTTAACTTCTTCATCTATTATTTGCATAAAATATATTTTTGAAAATTATTACTTTACACATTATACACGGATTTTAAAAAAGAAAAAACCCTCCAACAAGAAGGGTTTTAGAATCAAAAATACCAAGTGTTATTTGATGGAAATCATCTCTACATCAAAAATTAAAGTTGCATTTGGTGGAATAACTGCGCCAGCTCCACGAGAGCCATATCCCATTTCGGATGGAATTGTCAATGTTCTTTTTTCTCCAACTTTCATTCCAAGCAAGCCCTGCTCCCATCCTTGAATAACCATTCCCTGTCCTATTTGAAACTCAAACGGAGTTCCGCGATCCACACTTGAATCAAATTTTGTTCCATCAGTCAATTTCCCAGTATAATGCACAGCAATTGTGTCGCCCGATTTAACCACGCGATCCCCTTTGCCTTCTTGAGTTGTTTTAATTTCCAATTCCATAGCTTTTTTATTGTTAGATTGATTAACTGTTGTTTGTGATTGAGCCGCTGACTCTGTTTTTTTATTGCTCTCCTGAACGGTTGCCTTTATTTCATCTTCTTTTACATTCGGCGCCACAGCCGACTTGTTTCCTAAAAGCAGATAAAGCAAAACGATTACTACCAAAGAAATAAGTACTAACAAAATCTTCTTGGTGCTCATATTATTTAATCATTAAAAATTACATTTTTTATTGTAACACAAGCAAACAAAGATTGACCAGGTGTCTATAATTATTTTTTGCTTTTATTTTTTGTCAAATAATATAGATACGCAAGATATATAACAATTCCCACCTTTATAATATTCAAAGGAAACCAAATATTAATTCCTGAATTGTCATAATAAAACCAAAGCACAACGAAGCTTACTGAGAGCAACATCTCAAAAAACCATCTTGGTTTTTTAGTGTTTGCAAAATCATAAGAGAGATTAAAAATAAGCAATGCTACATATACAATAAATAAGAATATCCATATTTTTATTGGCAAATTTTGAATATCATCAGAAACTTCACTACACACAACTGAAGCAGCCTGCTGATCAATCATTGATTCATTAATTTCTGATATCCTCAAGGTATTGTTCTGGGTTGTTAACTCTAAATTTGAATAACATTCTCTTGTTTTTATTGCAGAACTTTTTTCAGCAAAAAGAAAGGTACCATCAATAAAAAATAGTGAGACAAAAACAAGCAGAATGATGCCAAACGCATATTTCGTTACCAGTGTCTGAGCTTCATTTTTCATAGCATTTATCTTACATATCATTATTTATAATGGTAAACCCGTTTTCCAGCTAATGCAAGGGAACCCACTTTGCTTTATCTTGCCTGACAACTCAGGCAGCTGACGAAAATAATCCAGGCAAAACACGCCGTGCAAACAAAAAAAATATTCCTGCTTCGGGCAGAAATATTTAAAATACCTTAAAAGTTTTTAGCTTTCATCTCAATGCCTCATTTTCATTTGTGTTATATATGTTTTTTCAAAATTTATAGCGTTGCCTTCAGGCATCGTAAATGAATGACTTTTATATCTAACAATTCCAATTGAAATAACAACCTTTTTTCTTAACAAAGAGAAATGATAAAGAACAATATGCATATGCCCAGTCATAACTTCATGCGTGAAGAAAACAAGCAAGATTATTACTAATGAAGCCTGCGTAAAAAACACCGATGGGATTGTGAATGCTTTTTCAAAAAACATTGCTGAATTCTTTTGTACTGCATTAATATCGATATTTTTATTTTTCCAAACAATATTTTCAGAATTAATTCCGTCACTAGCCGTCTTGGTTGTTGTCAATCCAGCAACCGTATCTCTTATTGGTACATTTTTCATTTTAGTTCCAAATTCTTGAACCGTGATAATTGTTTCTTTTCCAGCAATTTTCCCACTCACAACAGCCACTCCAATTTCTTCATATTTTTCATTCAAAATATTTTTTTGTGAGTCTCACTATTCATCAGGGCTTGATGCTGCTTTTCTGGATCAGTAAAATTAATAGCCAAATTTTCACCAGCAAGAGCATAATCATAGCCAGCTTTTTCAATCCAGCTCCAAGGCGTGATTCCAGCAGGTGAAGTGTGCGCAAAATAATCATTTTCTATCATATCCTTGGCCTTATTTTTTGCCGCCTCAGAAAGCTTCTCATTTACCACTAAAGGCAAAATATTGCGCTCTGCTCGATCTTTATTAATCAGATCAACAACTGAGCCACTTTCAAAAAAATTCGCTGACGAATGAAAAAATGGCACCGCCATCAAAAGCGCTGTTATGATCAAAAAAAGTCCTTTTTTAAGCCATTTTATTTTCATTTTTGTCTTTATTTAAAAAAAGAAAAGGAACGTTTCACCCGAGTGAAACGTCCCTTTCAAGACATCTATATTCCAATTATACGCCTTTTTTAATAAAAAGTCAAGCAAAAACCGCCTTCGTGTCAACGTTTTTTAGAAATGACATACTTGGAAATTTTTTTAAAATGTCATACCTAGACATTTTGGCAAATTAGCTCTGTATTTTGGGTTCGTATTTG
>LBRX01000043.1 GCA_000991645.1 Candidatus Moranbacteria bacterium GW2011_GWE2_36_40
GCTCAATAATCGAGCCAGAAAATGCCTTAATTATCTAACCCCAAATGAAGTTCTCGCCAATATGATTTAAAAAAGGGCTTTAAATCCTTGAACTCGTCTACGAATCAATTACGAATTTACTGATATACAAAAAGTAAATCCAAATTTTCGTATATTTGTAAATTTGTATAACATTTGTAATTAGTAGAAATGTATGGACTTAAATTCAATTATTCTTATCGGGTTTTACATCTTTATTTTGATCTATACCATTATTATTCATGAAGTTGCTCATGGCTTCGTGGCTCTTTGGCTTGGAGATTCGACTGCAAAATATGCTGATCGGCTTAATTTTAATCCAATAAAACATATTGACCCTTGGGGCTCAATCGTAATGCCTTTGTTTATGATGATGATCATGGGATTTGCTTTTGGATGGGCCAAGCCTGTGCCATATAATCCTTATAATCTTAAAGATCAAAAATGGGGCCCAGTTTTGGTGGCACTTGGTGGACCAGGTTCTAATATTTTGATCGCACTTATCTTTGCTTTTTTTGCTCGTTTAATAACTATTCCAGCTGCACTAAAACAAGCTATTATTCATAATTTCAATGATTGGAGTGCGGTCAGCACAATGATTTCAGGTTCAGTAGGATCTATTTTCTTTGAAATTTGCATACTTGTGATTTTTTGGAATGTGCTGCTTGCATTCTTTAATTTAATTCCAATACCGCCTCTTGATGGTTCAAAGCTTTTGTTTGCTGTTTTTCCCCTGCGAACAGAGGTTCTTATTATGTTTGAACAATTTGGATTTACATTTTTATTGATCCTCTTTATATTTTTTTCAGGACCGCTTGGTTTTTTCCTAAATATGATGTTAAACATCTTTTTTGGATTAACCATATAGAATGATGATTGTGCATGGTTGACACTTTTTTAAATATTGTGTAGAATTGTTTTGCTAGTGAAATAGCCATTTTTTTGGCTCTTTTAGCTTAGGAAGGTATTAATTGAAGCTCACTTCGTTCTGGTTGGGATTTCAATTTAGTATCGATTGTTTTCAGCCAAAGGCTGATCCGCCTTGGGCGGAAGTCTTACTATTATAAATGAATAAATAAATCTGAAGCGTTATGCCAACAATAAATCAGTTAGTGAAGAAAAACAGAAAGTCTACAGTAAAGAAAACAAAGTCTCCGGCTATGACGATGACTTTTAACACTTTACAAAATAAACCAAAGAAAACTGTAAACCCATTCAAGCGAGGAGTTTGTATAAAGGTTTCAACAACCACTCCAAAAAAACCTAACTCTGCTCTTCGAAAAATTGCCAGAGTTCGACTTACAAATGGAATGGAAGTTACTGCATATATCCCAGGAGTTGGACACAACTTGCAAGAACATTCAATCGTGATGATTCGTGGAGGACGCGTGAAAGATCTTCCAGGTGTGCGTTATCATATTGTTCGTGGTGTTTTGGACTCAGCTGGTGTTGACAAGAGAAACAGATCACGAAGTAAATATGGAGCAAAGCGTCCAAAGGCTAAAACGGAGTAGTTAGCTGGACTTATAAAGAAGATATTTGAATTAAATATATTATAATTAAAGATTAGGACTTAAAATTTTCAATTTTCAATTTTCAATTTTCAATCAATTTTAAAATGTTTCAATTTTCTTCGCCAATTGGCGAATTAGAAATTTTGTCATTAGAAATTGTTTAGAAATTAGAAATTAGAAATTAGAAATTAGGGAATATATATGGCACGAAGAAAACGAACATACGAAAAACAATGGAAACCAGATTCAAGATATGGAAATATTTTGGTTGGACGCTTTATTGGAAATGTTATGCAAGATGGAAAGAGAAGTGTGGCTGAAAGAGTGATCTATGATTGTTTCGATGTTATTCATGAGAGAACAAAAAAAGGCGGATTAAATGTTTTTGAGCAAGCCATTAAAAATGTTTCTCCACTTTTGGAACTTAAATCAAAAAGAGTTGGTGGAGCAAACTATCAGGTGCCAATTCAAGTTAGTGGTGAACGTCGTCAAACACTTGCAGTTCGCTGGATTTTGGCTGCTGTTAGATCCAAGAAGGGTAAGCGCATGGCTGAAAAACTTGCAGATGAACTTATTGATGCTTCAAACAAAGTTGGCAGCGCAATGAAAAAGCGTGATGATACTCATCGTATGGCTGAAGCAAACAAAGCATTTGCCCATTTTGCCTAAAGCAAAATGGAAGATACAATAACCAAGATACAAACATCAAACAATATTCAAGCACCAATATTCAAACCGCTTTTTGAGATTTGAAATTTGAGATTTGTTTGTTTCTTGTTTCTTGTTTCTTGGTTATTTTTTTATAAAAATATTAAATAAATTATTTTAAAACAATTTGTATGTCAGACACATCAGAGATCTCAAAACTTCGCAATATTGGTATTATTGCTCATATCGACGGTGGAAAAACAACAACCACTGAGCGTATTTTGTTTTATACTGGAATCACTCATAAGATTGGTGAGGTTCATGATGGATCAGCAACAATGGATTGGATGGCTCAAGAACAAGAGCGTGGAATCACCATCACATCCGCTGCAACAAAATGTTTTTGGAAGGGACACCCAATCAATATTATCGACACGCCAGGACATGTGGACTTCACAGTAGAAGTTGAGCGATCCCTTCGCGTGCTTGATGGAGCTGTGGTTATTTTCGATGGAAAAGAAGGTGTTGAACCACAATCTGAAACTGTTTGGCGTCAAGCTGACAAATATAAAGTTCCTCGAATTTGTTTTATCAACAAGATCGACAAAGAAGGTGCTGATTTTGACTATGTGATCAATTCAATTTGGAATCGTTTGACTCCAAATGCGATTGCGCTTCAAATGCCAATCGGAGAACGCAATGAATTTTCCGGAGTGGTTGATTTGATTAAAATGAAGGCATATTCTTTTGATGGTCCGATGGGAGAAATTGTGGTTGAAGGTGAAATTCCTGCAGAGCTTTTGGAAAAGGCACAAGCTTGGAGAGAAAAAATGATTGAAAAAGTTTCTGAAACGAATGACACTCTGACTGAAAAATATCTAAATGGAGAAGAAATTTCTATTGATGAATTGAAAGTTGCACTGCGCCAAGGAGTTATTGACGCAAAACTTGTGCCAGTTTTCACTGGAACAGCTCTTCGCAATAAAGGTGTGCAATTAGTTTTGGACGCTGTGGTTGATTATCTTCCATCTCCATTGGATGTTACTTCTATCAAAGGAATTGATCCAAAAACAGAATTGGAAATTGAACGTCATGCTGATGACAACGAACCATTTTCTGCTTTGGCTTTCAAGGTCGCAACTGATCCGTTTGTAGGGCAGCTAACTTTCTTCCGTGTAT
This sequence comes from Candidatus Moranbacteria bacterium GW2011_GWE2_36_40, assembly GCA_000991645.1. GTDB lineage: Bacteria > Patescibacteriota > Minisyncoccia > Moranbacterales > GWC2-37-73 > UBA12068. The sequence goes on from LBRX01000043.1 coordinate 3,360, forward strand.
ATTCAGGAACTCTTAAGGCTGGTTCATATGTAATCAATTCAACCAATGGAGAAAGAGAAAGAATTGGACGAATTCTTCAAATGCATGCAAATCATCGTGAGGAAATTGATGAAATTCGCGCTGGTGGAATCGGAGCTTTGGTTGGACTTAAAAACACAACAACTGGAGACACACTTTGTGATGAAGCAAACCCAATTCAACTTGAAAACATTGTTTTTCCAGAACCTGTGATTGATATTGCAGTTGAACCAAAAACAAAGGCTGATCAAGAAAAAATGGGAGTTGCTCTTCGCAAGCTTGCTGGGGAAGATCCAACACTACGACTTCGCACTGATGAAGAATCAGGACAAACAATCATCTCCGGAATGGGCGAACTTCATCTTGATATTATTGTTGATCGTATGAAAAGGGAATTCGGCGTCGAAGCAAATATTGGTCAACCGCAAGTTGCATATCGCGAAACAATCAAAGCTGAAGCGCAAGCTGAAGGAAAATATGTCAAACAATCTGGAGGTCGCGGACAATACGGTCATTGCTGGCTCAAGGTTAAACCTCAGGAAGAAAAAGGAAAAGGCTTCGAATTCTTTGATGAAATTAAAGGTGGTGTTATTCCACAAGAGTATATCAAACCTATTTCTGTAGGAGCAAAAGAAGCTTTGGAAAATGGAGTTTTGGCTGGATATCCAATGGTTGATGTGGTTGTGACTTTGTATGATGGATCTTTTCATGAGGTTGATTCATCTGAAGCAGCTTTCAAGATTGCTGGTTCAATGGCAGTTCAAGAAGCTGTAAAGCGTGCCAATCCAGTGATTTTGGAACCAGTTATGAAAGTTGTTGTTACTTGTCCGGAACAATTCATGGGAGACATTGTTGGTGACATCAACTCACGTCGCGGAATGATCAAAGAAATCAATGATCGCGGAGAAGGAAACGCACGCGTGAAAGAAATTGAATCTGAAGTTCCTCTTGCAAATATGTTTGGATATGCAACTCAAATGCGATCCATGACTCAAGGACGCGCCAGTTATTCAATGGAATTTTCAAATTATTCAGAAGTTCCAAAGAATGTTGCTGATGAGATTATTGCGAAAAAATAGCATCCGATACGAAACTACGAAACATATTCGAATCTACGAATAAAACACACTTTTCAAAAACAGCCTCGCGAGGGGCTGTTTTGCTTTTTTGTTTGATTGGATTAATATTGATGTAGGTGGGTATTTAAATACCTATTTAAATACTAAAAATCAATTTCTACTTGCAAATTGATGCTGTCCATTGTAAGATGTATTGTGATTTTGTAATGATATCTTTTAATGTTTTAAAGATTTTTTGACAAGGAGAAAATTAAAAAAGAACTCAAGCAATTAGTTGGTGCAAATCTTTCTTAAAATTGATAGCTCACTGCGTTCACTTTTGGAAAAATGTGAAAACTTTTTACTTTTTTTTCATGCTTATTTTTATTAAAAAATCTCAAATTCTATTCTACTAGTGTTCGGATTCAAATGCGAATCTAGGAAAAAATTCCAGTGTTTTTGATTAGTCTGAAAGTTGGAGGAACTGGGCTAAATCTCACTTCGGCTGACAATGTCATCATTTTTGATCCATGGTGGAATCCTAGCGTGGAAAATCAAGCCATCGATCGCGCACATCGCATCGGACAGAAAAAGTCGGTTAATGTGTATCGCTTGATTGTAAAAGGTACGATTGAAGAAAAAAATAGTGCAACTACAAGAAAAGAAAAAATCTCTTTTTGACAACATGGTTGGCGAAAGCAACGACTTGTTCAAAAAATTGACCTGGTCAGACGTGAAAGAATTGTTTGAATAAATATTGAGCGCATGCAACTGTTGTATTTCTGATTTTATTATGTAATAATGTATGCGTATGAAAAATAATACTGAATCTAAAATTATTCAAATAAAACTGCGCAATCAAATGCCTGTTTTAAAACAGCAATACCACGTGAAAAGGCTTGGTGTTTTTGGTTCGGTTGTTAGGGGCGAGCAAAAAAAGGGAAGCGACGTGGATATCCTGGTTGAGTTTAATGAATCAGTGGGTTTTTTCACTTTTCTTCGTCTTGAGTATTTCTTAAGTAAGACTTTGCACAAGAAGGTTGATTTGGTTTCCAAAAAAGCAATAAAATCAGCAGTCAAGAAACAAATTTTTAAAGAAGTTCAATATGTCTAGTCGCGGAATAAAATTATATCTCGAAGATATTAGAGAATCAATCAAAAAGATTGAAAAATATACGCGTGGTATGGATTTTACAGAATTCTCACGTGACATGAAAACCGTTGATGCTGTGATAAAAAATCTTTTTGTGATTGGCGAAGCTGCCAATAATATTCCAAAGGAAATCAAGTTAAAATACCCAGAGGTTTCATGGCGAGAAATTTCAGGCATGAGAAACAAGATAGCTCATGAATATTTTGGAATAGATGAAGAAATTCTATGGAAAACAATTAAAGAGGATTTGCCTATTTTTAAAAAACAAATTTCAAAAATTTAAACTTTATTATTCTATAAATATGACAACAAAAAAACCTGAAAAAAATAAAAAAATAAAAACAAAAAAGGAAAAAGCAGTGGAAGCTGAATTTATTTCAAGCATTGAAAGTAGTGTGGGTGGCCTTATGAAATATTCTCCAGAAAATGAAAAAGAAGAAAAGGAATTGCTTTTGATTCGAATGATTAGACAGGCAGAAGATCGCTTGGATAGAAATTTATTGAAAATTGATGAGCTGAAATTTAGGTTTAAAAAAAATGAAATTGAAAATGAGATTCACGAAAAAGTTCTGACAAAAAATCCAAAAATGAAAGAGACATGGAAATATAGATGTATGGAAGAATCTTATTTTGGAGATTCGGACAAGGTTAAAGAAATTGAAGACAGTATTGTGTATGATGAGGCTTGGATTGGCGAAGCCAAAAAAATGATCACAACGAAGCGATATCAGGATTTGCCGAAAGATTTTTTTGATTTTTATCATTTTGACGGAGAAGATATTTCCCTGTGGGGGGATAACGAAGATTTTTTTGATGATATGTGTGACGAGGAAGACTGTCCGATTTGTGGTAAATTTGATGGACCTTCTTTCTAATTCAAAAAGTTTCACCTTTAAAACAACTTCAAGAGAAGTTGTTTTTGCTTGTTCAAATATTGATTTAGGTTTAGACTTGTGGTAGGTGGGTATTTAAATAAGTATCTTAAAAAATATAAAGAGGGAGGTTTTTATGGCCATGACAATTGAGAAGTTGATTGCTGCGTCCAAGGGAACAATAGTGACTGAGGATAGTGTCAGGAGACGCAAGGAGAGATTAGCTGCAGCAGAACAGCGTTTTGTTGCAGAAGCAAAGAGCAAGGAAGTCGATGAAAGTTTTCTGAACAAAGAATACATAATATAACTTGATGCAAAAGGAGGCAACGATGAGTTTCATTACAATAAAAGGACAAAAAGCTCCTGAAAAACCAAGAGTCAGTCATTTCAGTTGGCAATTGGCTGGTATTACGGATAGGCACAATGAAATGCGCGATAGCGAAATCACCAGCACGGACATTTTGCATAAAATTCATCGCAAATATGATCCTGATCACGAAAAGGCACTCGCGAGACTTCGTCGGGAATATTCAAAAATATAAATGAGATTTTTACACAGAACAACAATCAGGTCGGAAATCTTTCCGGCCTTTTTTCATGCTTGAATATCAAATAATATAGGAGTAGACTGATGTTGGGTGGGTATTTAAATAATTACATAAAAATGATATGGAAAAAGAATTCAAACTGAAAACTAAAGATGGGAAATATATTTTTGGAAGAATCCGCGGTTCACTGGAAAAACCTTTGGTTATTTTTGTGCATGGGCTCACTGGTCATGTGGGCGAACATATCTTTCACAGCGGTGCACGCTTTTTTGAGAAGAATGGTTTTTCAGCTTTGCTGTGGAATCAATACAGTTGGCAGGATGGCGCAAGGAATTTGAGCGAAGTGACCTTGGCTCAGCAGGCGGAGGATTTGGATTCAGTTGTAAAATTTGCCAGAAAAAAGGGAGCCAAGAAAATCTTCGTGGTTGGACATAGTTATGGTGGCGCAACAGTTTTGCTTTCAAAAGAACAGGATTTTGATGGAGCAGTCCTTTGGGATTCAACATATGCACCAATAGATTTGCTTAGTGAAATAAAACATGACAAGAAAAAAGGCATATACTATGTTCCATGGGGAATGAATATTATTTTCGGAAAACAAATGGTTAATGAAATGAGAAATACAAAGAGTCTTTCTGTCGAAGTTGAAAATTTTAAAAAACCAATAAAGGTTATCGTGGCTGGAAAAAATGATCTCATTAAGGGTTGGAAAAAGTTATACGAAACAATAAAAGTTCCCAAAGATTTTGCAATCATCAAGAATGCAAATCATACTTTTGATGAAGAAGGAACAGAAGAAGCTCTTTTTGATGAGACATCGAAATGGTTGAAGAAGTTGAAGCATTAAAAATAATAAAGGCGTCTCTGATGAGTCGCCTTTATGTTTTGCGGGATATGATTTATCCTGCAACGGCCACGTGACGAAGTTCGCCCATGACCCAGTCCTTGATTTGTGTTAGAATATCCATTCGATCACCCCAGGCAACCACGATACTTGCTTGGGCGCCTTTTGACAGTGCTTCTTTCTCGAAGTTTTCGTAGGCATAAAATGGTGCATTGCCCGGAACGGCATCGACAACATCGATGACAATGAAAAACTGGCCAGCATGAAAATTGGCTCGCTCTGCTGAGGTCAACTTGTCTGGAAAGGTCACATTTTTCATTGTTAGTATTGTGGGGTTGTTTTCCAGCATCTCAGCCATTGGGATTGAATTGGTGAGAATGCGGATGTCGGTTGCGTTTATCGGTTCTTTTTTTTCCTGAGTAAAAGCGTTCCAATAGAGTCCACAGCGCATGATATTCTCCTTGTGATTTTAAATTAACAAAATAGTATCATTATAATAGCTCGATGATTCTCGAAAAGTCAATAACTATTGAATTAGACTAAAAACAAGAGTATGGGACTGTTGCCAATTCCCCTGAAAAACTAAAACCTAGAATTATTGCAAAAACCCCCATTTTTACTGTATAATTAAGGCATAAACAGCTTAATTAC
>LBRX01000044.1 GCA_000991645.1 Candidatus Moranbacteria bacterium GW2011_GWE2_36_40
TTCCTATTATTTCAAATTGTTTTTTGCCAATTGTTATTTCTTGCCCGATAACATCGGGATTAGCAGTTCCAAATAACTCCTCGGCGACAGTCGCTCCCAGCACCGCCACCTTAATGTGATTATCCTCTTCTTCCTTGGAAAAAAATCTTCCACTGACCAGCTCAATATCAGCCAAGTCATATAACTTAGTCGTACTACCGAGAATACCAGATTGATAGATGTTCTCCTTTGATTGAGCTTGAACCTTTCCAGTTAATTGAGGAACAGCATATGAAATATATTGGCTTTTCATTACAGCCTCAACATCATCAATATTCAAACGTGAAGCAGCTCCACCCTCTGCAGGTGCAGGAGCGTTAACCAAAATTGTTGTCACGCTCATATTGGAATATTGTTTTTCAATTTCAGCTTTGGCACCTGCACCCATTTCAATTACCAGCACGATTGTGGCGCTACCAATAATTATTCCAAGAGAAGTCAAAAAAGAGCGGAATTTATTTTTGCTTAAATTCTTCCATGCTATTTCTATGGTTTTCAGATACACATAAGAATCTTTGCCGATGCGCTGTGAGTTAAAATATTTCATGATTTATTTTTCATAATGCAACTCAATTACAATATAAAACATATCTTGTTTGAATTGTTTTCAATATTATCAACTCACTTAGCCACGAGTCAAATACACTTTCACAAAACTACTTTTGAGTTCTTCAGATTTTTTTGGCATCTGTTCCGACTTGTTCTCCTTGGCAAACTGCAAGAGTTCATCAAGATTTTTGCGAATTGTTTGGATTTCAGAATCATTGGCTTCTTGTTCAACTGCCAGCAATTTAACACTGGCTTCATCATATGCAGCAATAACACCCTGAGCATCTTTTGCATTTGCCTTGTCCAAAACTTTTTCCATTGAATCATGAAAATCCACCAAAGCAATGGACAGCATTGAAAAACCATTACGTTTCAAAATATCTTGCGTAATTGGACGCACTTTTTCAAATTCCAAATGCATGGCTTTTAAATCACCATTATAAACACCTTCTCTTGCTCCTGAAATAATTGCTTCAATCTTTTTTAAATCAGCATTAAATGACTCGTCTGATCGCAAAGAATAAGGATGGTATGCTAAATATTTGTTTTCAAAAATTGCATACGAATAAACCAGCTTATCATAATTCTCCATGGACTGGCTTCTTTTTTCTTGACCAGTTTCAAAAAGTGTCTGTTTGTAATCCTTATTCATCATATTAAAATCTTCCATAAATATTTTTTTGGTAAAGAAGATGCTTCCATATGATCCAATTGCAAATAAAACAATAGCATAAACGAAAAGAAACATGATTCTTCCGTTTGTCATTTCTTCAATTGAACAAGATGAATTTTTTCCAATAATTGCATATAGAGGACAAAAGCCGACAATAGCAAACATCCCAACAAAAAAAGCTGCGACAAAAAGAACGATTTGCAAGATTCCACCCACCCAAAAAAATGCTCCTAAAAACAGCAGGACTGAAATTGTTGTCTGCGCTGCCCTTTCAATTATTCCTTCATTTTTCATTTGTTTTTGCCCTGTTAAATTATGACGATACATAATATTTAACTGGAGTAATTTTAAAAAATATTAATTAATTATCAAATATAACGAATTTAAATTTAATTGTTTTCAATTTAAATGAAACTCTTTGCTCCTACTTGACAATATATACCCCATGGGGTATTATGTCAAATACATGGGTTTTAAATTTTTTGTTCACAATTAACAAATAACTTATTAAAAAAATGCAAACACAGAAAACTCCGACAAAACAGCACTTCATGATCATGAGTGTAATTATTATGATCACACTGACAATCTTTTTATGGCCAAAAATGCGTAGCAATGCCAATAAAAATACTCCAACGGCTCAAGCAGTAAAAACAATCCAAGCAAAGGAAGCTGACAAAAATTTTCCTCTGGAAATTTCCGGTTTTGTTCGAGGTGAAAATAGAGCTGATATTGCCCCAATGACAAGTGGAAGAATTTTACGTATTTTTAAAAACGAGGGAGACTCAGTTAAAAAAGGTGAGGTGCTTGCAACTATCGAAACCATTCAGTCAGATGCTCAAGTTTCAGCAGCTCAGACAAGCGTAGATGCATTACAAAAAACATTAATCGATAGTAAGAAATATTATAATCAACTCGTTGATCAAACCAAGGATAACTCAGGTTCGAGTGATGAAGAAATAAAAAGTGCCAAACGTGCTCGCGATTTGCAAATTCAAGCAGCAAAAAATCAATTGATTTCAGCGCAAGGAGCGCTAGACATTGCTAGGGCTAGCAAAGATAACTCAATTATAACAGCTCCATTTTCAGGAACAATCATCTCTATTAATGGACGCGAAGGCGGCTTTGCAAATTTTTCAATGCCAATAATGAGTATCAGCACTAAAAATAGCAAGGAGATTGAAACTTATGTTTCAGCAACCAATGCACGCAATATCGCAGTTGGAACAATTGCAACAATGTATGCACCCAGCGGACAACCAATTTCCGGCTCAGTAACAACTGTTTCAACAGGCAGCGACAGCCAAAGTTTGAAAACACTAATACGCATACACTTGGATGATTCATCTGACACAATCTATTTGGGAGATTTTTTGCGCGGAGAAATTCTGATTCCAAACTTACAACAAAAAGCCGTTTCTGTTCCAAGAAATGCTGTCATTTCTCGCGGAGGAGATCAAATTGTTTTTGTTGTGGATGAAAATAATATTGCCACAGAAAAATCAATCGAAACAAGTTCTGAACATAATGGCATGATTAATATAATCAACGGAATAGCTGTTGATGAAAAAATAGTAATCGAAGGACAACAATATTTAATAAACGGCTCAACCACGAAATCATATGAATCAAACTAATACTCCGAGTGAACAACCTCAAAAAAAACTGGGGATTGCAGGAATCATGGCAAAACTTTTCGTGAAAAATCGCGAATTAAACATCTTAGCCATAATATTCATTGTGATTTGGGGAGTTGGAAGTTTCATTTTGATGCCAAAAGCCTATAACCCAGACATTGTTGCACCTGCTTTTACCATCACAACAAATTTTGCAGGGGCCACCGCTCAACAAGTTCAAGAGCTTGTCACTCGTCCCATGGAAGACGCCATAAGTGAACTTCCAAATGTTGATCAATTGACTTCCCATTCATTTGATGGTGGGAAAAGTGTTGTCATGGTTCAATTTAAAGTTGGAACACCAGCTGAAAATGCGAAGATATCGCTCTCCCAAAAACTTAATGACAACATGTTTCAAAAACCAATTGGAGCAAACGAACCAGAAATGACAACTCTTGATCCTGATGATGTTCCTGTAATTTCAATAGCACTAACATCCAAAAATCTTTCGCCTCAAGCTTTGCGAAATTTGGCTTTTGACCTGGCTGACGAATTAAAATTGGCAGAAGGAACTTCAAAGATATCCGTTATTGGTGGTCTTGCCAATAATTTGCAAATACAATTGGATGCCGAAAAATTATCACAATATAATTTAGCTGTTTCAGATGTGATTGGCATGCTAAATGCATCAAATGGCATATACACAACAGAGCCATTAAAAAACAATTCCGATATTGAAACATTGAGAATAAGTGGAAGCATAACATCTCCTGATGATGCTGAACGCATTGTTTTGATTTCAAATCCAGACAAACCGCTCATGCTCGGAGATGTTGCAACAATAATTCACGGTCCGGGAGAAATAACCAGCAATGTTCATGTTGCGGAAAAAAACTCGACTCCAAAAAATGCAGCCTACGTCACAATTGCAAAAATAAAAGGTGCCAACATTAGCAATGTAACAAACGCAGTAAAAGAAAAACTTGCTAGTGCCGAAAAACAAAGTAAGTTCTCATCGGTTGATTTTTCAGTTTTAAGAGATGATGGAGAAACTGCACATGATGAAATATCCACCCTTACAAAACATCTTATTCTGTCGATTGTTATAGTAGTGATCATCCTGATGGCTTTTTTAGGAATAAGAAATTCGCTAATTGTGGCAATTTCAATTCCTCTTACACTGCTTACTTCTTTTGGAATCGGACTGCTTGCCAACCAAACAGTAAACCGCATCACTCTTTTTGCACTTATTTTAGCATTGGGACTCTTGGTTGATGATGCGATTGTTATTATTGAAAATGTACATAGAACAATTAAAAACAATCCTGGGAAAAACAAAGCTGAACTCATAATTCAAGCTGTCGATGAAGTTGGTGCAGGAGTGTTCATGTCAACGATAACAATTTTGCTTGCATTTATACCGATGGCATTTGTCACGGGCATGATGGGTCCATACATGAGCCCTATCCCATTTTTTGTGTCAGTGACTCTTCTTGTGTCATTATTCTTCGCTTTTACGATAAACCCTGCATTAACTGGAATATTTTCTTCACATAAAGCAGAAGAAAAAGAAAATGTTTTTGTAAAATCAATTCATAAAATTGAAAACAACTACGCAAAGTTGATTGGAAATCTTGCCCAAAATAAACGAAAGAAAAATATAGTGTTAGCTTCTGCGACAATTTTGCTTTTTCTCTCTTTGCTTTTACCCCTATTTAAGATTGTTCAATTTAGAATGCTACCAAAAGCAAACAAGGAGCAATTTTATATTTATCTTGACATGCCAAATGGCACGACCTATGAAAAAACCAATGAAGTTTCTTCGAAGTTAGAACAAGCATCATTAAATTCCAAAGAGATTGTTAGTGTTGAAAGCTTTGTTGCCACTGCTCCTATTTCTGATTTTAATGGTCTTTTCAAAGGAAGTTTCATGCGATCACAAGAAAATCAATCAACGTTAAAAATAAATCTTACGTCACATGTTCTACGAAAAGAAACTTCAGAGCAAATTGCTTTGCGACTACGCGACACATTGAACAAGGAAGTTCTTGCGAAAGAAGGCGGAGCAAAAATAACTGTTGTTGAAGATCCACCAGGACCACCAGTACGAAGCACTTTTTTTCTTAAAATTCAAGGAAATGATCAACAACTGTTAAACTCTACTGCTAAAGACTTGCAAAAAATAGCTTCTGAAATAACGGGCATTGTCGACCTCAAAACATCTGCATCACAACGCTCCCTTGAAAAGCAATATCGGGTTGATATTGAAAAAGCTGGGCGTGTTGGAGTTTTACCAGCAACAGTTATCGAAACTCTTCATGCTGCTTTATCTGGCATAAATGTTGCACGCTATGAGAAGATTTTGACCAATAGAGACCGTCAAGCTGAACAACAATTTGTAATTTTGCGCATGCAAGCGCAAGACAGAACTGATATTAATGATCTTGCCAACATAACTGTGCGAAGCACAACTGGAAAAACTATTCCGGTATCAGAATTATTAATTGAGCAACCATTAGCACAAGTTAGTGAAATTGCAACAGACTCAAGACAACAAGTTGTATATGTTAGCGGAGAAATGGGAGCCAGAAGTGTTATGTATGCAGTGTTTGATCTTTTTCCAAAACTTTTCGAATATCATCTCAATGATGGAAGTGGAAAGATAATTTCCTGGTCCCCTCTTGGAGTGACATATGAAAATGCAACCGGTCAAACTGTCAAAGTTCTCATTGATGGAGAATGGAAATTAACCTTGGAAATTTTTCGCGATCTTGGAACAGCCATGGCCGTTGCATTATTACTAATATATTTCGTACTTGTTATTCAAATTCGTTCAATTGTTGTTCCACTTTTAATTATGGCAACCATACCACTTGCACTCATTGGTGTGCTTGTTGGATTTGCCATACTTGGTGCAATAAAAGGAACTTATTTTAATGCAACATCCATGATTGGAGTTATTGCGTTGGCTGGTATTGTTGTAAAAAATGCTATCATATATCTCGCCTATCTGGATGAGCTCAAGGAGCGAAAAATGCCCCTCATAGAAGCATTGATGGAAGCAGGACGCGTAAGACTGCTCCCAATCCTTTTAACATCTCTTACGGCGATTTCGGGTTCTCTAACAATTATCGCTGATCCGGTTTGGGAAGGATTAGCTTGGGCAATCATATTTGGTCTTTCAGTCTCAACAATTCTAACGCTTGTGATTTTTCCGTTGCTCTATCAAACATTTGAGAGCAAGAAGTGGGACAAAAAATAATAATAATTTTTGCAAATAAAAGCGCTTTCATTGGCGCTTTTGTTATTTTTTGTGATAAACTAGTATTATGCAGTATAAACTCTATACAACATCCATAAAAGCATGGGATGCCATGATTGAAGCCATTGATGGAGCAAAGAAATCCATCTTTTTAGAGATGTATATTTTTCTTGATGACACAGAAGAAAGCCATGATTTCATAGGAAAGCTCATAGTAAAATCGCGCGAAGGAGTGGAGGTGATTATTGTGACTGATGCATATGGAAGCAAATTAATCAAAAAAGAAACTTTGGAAAAATTGAAAGATGCTGGCATTGAAATTCTTTTTTTCAGTCATTGGCTCAGACACATCCATCGCAAAGTTTTGATTATTGATGAAAAATCAGCTTTTTTGGGAGGTGTTAATATTGGCAAAAAATTCTCAAAATGGAAAGATTTGCAAATGAAAATAAGCGGGCGCATCGCAAAAAGGCTCCTGAAATCATTTGCTTATACCTACGAAATGGCTGGAGGCAAAAAAGAAAAACTGCTCAATCTAAGAAAAATGAAATTTTCTTACAAGCTAAAATTTTGGCTCGTGGAACATTGGCCAAGCAGAAATATTTTTACTCTCCAAAATCACTACACAGAAAAAATACTTGGAGCAAAAGAAAAAATACAAATTATCAGCCCATATTTCACTCCCCCGCGCTGGATGCTTTCATTGCTTGATGATGCCATCCGCAGAAAAGTGACGGTTGAGATATATGTGCCAAAAGAAGTTGACATCCCAATCATGAATAGAGTCAATCTTCACTACATAGACAAAATACATTCCATTGGAGCAAAAGTTTTCCTTTCAAAAGAAATGAACCATGCCAAAATTTTTTTGATTGATGGCAAAGAAGGAATGATAGGGTCTCAAAATGTTGATTTAGCATCTTTCCGCTATAATTCAGAAGTTGGACTTTTTTTTACTGACAAAAAACTTTTGAAAGAAATCTCGCTTATTTTGGAAGATTGGGTCAAGGAATCAGATGAATACACAACTCATAATTACAAAATGCGAACTGTTGATTATATAATTCTTGCGCTCAGCAAAATCCTATACCCAGTCTTGTAATAGCTTTTCAGGCATTAGCTTTTTAGCTTTTCAGAGCGGACGGAACTCATTACTAAGCAACATCTCTGGCATTAGCTTTTTAGCTTTTCAGAGAATATAAGATGCATTTAATTTAAAACCTAAGAAGCTAACGCCTAATAAGCTAATAACATGCCGAAAATCCAAATTACTTCAAAAGGAATCAGAGCTGCTCTCAAAAAATACACACCCTATCAATCGCTGGTTGAATATATTTGGAATGGTTTTGATGCGCAAGCATCAATCATTGAGATAAATTACGTTGCAAATGAACTTGGAGCCATAGAAAAAATTTCCATCAGTGACAATGGCTATGGAATTCCACACAGCAAATTACAAGACAAATTCGAACCACTTTTTGAATCAAAAAAAGCACTTGAAAATAAACTCAAAAAAAATCTTTCTGCTATTCATGGAAAAAATGGCATTGGAAGATTGACCTTTTTTACTTTTGCCAGAAATGCTTCATGGGAAACAATATACACAGAAAATGAAAAGAATTTAACCTATGAAATTTATGCCAACGCTGAGAACATAAATCTTTACACCGGTGTAAATGCAGTTGCTCGCCAGACATCTGAAGCGACAGGAACAAAAGTAGCCTTCAGCGGAATTCATGGGCTTGTCTCCCACCAACTTGAAGAAAAATTCCAAGAATACATTCTTAAGGAATTCGCTTGGTTTTTGGCGCTAAACAGAAATAGAGATTTTAAAATCATCCTAAATGGAACTTCGATTGATTTTAAAAATATCATTGCTGATAGTGAACAATTTGAACTTATTCATCCAGAATCTAACACGGTTTTTTTCCTTTATTATGTTCGCTGGGATCAACGACTTAACAATGAGCCATCACGTTATTATTATCTGAATTCTGAGCACAAAGAGCGTTGGAAAGAGCCAACTGCCATCAAAAACAAGGGGGAGCAATTTTATCACAGCATCTTTATTGAAAGTGCATATTTTGATTCATTTGGTTTTCAGAGTTCAGAAGTTCAATCACAAGAAGCTCTGATTGTTGGCACGCGCTCGGATGCTCAATTCAAATTTCTGCGGAAAAAACTAGCCAACATCCTACGCATCAAGCGCAGACCATTTGTGAATACCCTGTGGGTCTTTGGGGACACCACAGGGCGTCTAATTAAATGCATGTTAGATTTCGAATAACTTGAGTTGTTTAATATCTTTTTCCC
>LBRX01000045.1 GCA_000991645.1 Candidatus Moranbacteria bacterium GW2011_GWE2_36_40
TACAATGCACTTTTCTAGGATTTCATTATCTGGCATTTTCTATGATTAACTTTCGGTCAATATTCGGGAAAAATCTATGATTACTTTAGACCAGTTCATGTTGATTTTATTATACCACAAACAAAGAATAAAAGTTATCCACAGTTTTTGATATAGCAATATCACTTGCCATATCAATCAAAAAAAGAAAACACTATCACACTATCGAGTGTGATAGTGTTTGCCAAAAAACAATTCAGAAAGAGCATTTCTATTGTGTCAAAATATGGGTCACACGCAATACATGGTTCTTTTGAAATTTTTGCTTTGCCTGTTTCCTTTTTCGGCACGCTTCGCAATCGAAGAACTATGATTGCTCGCTAAGAGTTCGCTGTCGCTCTCTGTTGCCTGCCATGTGTTGCGTGTGATCCTAAAATATTAAAACAAAAAAAACGGCTTGGCCGTTTTTTTGAGGAAATCTAAATTTTTGAAAGCACAAGTTTTTCAAGTTTTACAAACTTTTTCTCAAGTTTTTCAAAATCTTCATAGTCAACCTTTCGATTCAGCTTGTATTTTATTTCAGAAATATCCTCTTGCATCACATCAAACTTTCCTTCGAGTACATCAAACTTTCCTTCGAGTACATCAAATTTTCCTTCGAGTACATCAAACTTTCCTTCAAGTACATCAAATTTTCCTTCCAATTTATCAACCTTTATTTCAAGCTTATCAAATTTTCCTTCCAATTTATCAACCTTTATTTCAAGCTTATCAAATTTTCCTTCGAGTCCATCAAATCTTCCTTCTATGTTATCTATTTTTTTGACCAACTCTGACTGTCCCTCTGCAATAATCTGCATTCCATCACTAAAACTCTCAATCATTGACATGACTTCTCCGGCTGAATATATTTTCACTTCTTCTTTTGTATTTTTCTTGTTCATAGAGACATTTTATACCTACACCAAAACCATGTCAACTTTGACAAAAAATCCCAGCCATGGGGCCGAGATTTTTAAAGTATTGAAATATTTTATTTTATGAACCTTACGAACTTTATGAACTTTACGGACTTTTCTTATTTTTCCATCTTCCTTCTGATGAAAGCTGGGATTTCCAGTTCGTCATCCTCCTGTTGTTGCTTGGCTTGGGTTGCAGGAGTGATTTGACGGGGCTGAATTTTTTCTTCAATAATCATTTTTGGTTCAAGAATTTTTTTGACAGGAAAGGTTATCGATTCTTTCAATTCTTCATGATACTCATTTTTTTCTTCTTTTTGATGAGCATTTTCACTTGAAGTCGCAGCTCGATTGATCAAAAGATTTTCAATGCCAACTTTTTCACTATCAAATCCAGTAGCCACAACCGTGATGATGATTTCGCCTTTTTTGACTTGATCATCAACCACAGCTCCAAAGATTACTTTGGCATTTGGATCAATGCTTTCAGTGATGATGTTGGCAGCTTCATTGATTTCCAACATTCCCAAATCACTTGATCCTGAAATATTGAAAAGCACGCCTTTGGCTCCATCAATTGAAAGTTCAAGCAAGGGACTATTGATTGCTGCCTTGGCTGCTTCTGCAGCTCTGTTTTCTCCACTGGCAACTCCGATGCCCATCAAAGCTGATCCGGAGTCTTGCATGATTGCACGCACGTCTGCAAAGTCAACATTAACAATTCCGGGTTTTGTAATTAAATCTGAAATTCCCTGCACGCCTTGTCTCAAAACATCATCCACGATTCTGAAAGCGTTTATCAGGGTTGTCTTGCGATCAATAATTGAAAGCAATTTGTCATTTGGAATTGTAATCAAAGAATCAACTCTGTCTTTCAAGTTTTGAAGACCTTCTTCTCCGATAGCTTTTCTTTGAGCTCCTTCAAAAGAGAAAGGTTTTGTAATAACCGCAATAGTAAGCGCTCCCAATTCTTTGGCAGCTTCAGCAATAATAGGTGCAGCTCCCGTTCCAGTTCCTCCACCCATACCAGCACAAACAAAAACCATGTCCGCTCCCTTGAGCACATCTTGAATTTCATCACGATTTTCTTCCGCAGCCTGACGTCCAACTTCCGGATTCATTCCAGCTCCAAGTCCTTTGGAAAGATTTTTTCCAATGTGCACTTTTTCAGCAGCCTTGGAATGATGCAATGCTTGCGCATCAGTATTAATCGCCACAAATTCAACGCCTTTGATTTTGGCGTCTATCATTCGAGAGATTGCGTTATTTCCAGCACCTCCAACTCCAACTACTTTAATCCTAGCAAATGTTTCAATATCCGGTTTTATTTCTGCCATACTTTTGCGATAGTCAATGACACGCGGTCAGTGATCAATGATATAAATTAGAAATTTGCGAAATTGCTCCCTTTTTGTTTTTGTTTATCTGCTTTGAAAGCAGCTTGGTCTTTTCAATCAAATCGCTATTTTCCTTAGTACTTCAATCTATCATGGGCTTACTATCTATGTCAACCCGTATTATGGTAAAAATTTCTTTAGCCAAACTTTTACTTTATCCGCACCCTCTCCTGCCTGACGAGCCAACATGTGCGACGCCATTGAACTCATGAAACCTTCCCTCGAAGCAGGCATTGATGACTGTTCATTCCAAAGAACAAGCCCCGCCACAGTCGCAAAAGAAGGATCATCAACTTTATCCAAAATTCCACCAAAACCAGCAGGAAATCCAATTTGTACAGGCAATCCCAAAACCTCTTTGGCAAGTTCTGTAGCATTTGTCATTTTTGCTCCCCCGCCAACCAACACAGCGCCGGAAGGCAAAAGTCCTGCTTTCCCAATCATCTTCAATTCTTTTTGAACCAAAGAAAACACTTCTTCAAATCTTGCCTCGATTATTTCAGCCACATGATGACGAGAAATAACGCCTTCCTCACTGGAATCTATTGTGGCCAAATCAATTCCCTCTTTTTTGCTAATATCTCTTGCTATGGCACTGCCATATTCTAATTTTATTTTTTCTGCCACTTCAATTGAAGTTCGAAGACCAATTGCGATGTCATTCGTGATGTGTCCAGCTCCAACCGGAATTATGGCGGTGTGCACAAGATCGCCTTCCTCAAAAACAGCAACAGAGGTTGTCCCTCCTCCAATATTGATCAAAACAACACCCAATTCCTTTTGCTTTTTATTTAAAACAGATTTGGCTGAAGCTAGCGGCTCCAAAACCAAATCATCAATTTCTATATTTGCTTGATATGCACACTTGCTAATATTTTTTATGTGAGAGCTTCCTGATTCTATTACCAATGTATCCACTTCCAAACGCACACCTTTCATGCCAATAGGATCCTTAATATTATCCTGATCATCCAAGCGATATTTTCTGGCAATCACATGTACAATCTCCCTATTCATTGGCAATGAGATTATTTGAGCTTCTGAAATCACACGATTAATATCATCTTCTGCAACTTCCCCATCAGCGCGGCCTATTGCAATGACACCTTTTGAGTTTTGAAAAGCAATATCACTTCCTCCAATATTCAAAACAGCACTTTTCACTTGAACCCCAGCCATGCGTTCTGCGCTCTCCACTGATTGAACAAGCGCTTTTGTGACATCAGCAACATCAGTAATAACACCTCTGCGTATACCAAAAGAAGGAGCTGATCCAACACCTATTATTCTTGGTTGTTGTTCATTATTAGATTGTTGCACAATAATGGTTCTGATATTTACTGAACCAATATCTATACCAACGATCAATGTATTATTATCCCTTGCCATAATAATTATTAAAAAAATCTAATTCTAATTCTTAATTACAAATAATTTTATTGCCGAGCAACAAAATTCAAGCACTTTTATGAGTTACGCACTTGACCAAACAAGCAAAAATCAATCGAAAATTAATTATTCAACACAAAAAAATTCATTTTTTATTTTTATTGCACCTTCTTTATATTATATACGAATTCCATCTTCCTTGCAAAAAACATTTGCCACATTAAAAGAACCAAACCATCACGACAAGTTCTCTAAAATATGGATAAAATATGATAATACCAACAACAACTGACACTATGGCTGAAATCAAAACAACGGCAGCCATCAAATCCTTGATAAGTCTGGCATAAGGATGTATTCTTGGCTTCAAAATATCCACCACTCTTTCAAAAACAGTATTGGTAAGTTCTGTGATAAAAACCCACATTATCATTAAAATCAAAATTATCGCTTCCCAGTTTTTGACTTTCAAAATAAAAATGAGAGCAAGAACCATAACACCAAACGAGAGCTCAATGCGAAAGTTTTTCTCATGCGAAACAGCATATTTTATTCCATCCAAGGCATGCCCCAAACTTCGCTTAAATCGTCTCAATTCTTCACGCATTATATTTATATTTAAAATTTATTAATTTATATATACTGTCATCCTTCGACTTCATTTCTCCGCCTGCTGGCGAATCAATTTCGCTCAGAATAACATACTAGGGACTTACTAATTCATCGGCAACTTGTTTTTGCAAAGAAAACATCTTTTTGCCATGATCAAATCCAAGCAAATGCAAAATTCCATGAGAAACAACATAGGTAAAGGCATATTGAAAAGTTTCATCATCCTTCTTTGCATTTTTTGAAATGACATCAGAGCACAAAATCAATTCTCCAAGAAAAACATGGGTTCTTTTTTCGGCGCACAATTTTTCAGAATTTTCGTGTTCACAAAATGAAAGGACATCTGTGGGTTTTATTTTTTTTCTATAATCACTGTTTAATTTTTGAATTTCAGCTTCACTCAAAATTGCAACACTGAGTTCCAATTCTTTGTCTTTCAAGCATTCCAATTTTGCAAGCTTCAAGGTATGTTCAAAAATTCCCAAAATATTTTTGCGGGAAAATTTTTGAGTGGTTCGATTATTAATTTCAAGAATTAGTTTCATTAAAAAAAATTTGCGTCATCATTATGCTTGCTCAAGAATTTTTTTGGCAATTTCACGTACAACATTTCCATCAGCCTGCCCCTTCAGCTTGGACATTGCTTGTCCCATGACTTTTCCCAAATCTCCAACATTTGATGCTCCAGTTCCAGCAATAACCTCTTTCACAATCACCTCAATTTCCTCTTGAGAAAGTTGGGTTGGCAGATATGGAACAAGAATTGCAAGTTCTATTTTTTCTTTCTCAGCCAAATCAGGTCTGCCGCCTTCTTCAAATTGACGAATTGAATCATTTCGCTGCTTGACGTTGCGACCAATAACCTCCAGAATCTCCTCATCAGAAAGTCCGATTTCGCGTTTTTGCTTTTCAATTTCCAAGTTTTTTATTGCACTATCCAAAAGCCTTAGGGTGTCACGCTTGGAAACATCTCCAGCACGCATAGCATCTTTCAAATCTGTAAGAATTTTTTCTTTTAATGACATAAAATGTGTTTTAGTTTTTTTTAAAAAAATGTAACTTTTTATGCTCACTCAACTGGCCAAAAAACATGCTGGGGATCGAGATTCAAGATTAATGCTGATTATACGAACAAATATTAATATGATTCATGCATCTTGTTTTTTAGAATTTCATGTAAATATTATTTTTTACGAGCTGCCGGTCGATCCGAGAGACGGAGGCCGAGTAAAAAATACATATTTGCATGAAATTCAGCAAGGTGCATAACTCACAATTAAAAAATATTTGTTCGAAAACTAGCACAAAATGTTATGCATTCATTTTTCGTTTGATGTTTTTCAAAGCCTCATCATCAAATTTTCCAAGCTTTTTCAGCTTGTCAATTTCTTTTCGAATTTGAACTTTATACAAAGCTTCATTGCGTTTTTCAGTTTTGCTTTTTTCATCTTTGCGGAATCTGGTTTTACGCGCACGCACCAAAACGCCACTTTGCTGAATTTTACGAGAAAATCTTCGCATCAAGCTTTCTGTCGTTTCCTTTTCCTTTTTTTGTACTCCAATCATATGTGGCCTCCTTTCTATAGTTTAATTTCTTACCTCTTCTTATCTCTAACCTATCATATTGTACTGAAAAACTCAAATAAGTCAAGAATCAGTTAATTAGTTACGTAGTTTCTTGGTTGATTAGAATTAAAACCTTGCCTGAGTTACTACTTAACTATTCAACTAATTTACCAAACATCTATTCTCCTTCATGTGACACCACGACATTATTTTTCAAAATTTTTCGCACAGCATTAATAAGTCTTTCATGGGTAACTGTTTCCTGAGTTCCACTAACCATATCTTTGACAATCACAGTTTCATCAAGGGCTTCTTTTTGTCCAATAATCAAAGTGATTTCCACACCAAGTCTGTCTGCCACGCGAAGTTGAGATTTCAAGCTGCCTCGTCCAAAACTTTCCGCAGTCAAAATTCCGTTTTTTTGCAGTTCCGCAAAAACATTCAAACTTTTTTTCTTGGCCAAATCTCCAAGCTGAGCAAGAAAAACTCTTGGCTTTGGTTCAATATACATTTTAGCATGCACACGTTTCATCTCTTGAACAATGCGATCCATTCCTATGCCAAATCCGATTGCAGGTGTGTGCTCTCCTCCCAATTGCTCCATAAGATTATCATACCTTCCTCCACCACCAAGTGAATGTTTCTTTCCTTCTTCATCGCCAGACCAAATTTCAAAAACAGTTTTTGTGTAATAGCTCAAACCTCTAACCAATCTTGGGTTTATGACATATGGCAAATCCAATTCATCCAAATATTCCAACAAGCTTTTGAAATGCACACGACATTCTCCACAAAGCCTGTCCACCGATTGTGGTGCCAAGGCTGCAACTTGAATACACTTATCCTCTTTGCAATCCAAAATTCTAAGAGGATTTATTTCTAATCTTTTTTTGCAATTAAGACAAAGCTTTTGTTTTTTTGATTCAAAATATGCAACCAAAAGTTCCTGATATTCCTTGCGGCATTTTGGACAGCCAATTGAATTTACTTGAAATTGAATATTTTTAATTCCAAGACTTGTAACAACTCTGTGCGCAAGTTGGATGAGCTGTGCATCCAAAATTGGATCTTGTTCACCAAAAGCATCGAAGTTGGCTTGAAAATGTTCACGATAACGTCCCTCTTGTGGTCTATCATAACGATAGACAGGACCTGTTGAAAAAAGCTTGACCGGTTTTGAAAGCACATTCATTCCATGTTGAATATACGCCCTGCCAAGACCAGCAGTAAGCTCTGGTCTCAGCGCAACCTTATCGCCACCTTTCGTTGTAAAAATGTACATCTCTTTGTCCACAATATCAGTTCCCTTTCCGATTGATCTGACAAACAAATTTGCATATTCAACAGCTGGCGTATCAATACGTTGAAATCCATAATCAATAGCAACACGAGAAAGAACTCGTCGCAATTGATTCCAATATGGCTGATCACCAGGAAGCAAATCACGCATACCTCGTGGTGGCTGCATTAAAATCTCTTCTTCAACCTGAGCTTTTTCCTTGCCAATCTTTTTTGTTGTGGTTGGTTTTGCTGCTTTTTTCACAACAGAACCCTTGGCTGCAGACAAGTTTTTTTTATCCATTTTTTTTGTAATGCTTTTCTTTATTAACTTAGCCATACTGATTAAATAAAAAGATTATAATATTTCAGCTTTTGGAAGAGGCCAGGCACGAATCAAAACTTTTCCAATCACATCCTTCTCAGGAAGCGGGCCCCAAACTCTTGAGTCATGAGAAGCTTGCCTGTTGTCTCCTAACACGAAATATTCATCAGCTTTCAGTTGAACTGTTGCAGGATTGTTTGTTATCAAGCCTGCTGGCAAATACGCTTTTTCATCCAACAAAAATCCATCTGGATGCTCAGCGTTATATATTGTCACAACACCTGATTCTACTTTTACTTTTTCACCAGGCAAACCTATTACACGCTTTATGAAAAATTGCTTTGGATCCTTTGGATAACGAAACACCACCACATCAGCCCTATTCAATTCCCTGAAAGAATTGACTGTAAAAAAATGTTTTCCAGCAAAATCCAAGCTTGTTTTTTTGTATCCAAATTCATTAACAATCAAATAATCTCCATCTTTAAAATTTGACTCCATGCTGGCACCTTGCACAAAAAATGGCTGAAACAAAAAAACTCTTATTGGAACAATAATCGCCAATGCCCACAAGAAAACTTTCAACACTTCCCAAAGAAAACTTCCGACACCATAATATACATCGTCGTCATTATTTTCCTGCATGTTAAGATTTTTATTTGTCATATTTATTTGAAGAAAACCAAACCAGGTCATCTTTTCTAATTGGGATAAAATGACATGTTGTTTTTTTACTTTGTTTGCAGCAATCATACCACGCATCCAAGCCAGATGCAAGAGAAAGTCTTGTCCAATACAGAATGACCCCTCAAACGTGTTTCGGTTTCTAATGCAGAATGACCCCCGAAAGAGGGCCACTCGCTTAGATTGCGGATAGTATC
>LBRX01000046.1 GCA_000991645.1 Candidatus Moranbacteria bacterium GW2011_GWE2_36_40
GCGTTCAACATTATTAAGCTGATGCCTAATTTGTGTTTTTTTCTTATCCAATTCCTGCTCAGCTCCTGAGTCCTCAGCCTTGCCAGATTCACGATTAAGCTCATCCGTCATCTTGTCCACCTCTCGCTGCATATTCATCATAGTTGCGCCAAGAGCTTCTTTTTCGCTCGAAAATTGCTGACGCTCAGATTGAAACTGATGCCACAAAAAGGAAAACAATTTTGTTTGTTTTTCCTTCAATTCATCAGCCACCACTCTTCCCTGCTGCGCTTTTTCAGCTTGGCGTTTCAACATTCGAAGATGTGGTTCAATCTCACGAATAAGCCCAGCCGTTCTTTCCATATTCTCTCTCGTTGAATCAAGCTTCTTTAGCGCTCTATCTTTTTTGATTTGATATTGCTTCACACCAGCAGCATCTTCAAGCACACTGCGACGATCAGTTGGCGAGGCATTTAAAAGAGCATCCGACATTCCTTGATTAATAACGCAATAACTCTCCTTGCCAACTCCAGCCTTAGCCAATAAATCACTAACATCAAGCAAACGTGAACGATTTCCATT
Source organism: Candidatus Moranbacteria bacterium GW2011_GWE2_36_40 (assembly GCA_000991645.1). Taxonomy (GTDB): domain Bacteria; phylum Patescibacteriota; class Minisyncoccia; order Moranbacterales; family GWC2-37-73; genus UBA12068. The sequence goes on from LBRX01000046.1 coordinate 562, forward strand.
AATCAAATATTCTGATTCACCAGAGCGATACAATTTTCTAGTAATAATAACCTCCGTAAATTCCAAGGGGATTCTTTTATCTGAATTGTCAAAATGCAGCGACACTTGCGCACTTGAAAGTCTGGCTTTTGTTCCGCTGCCAGCAAAAATAATATCCTCAGCCTTTTTTCCGCGAAGTGTTTTCATTGACTGCTCTCCCATCGCCCATTTGATAGCATCAGAGGCATTTGATTTTCCAGATCCGTTTGGTCCTACAATCGCTGTGATTCCCTTGGCATCATTTCCAACATTAAAATTCCCCGCTGGCAAAAATTCCAGCGTGGTCTTATTGGCAAATGATTTAAAACCCGATATTTCAACTTTCTTTAGATACACAAGGGTTTGTAAAGTTTTTAAAGTTTGTAAAGTAAAATGCAAACAAAATCCATCTTCTGGACTTTATGAACTTTTTAACTATTACATTGTACCACACTTTTTTATTGTTTAGCAAAGTGAGCAACAGGAAAGAAAAAGCGCTTTTATTAGAGATCTAATAAAAGCGCTTATGTAAGTTGGGACTGAGAGAGTACAAAAGGTTGTGGGTTAAGGTTAACACTTTTTACCGGTCCTTTGAGGACATGTCATGTGAGCATTGAAAATGCATGCTACGAGCCATAACTATCGGTTTATGTTTTCCTTCGCTCTCTCAAATCCCAAGATGAAATTGTGGAGCAAGAACACAAATTCAGAGTGGAGAAAAACTCTCTTCATGAAAATGTATTCTTGATCCGGATGGAATGTTTTTGGTGAACGGGTCGTCAGGTTACTGGCCGGGTCGCATATTTTCGCACTGATCCAATTTGGATGATGCCTTATGGCGTAGTCGCGGCTCTTTTCCCTTCCCTGCTCTAAACATTCCAATGTATTTGGTCTGAATGCGTCCAGTAAAGATTTTTGCCATGGGGGGCGTATTTCTCCACTGGACGCACCGGCTTTGAGGCTCCAAAAGGTCTAAACCATTTGGGAGCCAAAATAAACAGGTGTAGGTGTCAGAGGGTTGGTGTTGTAAATTTGTATTTTTATACAAAATCACACCAATCCCTCTGACATCTCTATCATATACCCAAAACAAGGTTTGTCAAATGAAAAAATCCGCAAGGCATTTCTGCTTTACGGACTTTATGACTTTCAGCTTTATATACTTTATTTACTTATATGAGCAGCCATCTCCACTAACCTATTCGAGTATCCCCATTCATTGTCATACCAACCGACGATTTTGACTTGATTACCCATCGACATTGTCAGCGGCAAATCCACAATTGATGAATGCGGATTCATTTTATAATCCATAGAAACCAATTCTTTTTTGGTTGCATCAAGAATGTTTATCATACTGCCAAGAGCAGCTTTTTCAAAAGCCGCATTAATCTCTTCGACAGTTTTTGGTTTCTCCACTGTGCAGATAAAATCAACAATAGAAACCACCGGCGTTGGCACGCGCAGCGCTATTCCATCGAGTTTGCCTTTTAAGTGTGGAATAACCTTTCCCACTGTTTTGGCAGCTCCTGTGGTGGTTGGAATAATTGAAAGGCCGGCAGCTCTGGCGCGGCGCATATCGCGATGAGGCAAATCCAAAAGATTTTGATCGTTGGTATATGAATGTGTGGTTGTCATAAACCCTTGCTCAACATTGCAAAGATCATCCAAAACTTTGATCATCGGCGCCAGACAATTTGTCGTGCAAGAACCGTTTGAAACAATCGCTTCGCCTTTATATTCTTTCTCATTTATTCCCAAGAGATACACCGGCACATCATCTTTTGGCGGTGCAGAAAGAACAACTTTTTTTGCTCCAGCAGCAATGTGTTTTCCAGCGCCTTCTTGATCCAAAAATATTCCAGTACAATCCAAAACTACATCAACTTCCATTTTTTTCCAAGGCAAATTCAAAGGATCTTTTTCAGAAAAATATTTTATCGGCTTGCCATCAATAATAAGCTCGCTATTTTCTTTATCAGCAACAACCTCTCTTTCATAAATACCATACGATGAATCATATTTCAAAAGATGAGCGCTTGTTTCAATATCAGTCAAATCGTTAATCGCCACAACTTCCATACCTTTTTTTTCAAAAGCAATTTTGAGCGACGGTCTTCCAATTCTCCCAAAACCATTAATTGCAACTTTGAGCATAATCAGTGAGCAATGAACAGTGAACAGTGAACAACAAGTCACTAATCACCTTCACCAATATTATTTAATTTATTAGACATTGTATCAATACTAGACCAGAGCATCTTACTAACCTCCTCCGCATCTTATTCGCCATCAATGCTGACCAAATGCCAATGATCACCTTGGAATTTTTTGATATTAAATTTTGTTTTTTCTAAAATTGTTCCTTTGACAATATTCTTGATGCCAAATTTCAGATTATCAACACTGATATCTTCCACATGTTCGTCGTGTCCATCGTGCGCTAGGGCAATTTGCCCAATTTCAAGAGAAACAGAATCGATTTGTGAAAGTTTTTCACTTTTCACAATTTTCATCAAGTCATCAACAATTTCTTTGGCCAACATAAAATCATGCATAAAATCAACTGACAACCGATAACTGACAACCGATAACAAAAGAGCATGGTTGTTAGTTGTAAGTTGTTTGTTATTAGTTATTCAGTGTACTGCGCAGCTGATGCAGGGATCGTAGGCGCGAATGAATGCGCGCATTTTTCTCTCCATGGCTTTTTCATCTTTCTCAATAATTCCAGGGATAAATGCTGCGATATCATCTTCCAAATGAGTCAAAAATTGTGCAGTAGGAGAAATAATATTCACGTTTTTAATATAACCCTTTGGATCAATATCCACCCAATAATACAACGTTCCGCGCGGTGCTTCCACAGCTGCTGCAGCAGATCCCTCACGCACCACATATTTTTTGGTAATTGCTTTTTCCAAATCAGCATGTGTCAGCTCTTTAAGAAGCTGAATTGAATCTTCGACACAATGAACAATTTCCACCATTTGATAAAGCACATTGTGAAATGGATTATAATCAGGCATATTAAAATTCAAACTTTTCAAATATTCACGTGCCTCATAACTCAATTTTTCGGCATTATTATTGACTCTAGCAATAGCTCCAACCATGTAACTGGTCTTACCATCACGCATAACTCTCTTAACTATTTCCTTGGGACGCTGAAACTCATGAAAATTTTCTTCAAATTTTTGCACATCGACAAAAAGACCCTTGTTGGAAGTAACATCTCCATCATAAATTGCATATTCTCCTTTTGTCTTCAAGCAGACATATTCAGTTGGACGAGAAAAATTAGGAGTTTTAATGGTCTTAAAAAATGCTGCTAATTCCAAAGCAATCGGCAAAGTTTCTTGACCCTTTATTATGAGAGCCTGCAATTCTTCTATGGTTGGAACTTTTTTGAATCCGCCAACTTCATTTGTGAGTGGATGCACAACGCGCCCTCCAATAATTTTTATCAACTCCATGCCATATTCTCTGATTTTTACAGCCATTTTTGTTTGCTCTGGATATTCTTTCACAAGCTGCAAATCATTTTCAATATCCAAAAAATCAGCTAGCGACAAGAAAAACAAATGCAGAGCATGCGAATGAATAAACTGGGCGTGTTCCATGACTCTTCGCAATTTTTCAGTTTCTGGAGTAACCTCAACCTTCATTGCATTCTCAATAGCCTTTATTGCGGTCAAATTGTGTACCACAGGACAAATGCCGCAAATTCTCTGTGCAATTACTGGCATGTCTTTGTATTCTCGTCCGATCAATATTCCCTCGATCAAACGAATTCCTTCTTGCACCTCAAACTTAGCACTTTTGACATCGCCCCTAATAACACTCGCCATAAAGCCAGTGTGCCCTTCGATTTTTGCAATGTGATTTATCTTAATATTCATTGTGTTTCTATTTAATGTTCAATATAAATGTAAATAAAATTCGAAAATATTTTTTATTTTTTCACTAGAAATGAGTCTCCTTGGTGTTTTATTAAAAAGTTGCAATTATTTCTCCGTGATAAAAATAAAAATATATTTGAGTAATTTTATTTCTCCTTATGATCTGATTCCCAATCTTCAATATCATCTTTAAGTCCATAGATTTCAGTTGTGTTTTCAAATTCTTCGTCGGTCATCATTGTTTTCAAAGTCATTTTCATGGCTTTCACATTTCCTGTTGGACGAAGTCCTCGACAACCCTGGCATCCCATGCGAGAAGTTGGACACACTGCATCGCAGCCACCCAAAATCATTGGTCCAAAACAAGGTTTTTTATCAAGCAATAAACAACGATTACCTTTCTTTTTACATTCCACACAAACAGGAGAATCAGGAATTGTCGGCAACTCTCCTTCGCCTTTCACATTGGCAAGAAGTATCGGAAAATATTTCAAAAATTCTTCACCTGTAATCGGACAACCAGGAAAAGTAAAGTCGACTTTCACAAAATTATCAACTTCCTGAACTTCTTCAGTTTCAATGCCTTGAATATATTTATATACATGCTTTACTGTTTGCTGCTTTTCATGATAATTTCTAATCTCTGGAATTCCACCCATTGCCGCACAGTTTCCAATCACCACCAAGAGTTTGCTACGTTTTCGAAGTTCCATCAAAGTTTTTTTATTGGCTGCAGTCATTGGATTGCCTTCCACAAATCCAATATCGATTGGCTCTCCAGCATCCCCCTCATCCTCAAGCAAACGAAAATCAACCATTTCAACTTGATCCATGGCTTCCAAAAATTTTTCACCCAAATCCAATAACGCAAACTGACAACCCTCACAGGATGTCAGCGAAACAATGGCTATTTTGGGTTTTTTTGTTTCTTGAGAAGCATCAGTTATTAGAACATTTTCATCCATATTTATATCTATTTTCATTTTATTTTAATTTTATCTTAGCTCAAATAAAAACACTGCTTATTTTTCAGTACAATCCTATTATATCACATTTCTCTTTTTACGACCTGCCCATTTTCCAATTTTTCAAAACCATACTGTTCAAGTATTTTTCCTTCCACGTCCTCGAAGTCTTTTCGTTGATTTTCGTGCATTCTAACCTTATCTTTTGTTGGTAAAGTTTTTTCCTGATCCATTTTGATCAATAAAGATTCTTGAATTCTGTGCAACATGAAATTTAACTCTTTGCAACGAAGTTTGAGTTTTACAACCGGCGGAAGATTTTCGTCCAAAGGATAAAATTTCAACTTTTCAATATCAAAGGGAGGAAAGGGATTCAAAGGGGTTAAAGGGTTATCTGATACAGTTGATGCTATCTTTTGATTTAAAGGGTTGTCTGATACAGTTAATGCTATTTTACAATTCATAGAATTCCCCATTTCTCCCATATCTGCAGTTTCTCTTGTTCCCCTTTCTTCCATTTCCGCAGCTCCTTTTATTTCCCTTTCTCCCATTTCCGCAGATCCCTTTAATCCTATTTCTCCCATTATCCCCTTTATCTCTGTTAAATCTCTATAAACTCCTCTCCAAATATCATTGCAATCTTCCTCTAACTCAGCAATTGCACCAATACAAAATCCTAAAAAATCATAATATTCTTTCGTTGTATTCCGTCTCCACCCCTCGACAATATTTTGCTTTCCACTTCTTGCAGATCTGTCCATCTGATCTGCCAAATCATAAAGAGTTTTTGTTTTTGGAAAAAGATGCGTAAGTTGGTTGCATCTAAGTTGCAATTCTTCGGCTTTTTGATATGCCAAAAGCTTTCGATAACCATATGGATCTTTATACGGTTTGAGCATAAAACTAAATTAAAAGGGATTAATGGGATTCAAAAGGGCTTAAAGGGTTGGCGCTGTATTCTGTATTCTGTATTCTGTATTCTGTATTCTGTATTCTGTATTCTGTATTCTGTATTCTGTATTCTGTATTCTGTATTCTGTATTCTGTATTCATATACCATTTTTTAAATTCCCTTTTATCCCTTTATCCCCATTATACCCTTTTTTGTGCAATAGTGATAGACTTATATTATGCAAGAATTTAAAATAACTAACAAAAATAAGGACGTTATCCTGGCCCTCGGCGGCGAGTCGACGGGAAATTTTTCAGCGTACAAAAATGGAAAAATTTATTTTTCCGAAGATTTTGGAGATCTGCTAGACGACATTAATTATAGTAAATTCAAAAGCGAATTATACAAATTTTTGAAATCTAATAAAATCAAACCAAATATAATCCTTAGCGATTTACATCCGCTTTTTCATACAACCATACTAGCACAAGAATTAGCCAAAAAGTATAAAGCAAAATATATTCCAGTTCAACACCATCTCGCCCATATATTTTCTGCTATTGGAGACCAGATCGTGGAGCGTGGAGTGTGTAGCGTGAAGCGTGAAGCACTCGGCATTGCCTGTGATGGAACAGGATATGGCTATGATGAAAAAATTTGGGGAGGAGAAGCTTTCAAGATACAATACGCAAAATACAATACACAAAATACTAGAATTGGGCACTTGGAAAATCAAATTATGATTGGCGGCGAAATAGCTATCAAGGAGCCGGCACGCCTACTAATTTCCATTTTATCAAAATTCTTAGAAAAAAAGGATGCTTATAAATATGTAAAGAAATATTATTCAAAAAATGAATTCGAACTTCTTTGGAATCAGCTTCAGCAAAATTTCAATTGTATCGAGACTTCCAGCACTGCGCGCATTTTAGATGCAGTTTCGGTTCTTTTAGAATTTTCCAAAAATGAAAGCCTCAGTAAACATGGTCCTGTAGATTTGTTAGAAAAAAATTCAACAATCCCCTATCAAATAAAACCGGTTGTGGAATTTAATGAAATTGAAAAAATGTGGATTCTAAAAACCACACCACTCTTTAAATACTTAATAAAAAATTTGCACAAAGATAAAAAACGCCTCGCTGCCACTGCACAGAAATATATCGCTGACGGACTATTGGAAATCACCCGCAGGTGTCATCCTGAATTTATTTCAGGATCTCGAGAGATACTGAAACAAGTTCAGCATGACAATGTATTTTTTGCCGGCGGTATGGCGAATAATAAAATTATTTCTTCTATTCTTGAATTAAAAGGGGTTTATACAAATAAAAAAATCCCCCGTGGTGACGCAGGACTTTCTTTTGGACAAACATTTTATTATCTTTTAACAAATTCGAGGGACTAGCTTTCCTCTGGGCATCTCTATTGGTCGCAAAGATCCAAGAACTGTTTTGAGAAATACACCTTTACCCTTTTCGACGTGTCCAATTATTTTAGCTTCAGGATTGAATTTTTTAAGAATTTGCAAAACTTTTTTAGCATCTTTTTCGGACACAGCGCAAATAAATCTTCCTTCGGAGGCAAATGACAAAACGTCAATTCCCAAGAGGCCAGCTATTGCAAAAGTTTCTTTTTTGTATGGAAGTAATTCTTCCTCAAGAACAATTTTTGCTTTTGATTTTTCAGCAATTTCAATAATATTAGCAGAAAGTCCTCCCCTAGTAGGATCCTTGGCAGCATGAACATATTTTGCAATTGCTTGCATTTCTTTGTTGAGTGTTTTTGAATCGCTAACAACTTTTGTTTTATAATTAAAGCGTGAACTTAAGAGTGCAACTGTGTGTTCTCCAAGATCTCCTGAAGAAATAACAACGTCACCGATTTTTGCCCCTGAATTTGAAATTATTTTTTTGGTCAATCCAACTCCTGCAGTTGTAATTTCAATCTTATCCAGTTTACCTTTTGGCAAAACCTTTGTATCACCCGTTACAATTGGAACGCCTGCTTCGCGTGACATTTTTTGAATTGATTCACTTATTTTCAAAAGATCCTTCATGGGAAATCCTTCTTCAATAACCATGCTTAATGATAATCCTTGTGGCACAGCACCCATCATCGCCAAATCATTAATTGTGCCACAAACTGCAATTTTTCCAATATCACCACCTGGAAAAAAAATTGGATCAACAATATACGCATCTGTCGTAAAAACTAGATGCTGATTTCCAATCTTAAGAGTTGCACCATCGTCCATCTGGTTTTTCCATTTTCCCTTATCGCTAATAACATTTCTAATCAACGAAATAAGTTCGGATGATTTTTGTCCGCCTCCGCCATGATCCAGCTCAATATTGTCAGCTTTATTTATTGTCATATATATTATTTTGCATATCTAAAATAATTATTGCATGCACCCTCGTCTGAAACCATGCACGGTCCATACGGTTTTTCTGGTGTGCAAGTTTTTCCAAACATTGGACACCTTTCAGGAGTGATAAGCCCACGAATAACTTCACCACAACGACAGCCGGTGGGTTTTTTAGATTTAGAAATATCCATTTTTGATAAAATATCCCTATATTTTATTTTTGCATTTAATTTTGGATTTTTAACTTCCAACCCAGAATTTGGAATTATTCCAAAACCGCGCCAATTACCTTCACCAATCTCAAAATAATCCGCAATCATTTTTTGTGCAACCCTATTTCCCTCTTTTTTAACAAGTCTTACATATTCGTTTTCAACCTCCCTTCGCCCATCCCTAATCTGACAAAGAATCATATATATTCCAACCAAGACATCTTGGGCTTCAAAACCAGTGATGACCTGGGCAATATTCATATGCTCATAAGGCTCAGTTCCAACAATTGCTGAAACATGTCCAGGGCTTATGAAACCATCTATTTTTATTTCCCCCATGGAAAGCAAGGCATCCATAGCAGGAAGAAAAAGTTTATGTGTTGAATACACTGTTAAACCATTTTTTAAAGCCAGCGCCGTCATCGGAGTTGTCGTATCAAAACCCAGCCCAAAAAAAACCAGATTTGGAAATTCCTTCTTTATTTTAAGAGATTCCTCCACTGAATACACAGAAAAAACTTTTGCTCCTTGAGCGCCTGCTTGTTCCAAACTACCAAGAAAACCCGGCACACGAAGCACGTCGCCATATGTTGCAATTGGAATTCCCGCCTTGGCCAAATGAACTACTGCGTCAATATCCTCTTGTGCTGTCACACAAACAGGACATCCAGGACCAGTTAGCAGTTTTATATTTTTCGGCATCAATTGCCTGATTCCATTTTTACCAATAGCCTGAGTATGCGTACCACAGACCTCCATCAATGCCACACCTCTCTTAATTTGAGAAGCTACATTATGAATTTTTTTCAATATTTCCCTGAATGATTCTGTTTCCTTTTTCATATTCTTTTAAGACTTCCCAAGCATCTTGACTTGTTAATTGCTCAATTGCAAATCCTGCGTGCACAATCACATATTCTCCAACTTTTATTTCTGGCACAAGTGAGATGTTTACAACTTTTTGCACACCATCAAAATCAGCAGTTGCCTGCTGATTGTTAATTTCAATAATTTTTCCTGGAAATGCTAGACACATAAGGAAGTTACAAACTAAAAGTGCAAAACTAAAGGTAATTTAGTTTATCTTTTATTTTTTTGTATTTTACATTTTTCTCTTTAAACTTCAAGCTTTGCACTCTCTGCTATTCTTCACCAATCTCATCAGTTTTAAGGGTGTGAGTTTCTTCATTTTTTGAATGATTAGAAATACTACATTTTCCGGCACTGCAAAAATCAATCATTTTTTTCTGAACCGTTTTTTTTACTTCCTCTTGAGCATCACCTAATATTTTTCTAATATCAAAAGCTATTTCGTCCTTCTTGTGCACAGTCTTTATTATGCTGTTCACAAAAGCCACGCGCGTTGCGGTATCAACATTGAAGCAGCAAATTCCTCTTGCAACAGCTTCTTTTACTCTTCCATTTTCCCAATCAGATGCTCCATGCAAAATAAGCGGGACAGAAACTTTTTCTCTTATTTTTGAAAGTCTTTCGTAATCAGGTTCTTTTCTTTCTTTCACAAAACCATGCGCATTTCCAATTGCAACAGCAAGAGCATCCACCCCTGTTTGAGCAACAAACTCTGCCGCCTCTTCCGGCTTTGTCATGTACAAATCCCAATCAACTTCTCCTGCTTCCATTTCTCCAATATACGGCACACTTCCCAATTCTCCCTGAACATCAACTCCTTTTTCATGACAATATTCAACAACATTTTTTGTTACAGACACATTATCTGAAAAGTTTTTTCTCGAACCATCAATCATGACAGAGTTAAAACCAATTTCCACGCATTTTTTGCAAATATCGAAACTTTTTCCATGATCGAGATGAATTCCAACTGGAATTTCCGGGGCATAAAGCTCTGCACAATTTTTCACAATATTAAAAATCTGTCTTCCACCTGCATATTCCATCGTTTTCTCAGTAATCTGAATTATAACAGGACTTTTCAATTCCTTGGCAGCTTCAATAATAGCCCTGGTTGTTTCCATGTTAGTCGTGTTGAAGGCACCAACAGCATAGCCACCGTTCATTGCATCTGTTAGAATTTTTTTGACTGATGTTATCATAATTCAACGATCAAGGATCAGTGATCAAGGATCAGTATTAAATACCTCTCATTGTTCATTGCCTTTTGGTTTATTTATTGTTCACTGCTCCTTGTTCACTGCTCACTGATATTATTTCTGCTATCTTAACAAGTTCCATTGGAATTAAACTTTCTCTTCCCACCAACACGCCATCCATTCCCGGATCAATGCATAGTTGTTTTGCGGTTGTCACTTTCACACTACCGCCATACAAAACCTTAATTTTATCAGCAAGCTGAAGTCCATATTTTTCAGCAAATATTTTTCTGAGTAAAATTCTTGTTTCCAAAATTTCATCACTAGTCGGAATTGAATCACTACCAACAGACCAAACTGGTTCATAGGCAATAACGACAGAAGCAACTTTTGCTGAAGAAATATCAGCCAATCCCTCCACGATTTGCTGAACAATAATTTGAGCTGCAAATCCACTGTCTCGCTCTTCTCTTGTTTCTCCGACACAATAAATTGCAACAAGCCCAGCACTTATGACTGCTTTTATTTTTGAATTTGCAGTTTCATTTGTTTCGCCAAAATATTTTCTGCGCTCACTGTGACCAATAATCACAAATTCGACTCCCATATCCTTAAGCATTGTTGCAGAAATCTCTCCAGTATATGAACCTCGCTCCTCCCAAAAGATATTTTGAGCTCCAATAGAAACCGTTTTTGTTTTTGTTTTTTTGACAAAACTTTCCACATGAACAGATGGCGGACAAATCACTATTTTCGAATCCAACAATTTCTTGGCTTTTAATTCTTTTTTAAATGATTCAAAATAACGATCACGCTCAGCAATCGTGAGCAAGTTCATCTTCAAATTTCCAACTATTAATTTCTGCATATTTTTTATAAATACAAAGTTATCACACTAACAATTGCTCCTGCCACCATTGTTCCAACAAGCAAAAGAGGCAACGATTTTTTGAGCGGTACATCAAAAACAAAAGCTGCCAACGCACCAGTTAATCCTCCCAAAAGAGGAATTGGTGTTGCAGCCAAAATGAAAATTGCCCACTCCCCGTATTTCTCCATCTTTTCATTTGCCTTTTTTCTAGTATGTTCAAAAAGCCACTGGAAAAACTTTTCGAAAAATGGAATGTATTTCGACAAAAGTTTTGCGATTGGATCAAGCAAGATAACAATGACAACCATCACAAAATATGTTCCCGCCACAGAATAAAACCAGGCTGACAAAGGGCTCAATCCATACACTTTAATAGCTAATGGAATTGAGGCTCTAAGCTCTGTCACAGGAATAAATGCAATCAAAAAAGTTGCAAGCTCACGAGGTACATTTGAGAATAGTGAAATAATAAAATCTGACATAATAATAAAATTCAGAAACACAGATTTTCACATGAGCGCACATGATTACACTGATTTTTAAATCATGTGTAATCAAGATAAACAAGTGCTAATCAGTGGTTCAGATTATTTCTAAGATATTCCGCTGCTACTTCTGGTTGAATTGAAGAAATTTCAATACCAGTGTCCAATTCGAAACCTGCCCAAATTGAAGTGTGCGGCAAAATTTCAATGTGCCAATGAAAATGAGAATAATCTTTTCCATCGCATGGAGCACTATGGATATAAAAATTATAAGGAGGGTCATTAAGCGCACTATAAATTGCACCAAGTGCCTTGGAAAAAACTTCAGCCAATTTCACTTTTTGCTCATCAGTAATTCTCTCAAAATATGGAGAGTGTTTTTTTGGCATAACATGAACTTCAAATGCTACTCGTGAGGCAAATGGGCAATATGCAATAAAGTCATCATTTTCAAAAACAACACGTTGTCCATGCTCGCTCTCAAATTCACTCATTACACAAAATGCGCAGTGCTTGTTTGATTTGTGATATCTGTTTGCTCCGTCAAGTTCGAGTTGAATATATGGAGCCACAACTGGAATTGCCATGATTTGAGAATGAGGATGCGGAATTGAAGCGCCAACTTCTTTACCATGATTATGAAAAATAGCAATATAATTGACATTTTTCTTGTTCATGAGCTCCAAATAACGATCTTGATACGCATCAATAACTTCAGCAACTTCCATAACATCCATAAGTGCCATCTGCCTGAAATGATCTCGTGTAACCACAATTTCATGATAACCAACTCCAGACATCGCATTATATGGACCTTCAGAAGAAGCTTTTGAAGATTTTCCCGGAGAAAAAGCTGGGTATTTGTTTGGAAAAACTCTAAGAGTCCAATCCCCATCAGCTTTATGATAGATCAAAACATCTTTTTCTTGTCCGGTCGCCACAGGATCTTCAAACAAACAACCATCGACGCCTTTTTCATCCAAGGCTCGCTGAATGGCAGTAAAATCCTGCGGTCTTTTGGCACGACCAGTTGCAATGACAACCCAATCACCAGAAACAAGATCTTGTCTTAATTCAGAAGCAACAACTTTTTTTGGCTTTTCCTCGCCATCCAGAATTTCTTTTGAATTGTTAATAGAAATATTCACAATTTTTTTATTTTTATATTACCGATTCGAAACTACGAAACGTACACGAATCTACGAAAAGAGTTTTTTGCATTTATTCGTAGATTCGAATGCAATTCGTAGTTTCGTATCGCGCTTATTTTTTTATGTCGTATTTTCCAGCAATCAATCTTCCTTTTGTCTTGAAAAGGTCAATCAATACCTGAATAAAACCATTTGGACCAGTCAAGCTAACTGTTGAACCTTCTTCATTGAGCCATCTTACAGGCATTTGTTTTATTTTAAAGCCAAGAACCTTGGCCAAAATAATTAGCTCAAAATCAAATCCAAAACGATCAACAACCATTCTCTTTGCAATTTCATGCGCAGCTTTTCCTGTCAACATCTTGAATCCACATTGAGTATCTGGAAAACTCCAAAGTCCCAAAACTATTCTGATAAGCCAATTTCCACCCTCGCCCATGAATTCGCGATATTTTGGTTGATGTATTTGTACAAATGCTCCTTTAATTTTTCTTGATCCAACGATAACATCTGATCCAGCTTCCAACTCTGGCAAGAATTTTTCCACATGAGTAATTGAAGTTGAGCCATCAGCATCCAAAAATACCACATATTTTCCTTTTGATTCAAGCAATCCTTGACGCACCACATATCCCTTACCATGATTAGTGTCATTATCTATAACACGCAAATTTTTTACTTGTTTGGCATAGTTTCTTGAAACTTCAGCGGTATTATCAGGAGAACCATCCACGACAATAATAACTTCGTATTCAAAATTTTTGGTAGACAAAAATTTCTCTATTTCCAACAAATTACTTCCTATTCGTTCTTTTTCTTTGTATGCCGGAATAACAACCGACAGATAAAGTTCTTGCTCCATTTTTTTAAATGTTATTCAATTGATTAATTTATAAGTGGTCTTAAGTTAACCACGGATTAGTGTTAAAATATAGTCATAGGTCGTACAAACTTTTGACATAACATTTTAACACTCATCTATGAAACCTA
>LBRX01000047.1 GCA_000991645.1 Candidatus Moranbacteria bacterium GW2011_GWE2_36_40
TGGTTAACTAAAAATCCTAAAATTCTAAAAGGGAAGGTTGGGTTTAGCTGGATACAAAAGATTGAATGTAGAAGTAATTAATTTGATTTGGTATTACTAGTGATGATTTTTTTCAAATCACAGCCAATCCACTTGGTGCACCTGGTGGAACAACGTCGCCATATCCGATTGGTCCGATAAATGGATTTCCACTTTCATCCAAATTTGGTGGGGTATTATTAAAAACTATTATGTCATCAAAATCTATAGGCATTTCACTCCCATTATTAGGCCAATTTTGATTTGATTTGAAATTAAAATAATCCCATCCCTCTCTTGCCACATTCAACCCTCCCGAATAATTTAAAATAAAAGAATTAATAACAAGTACTCCATCAACCCACATTCTACCAATTCCATCAGCTGAATTTGTATCCATTTTTATATAAACTTCAAAACTGTGCCATTCCCCATCAGAAACATTCCCACTCATTAAAATTGTCCACTTCATAGGATAGCCAACAACACCTCCCCAAGCCGGATCACTACTGCTTATGCCCTGCCAATTATTACCAATAGTACTCACAGCCTGATTATAAATTCTAAAAGAGCCATTATCTTGATTGATTATTGTTTGTGGTGTTCCACCATTGGCGTAAAAATATAGCCACTTATCATAACCAATTTCATTATTTAACCATTGAAAACCCATGGGATAACGCATATACCAACGAACCCATAATTCTGGTTCATGGGACGAAAAATCAACTTTCAATGGTTGTGAATTAATGTCATCACCATCACCAATCCAAAAGCGAGCACCACGAAATCCTCCACCTGTAACATTATTTGCAGGAATAGTAATTTGAGTTGGGCGCATTCCACTTACCGCAGACCCACCTTCTGACAACCCATCGCACGACCAGATTATATCAGTATTTGCTTCATCACAATCAAATGTTGTTTCCCACTTTCCATTAGCATCAAACGTAATTGCTGCCCTAACGAAATTCGGCAGCATGAAAAAGGTTACAAGGAGAAAAAATAATTTTATAATTTGTTTTTGCATTTTACCTTAAAAACTTTAAGAAAATGATTTATCTAGTTAAATTGCTTTGCACCAGCTTCGCTGGATTTAACGTGATAAGCTTTTTATTTTTTATACCACCTCAAGACCAGTTGGGACAGCGGGCGCAATGATGTCGCCAGGGACAGTGCCCAGAATTATGGAATATCCAGCTGAATTAACAAGTCCATCAGCATCAACCACATAAAGATATACGGCTGCATTATTTAAAAATGATCCCTGATTCAACTTGATTTCAATTTGACCATCATTCCAAGTGTTTTGTGGAACTTGAATTTCGCAGTGCGTGCGAGCTAACCAAGTTGTGCTGTCGCAAATTTCCACGCGCGCTTGAGTTGAATCCAAATACAGATTATCGTTATATAATTTAAAATCAACGGTTTTTCCACTACCATTGCAAGAATCTACTGAATTATTGACAGAAGCAACTGCCATTCCAATCCCTGTCATTTTCCAAGGATTAAGCATGTCACCTGCGCCCATATTCCACCAATTAATATGGCTTTCTATGGGTGGTCCAGCGCGTCCAATTCGATTCATATACACCATGCCAGTTCCATTATCACTGGCTTTTTCATAAAATTCCATTCTTTGCCATTGATTCCAAAGCCAGCCATCAGCTGAAATGCTTCCTGAAGTTTGATAATGATTACTCGCTGATTCATAATTATTATTAGTTGGGTATGGACTGTAATATTCTTGCAAAGCAGTGTTGAACCAATTGTTCCCATTTTCATTCCAAAACCACATGCCACCAAAACCAGGATCACCAGGATAGGCAATATAACCCTCGTGTGCAACTGATGCACTTGTTGACATGTATTTCCATTGCCATTGATCACAAGTTGAACCAGTTTTATCAAGATATGCCCATGTTGTCATGTAAAATTCTTTTGTGCCACCAACTCCCCAATCAAATACGTCTCTTCCCCATGATTCACAATTACAACCCGCATTATGCCCATTGGCGAGGCACCACTCATCAGTGGGAGCAGTGCACAAATAATTCCATTTAATAAGTGGAACACCAACAACTCTTTCATTATCTATTGAAACCAATCCTCCAGCTTCCGTGTTTGACGAAGTTAGGTTTACTGGAAGCTCGCCAACTGTGTTGTTTTGATTTCCGAAAAAATAGGCTGGAGCGACAATTGTCTTTATTCCAAATCCGCTTCCAATAATTGTCACACTTTGTCCACCATTTAAAACACCACTCACACTTTCAACTGCAGGGGTAGCTTTAGCGAAATTCGGCAACATGAAAAAGGTTATAGAAAAAATAATTAATTTTGTGGAATTTTTATTCATTTATTTTTTATTATAAAACTCCCAGTCCAGTCGGCGGGTTTGGCGCAACTGCATCAGCATCAGCAATAAAAGAAATTGGATAACCATTCGCATTCATATTTCCATTTTCATCCACCATATACAAATATGCAGTTGCGCCATCAGCAAAAGAGCCTTGATTGACTGAGACCGTGGCAGATGCGTCAGACCAAACAGTTGGAATTTGAATTTCACAATGAGAGCGAGCCGACCAAGTCGAAGAATCACAAATTTCCACTCGCGCCTGAGTCTTGTCAACATAAATGTCATCCATATAAACCTTAAAATCAACGTAGCCGTCCACAACAGAAGCTATGGCATGTGACAATATCGCATAGCGCCAAGGATTATTACCTGCTTCATGAGTAATTGCATTGGTAATATTGAAATTATACTCACTCTTACCAATTCTCTTCTCATTCCAAATTCCGTCGGCAGCAAGTGGCGCAGATGCCCGTTGAGCGTAAAATTCAAGTCTCTGCCATTGGTTCCAAAGATATGAATCAGCAGGCCTGCCTGGCAACGGCGTAACGCCATGCATGATGTTTTGAGTTGCATAATCGAAATAATAAACAGCTGCTGCAGGATTAAACCATCTTTGCATGGGCTCATCCCACCAGCTTCCGGTATGCACATCTGTTTCTTCGTATGCTTGAGCATTGCCAAGCGGATTTCCTGGCGCATAAAATGCCCAGTGCGTGGCATCCAAATCAGGGGAAGGATTTGGCCCTGGTGCCGAAACTGACAAAATACAGCCATAAGTATTTCCGCCATATGTCACATATCTTCCGGCACTATACGCCCTGCTATCTATCCAAATACTGGAAGGATATGTTGTTGAAAGGTCGTAATACATACTACTTTGAGAATTAATATTGGCAATTCCTTTCCATTGCCACGTTTCAGAAGTTGAACTTCCCTTATTCAGGTAAACCCAGGCTGAAACATAAACTTTGTCGGCGCCATCAGATCCCAAATCTATTGCATTTCGTTGCCAATCCTCTTTCACTTCTCCATTTGAACAATGTGGATTTATTAAACCCGACTGATAATGAACCCCATCTAAATTTGGGGTGATTGCAGATGGTCCCACATCTGAAATAACTGTGTACGTTGTATAGTTGGGAGCGTAGTAAACGAAGTCTCCAACTTCATAAATATCCGAGGCACTCCAATCAGATTTACTGTCAGAACAATAATCGAATTCTAATGATTTACTTCCGCTGTATGACAAATTAGCTTGAGTTGTTCCAAATTTTGAAATATTAGTAGCTTGTCCAGCTGGAATCTGTCCAATCGTATCATTTTCCAAATTATTATAATAAAAAGATGCAGCGATTGCTTTTGTGCCAAATTCATTTCCATTTATAATTACATTCTGTCCATCTGAAATAGTTCCAACCGTCGAAAAAATAGACGGAGCAGCCCAAGCGAAATTCGGCAGCATGAAAAAGATAGCGAGTGAGAGAGAAAAATTGAAAATTTGTTTTTTGTTTACGTACATTTAAAAATTGCTAAATAAAAATATTTTAATTATCTCACAAAACATTAAGCCCACTAGGAGCAGTCGGCGCGGTCACATCCAGCAAATCAAAATATTGAATCGCACCAATGCTGACAGAGCCAGAAACTCTTGGCTGACCAAAAAAATCTATTGGTGTAGTTGCAAGAACCGTATCAGAGCCGGCGGTTTTGGCAGGACTTGCTGATTGCAAAGAAAAATCATAACTTGCTGAATCAATAAACAATGGATCAATGTTCAAAGAACCAGCAGCCCAAACAGGTAAGGCCAGTGAAGAATTGACAACACTAAAAAACAGATTATTAGATTGGGCAAAAGAGCTATTGACGCTACCAGCAAATGCAATATTTCTATTATCAATCAAAAAGTTATTTTTGTAATCAATAACACCAGTACCCATGTTATTTGTGGCTGCGTAACCAAAAAAAGTGTTATTATATATTTTGAAAGTCCCGAAAGAGCCAGTATCAATCCTAATTGCACTAGCTGGAGCCGCCGTGCCGTCAGCAGCTGGATTATAGTCACTATCGGTAACCACTAAATTATCAAAAATCTCATAATCAGCCACACTTGGATCATTCAAATTAATTGCATTGCCAGCTTGATTTTTAATGACATTATGATGAATTCTAAATGTTCCAGTCCAAGGATTACCAGTATAATCATAAATATGAATACCCTGGTAAGCTGTGTTTTCATGAAAATAATTCCAACCAATCTCATAAGCCTCAGCAGTAGTTCCTGACCGATTAGAAATATAAATGAGATGATGAAAATTATTCACACCAGTAGGATCGCCGTATTCATGCACATCATTGCCTAATACCTTGTGTCCACTGCAACCCAACGTGCTTGGCGTTGATGAAAGAGGACAGCTGCCCCCAATAAAACCAGAGTAACTAAGCTGAGGAATAACACCGGTAACATTGTTGGCAATATAGCGTCCATAACCAAAAATA
The DNA here is from genome assembly GCA_000991645.1 of Candidatus Moranbacteria bacterium GW2011_GWE2_36_40. Taxonomy (GTDB): domain Bacteria; phylum Patescibacteriota; class Minisyncoccia; order Moranbacterales; family GWC2-37-73; genus UBA12068. The sequence continues at coordinate 4,874 of LBRX01000047.1, forward strand.
CTAAAAGCTTCATACCCAGTATTGATGGTAAATTTTGAAAAATTCCAATAGGCACTCGGATTAATTGTAGCTCCATGCGAAAAACCTTTAAAAGCTGTTACGCCAGATGATGTTGTTACCAAGGCGGTGGTATTTGGATACACTGATAGCACAAAAGGATTATCCAGGGAGCCAATAAGGCTTTCTATTTCGCCAATATTGATACTGCTAGTTGCTCCAACACCCACGCTATACACAATGTCACCAGGGATTATTTTACTATTTGCCCCACCTTTTACGATGCCACCCATAGTCGCCCAGGAACTTCCCCAACTCCCATCCCCAGTTATATCGTTTCCTGTTGATTTAATAAAATAGATATTTCCACTTCTAACTGTGAATGGCAGTGCTTTTGTTTCTATTTCATTTACCACCACCTTAATTGTTGTTTCGCCATCTGGTGCGCCAGCAGGAATGGCAAAGGCAATTTCTTGCATTTTGTGATAGGCGTACAAATCCGCTGGTCCTCCGGGAAGCTGTCCATCAGCATTTTTCCAATAATAAATTTGAGTGGCTTCTTGATCGCCCACATAAACATTGGAAGTTCCTTGACTTGAACCTAAATAATTTCCCCAGATTGTCACAATTGCACCACTGCCCACTCCATCAGTGTTGCCAATTTTTGGTCCAGAAGTAATGTCGGAGAAATTAAGTACTGGAATAGGAGCTGCTTTTGCAAAAGTTGGCAGCACAAAAAATGTTGCGAGGAAGAAAAATTTAAGAAAAATTATTTTCATTATTTTTTTATTACATAATAAGTTACGTAATAATCTTATTTTATAATACACTCAGGCCTGAGGGTGCAGCCGGGGCAATCACATCAGTTTCACCAAGCACATAATCAACAGGAATTTGAGTCGTTGAAACAACAATGTCATCGAAAGCATACCATTGTTCAGCATCAGTAACATAACTGCCATTTTGATAATTAAGACCAGCTGCAGACCACGCACCATAAGAACTATTATAATCAATCAACTCCCAATAATTCGTGTCCAATGGTGTAATGCTGGCGCTAGATATGTGTGACTGGATACATTTGTAAGTTGCTCCATTATAATTCACAACACTCCAAGTATAGTTAGACAAGATTTGTTTATAATTATTATTGGCGTTTCCTCCCAGCCCAATAATATTCCAACCAGTACCAAGCGAAGACCCTAATCCCAAAAAAGCCCTGTCTGAAACATCAACCTTCAAAATACCATCAATCCAGTGTTGATATATACCATCAGCCATTCCAGCAACACTATTCATTTTGATATGATAATCGAAAGTATGCCAATCGCCATTGCCCAAAGTTTCATTTGGAACAGTTGAATCATTGCCATCTGAATCAACAAATATAGAATTTGTTCCAGCATAACCCTGATGATCCGGGCACATATAATTAGAAATGTAGTAATTAACGCCTGATTGCCAGGCAGGAAAAAAAGAATTGTAAGATGTTGCCGACCAATAAGTTGCATTTGGGGCACATTAACCTCGCTCGACAAATGATTCAACAAAACACGATAAGTCACTCCTCCATAATTAACACTATCGCCTTGCGGATCACATCTGGTTTGATGGGAACTGCCCAGCAATGGAGTAGTGCCATCCCATCCCGCTCCGACTTGTACTAACATCATTGGCGCATTATATCCGTAATCAAAATTCAGAAACATTGAAGGTGCATTCCAATCATTATGTTCAATACGAAACATCTTCATCTGAGCTCCACCATTGTATGAAGTGAATTGAGCATCCGGCTGCAATTTATATTTAAATCTCACATATAATTCTGGGTAATCTTGAGTAAATTTTTTTGCCAGTACAGTATCAGCTCCCCAACCAGTTCCATCCCAACCCTTAAATGATTCATTATATATAGTTACCCCTTTGCCTGAAGTTCCAGCATAATTTTCACTGGAAATTTGGAGCGTTGAATGCGATCCAGGAACTTGTGCTGTGCTTCCTGAAACGTCATATGGATTCCAAGCTTCCTCATTTCGCACTCCAGACCATCCTTCAGGAATGCAGACACTCCCATTTGTTACCAGTCTTCCATATTGATCGCAAGCGTGTCCAATGCACCTTGCAGGAGAAGTCATCTGCTCAGAACAAGATCCGTCGGGTCGAGCTTGCACATACCAAAAGTCATCTTGCGCGTCAAAATTATCTTCAAAAATTACCTCTGCTCGTGTCAATTTTGGCAGCATGAAAAAGATAGCGAGTGAGAGAAAAACCCCAGTTAAATATAGGCTCCGTGTTGAATAAAATAAATTCAACTTGGTAAACAATTTTACCCGCCTCGCGTCGACCCGCTTCGATTTGAGGAGGAATCTTGTCGAATCGAGGCGAGCGAGCGTTCGTCTCTGCGAGTCGAGGCGGGCAGGGTAAATTTTTAGAATTTGTTTTTGCATTTTAAATACGTATTTAAATACCCACCTACTTTCTTATTGTAACATCAATATTAGTACTTGTATTTTTTGTTACTAGCGATGTTTTTTTCAAATCACAGCCAGTCCAGTTGGTGCGCTGGGAGGGACAACATCGCCATAACCAATTGGTCCGATAAATGGATTTCCATTTGTATCCAAATTAGGAGGAGCGGTGTTGTAAATAACAAAATCATCATAATCCTCATATACTGCACGATTGTTGTGTGACCATGCTTGATTGTTTCCAATTTTTATATACGTCCAACCTTGTTTTGCCGCAGTATCTCCAGCACTCCAATCAACAGCATGGTTTGATATTATGAGAGACCCATCAACCCAAAATTCTCCCACACCATTTGTTTGGTCAGTATCCATTTTGATATGCGCTTCATAGACATGAAATTTTCCATCCCCTGTATCGCCACCATTAATCCTGTTCCAATCTCCTGAACCAGAAGGAGTGGCAGCAGCATAATAATTGCTAGTTGCTTGGGCTGACAAGGCCATATTATTGCTAATTACGAACCCTGGTATAACTTGCGTAGCTCCCGCTGAATAAATATATAGCAACTTATGATAATAAGGATACGTCTTGGTGCCGGTGTATGTTTCGTCATCCCATGCCATACCTTCTTCAAATCGCAAATGGGACTGTTGCCAATTCCCCTGAAAAACTAAAACCTAGAATTATTGCAAAAACCCCCATTTTTACTGTATAATTAAGGCATAAACAGCTTAATTAC
>LBRX01000048.1 GCA_000991645.1 Candidatus Moranbacteria bacterium GW2011_GWE2_36_40
ATACTATCCGCAATCTAAGCGAGTGGCCCTCTTTCGGGGGTCATTCTGCATTAGAAACCGAAACACGTTTGAGGGGTCATTCTGTATTGGACAAGACTAGCCCTTGCTTTTTTATTGATTTGGGTGTATACTAGATATATTGAAATAGATAGAGTAAAAACGGGTGAAAGCCCGTTTTTGCTTATTTTTTTCAAAAAAATAGCCCAAACAAGCCATTTTCCCCATAATAAGTTTGCTGGTCAATGGTTTGGGCAAAAAATATGAACAAAAAAAATAATAAAAAAACTATCACTCACAAGCGACAGCCAAAAGTCGCAAATAAGCCAAAAAACAGAAATGCTGTCTTTTTGACGCTGGGAAACATAGATCCGAAACACGGTAGAATTTTGACGTTAATTGTAAGCATTGTTTTTGTGACTACCTTCATGACAATGAGCCAAGCCATTGAAAAGGTTGAACTTAGCCATGAAACAATTCCTATAAAAATAGTTAAGCCAACTGCGTTTGAAAAAGAAATAAAGGAAATGGTTGAAGGTTATCCAATTGAAAAGATGACTCCATATATTTTGCAACAAGAACCAAAAACTGCGGCTTTTCTTGTCGCAATTGCAAAAAAGGAAAGTGCATGGGGAAAACGTCATCCAGTTTTGGCTGGTCAGGATTGTTATAATTATTGGGGATTTCGTTTGAAAGCTGAAAGAATGGGTAGTGGCGGACACACTTGTTTTGACTCTCCACAGCAAGCAGTTTCTGTTATTGCTCAGCGTATTGATGAATTGGTAAAAGAAGAAAAAATTGAAACGCCTAGTGATATGGTTATTTGGAAATGTGGTTATGGTTGTCAGGATCAAGTAAAAACAGTAGCTGAAAAAAAATGGATTAGCGATGTGGACTTATACTACAGTAAACTTGAAGCTTATTTATAAAAATTGGTAATTTAAATAGAGAAGCACCCCGGTGAAATATTGTAAACAATTTCACGGGGTAAAAAACAAAAACAAAAAAATTGGTGTGCGCTTTCAATTAGCGACACCTTTTTTGTTTTTTTAAAATATGCTATGATGGAAAAACGTTGTAATAAGTTAAACAAAAAACAGATGCAAAACATTCAAGAAGTTTTCAATCACATTCGTGAAATGAAAAAAGAACAAAAAGATTTACGTGATATGTATAAAGATGCTTTGGTGCAGGCTGATGAGTATGAAGAAATTGTAGAAGAAATCAAAGTTTTGCGAGAAAAAAAGCAAGCCATTGAGGCTCGCATTCAATTGCAACTTGGTCGTGCGTATGAAAAACTTGAAGATTTAAAGCATGATGTGGAAACAGAAAAAGAAATGATGAACGACATTGCACTTTCAACATTGATGAAAGGTGAAACGGTGGTGGTGAAGGATGAATGGGACAATGAATACGAACCAGCTTGGAAGGTAGCTTTCAAAAAAGCTAATGGGGGAACAACAACAGGGGAATAAGAGGGCAGGGATTAGGTGGTAGGAATTAGGTTGTAGGAAAATGCGAAATACAAAATACCAGCCAATCGCTGGTATTTTGTTTGCATAAAAAATGCAATTCCTGCTAGAGTATAATTATATGAAGAATAATTTTTGGGAAAAATTAGCAGCACAAAAAGGGCCGTTTTTTGTGTTGGCACCGATGGCTGATGTTACTGATTTGGCGCAGAGGCAGATGCTTGTTAAATATGGAAAACCAGATGTTCTTTATACTGAATTCGTCAGTGCTGATGGATTGGCGAGTGAAAAAGGGCGAGAAGTTTTGATTAAAGATTTACGTTTTAATAAAAATGAACATCCAATTGTGGCACAGATCTTCGGAGCAAAACCGGAAAATATTAAAAAAGCCGCTATGCTTGTGCGAGAATTGGGATTTGATGGAGTTGATATAAACATGGGATGTCCCGATAAGGCGATTATTAAGCAGGGTGCTGGATCGGCACTTATGAAAAATCCAACACTGGCTTGTGAGATTATTCGAGCTGCCAAAGAAGGAGCAGGCGAGATGCCTGTGTCAGTAAAAACGCGTATTGGTTTTTCAAAAAATGAAATTGAAACTTGGCTGCCCGAACTTTTGGCAGAAAAACCTGCCGCAATTACAATTCATGGACGCACAAAAAAAGAGATGTCGGAAGTTCCCGCGCATTGGGATGTGATTGCCCGTGCCAAGGAAATTGCAAAGGGAAGTGGGGTTTTGATTATTGGTAATGGCGATGTTCAGAGCTTGGAAGATGGGAATAAAAAAGCCAAGCAGTCAGACGTGGATGGTGTGATGGTTGGCCGTGCGATTTTTGGAAATCCTTGGTTTTTTAATTCTAAAATTAAAATCGAGGATATTTCACTTGAAGAGAGATTCGCAGTGATGATTGAACATACTAAGCTTTTTGAAAAAGACCTGATGGGTATCAACCCCATGAAATCCGCCGTAGGCGGTGCAGAGCAATTTCACGGGGTAAAGGGTTATCATGTTATGAAAAAGCATTTCAAAGCTTATGTTAGCGGCTTTGATGGTGCCAAAGAACTTCGCGCCAAGTTGATGGAAACAGAAAACAGCAGGGAAGTTGAGGGAATTATTAAAGAATATTTTCTCAAAAAATAATCAATACAACCCACTCACTGTTCATTATTCATAATGATTGCAAATTAGTGCATATGCATGTATTTGATTACAATACTAAAAAGGGGTATAATAAAGGGATATAATATTTTTGTGAGTTAAAAAATATACAAAAATGAAAATCAAAGAAAATAAAAAAAATAAAGAAAATAAAAATGTAATAAAAAGCTCAATTGAAAAGTTTTTGAATTCTGATAGCAAGAAAGTCACTGCTGCGAAATTTTTATTAATGACGCTAGCATTGGGCGGTATTGTGTTTGCTGGTGCGCTTGCTCCTGGGCTAGCGATGATGATGGATGATCCTCGTAAAAAAAGGCGTTATCCAAAAAGAAAAACGCAGCAGGTTTTCAGTATGCTTAAGCACAGAAAGCTTATTAAGGTAATTAAGGAAAAGGACGGTTCGGTTAGAGTAGAACTTACAAATAAAGGAAAAAAACGAGTGCGAGAGTTTTGTTTTGATTCTCTTGTGATTGAAAAAGCCAAAAAGTGGGACGGGAAGTGGAGAATTTTGATGTTTGATATTCCAACTAAGCCAAAAATATACAACAACGCTCGCAATGCATTGCGAGATAAAATAAAAGAATTAGGTTTTGTGCAAATGCAGAAAAGTGTGTGGGTTTATCCTTATGAATGTGAGGATGAAATCCTATTTTTGGCAGAAACATATTCTGTTGAAAAGTTTATTGATATGCTAGTTGCCGAAAGAGTTATGCATGAGGAAAAATTTAAAAAGAAATTTAAGCTTTAAACTGAACTTTTGGATAATACCCAATCTTTTATAAGTGTTTACAAATTAGTGCATATGCATGTAATTGAAAACATTTATAAATTTGGCGTGGGTAGTGTGTTGCTGGGTTATTTGTTTTGAAAAACTTCTTTTGTCTCCCAAAGAATTTCGAAAATTGATTTGAAGATATCCACCATAGCAGGCACTTCAACGACAATCGCCAAGGATTGGATGCTTGGTCCTACAATTAAGATTTTGTCATCGTAGATATCGATAGTACTTTTGAATTTGTACTGTTTTGGTAGGTATTTGAATTCGCGCTTGAGTGTTGGATCAGTTGGGTTCACCTTGATGGAGTCACCAGAAAGAATTAATCTTGTTCTGATATTATTTTTTGCTCTTCTTTTTCTAAAATTGATAAAAAAGTCATCATCAATAGCTGACCAATTGGCTGTGCTACCAACGGCACAATATTCTTTGTTTTTGTATTCATCCAAGATTTGTTCATAAAATTGCTTTAGCTCATCTTTTGTTTCAATAAAACGCAAGCCAAAAACATCGGCTTGTTTTTTTTCAATCGATTCTAATTTTGGAATTAGGTCACTTAGAGCCTCGAGCTTCTTTTCGAAGATACTCTTTAGCTTTTTTGGTTTCACGGGTTGGTAATATCGAGTATTTGAATGGAAATATAGCGAAGCAATGCCCTTGTGGGTTAAAGATCGCAAAATAGGGTAGGCGGTCGTCCTTTTGATTCCCATTTCTTTGGCGATTGCACTGGCATGAGAGCCTCCAAGTTTCAATAGTGCCACATAGGCTGAGGATTCCTGCTCATTCAAGCCGAGATCTTTTAATGTGTCTGAAAAGCTCATATTTTTGTATGTCAAAAATTATCAACACTAAACTAATAATATACTAATTATAGCTTATATAAAACAAAAAGTCAAGTAAAAGATGTGAAGTATTATTGACTATTTTGTAAATTTGCTGTATACTAAGCTGTTAAGATGAATTAGCAAAAAACAGTCTTAACAAGAGTTCTTTCAAAATCACCTCAAATAGATCTCACAATGACACGGACTACTGCCAAGGCGTAGACGATTACAGAATGTGGGAACGGAGTTCTTTTATGGGAAAGCTACCTAATGCATGTTTTCTTTACACGTTGAATGAGGATGGAACATTATTGCACTCTCGCTTTTTAGATCCTAAGGAAAATTGCATAACCGCGTTTAATGAGTATGCTGAGGATATTTCAATCAAATATGGATGGAAAAAATCCCCAATATTTATCTTTTGCGCTTTAAAAACAAAAACGATAAGAGAATCTTTAAAAATTTTCTCAAGTATAATGACTTAATGGATGGTAAAGTTAATGAACTTATCTCGCTTCTTTTCCTTAGTGGTATTGAGGCAGGGATTAAACTTGGAAAAAATTTTAAAAGAAATTTTTCATAACCGAATCTGACCCTTTCACTAAAAGGGTCTTTTTTTATTTTTTAAAAATGATGTATAATTTAAAGATAATAATTTTATAAGAATATAAAAACAGTATGAGAATTTTGCTTCATTGGTTTTTACGAGCGTTGGCGATTATGATTACGGCATATTTGTTGCCGGGAATAATACTCAAAAGTTTTTTTGTGGCGTTGATTGTGGCTGTGGTGTTGGGACTTTTTAATACTGTCTTAAAGCCTATTTTAATAATTCTTACTTTGCCAATAACAATTTTGACATTGGGACTTTTTACTTTGGTTATTAATGCTGGGATGATAATGCTGACTAGCAAAATTGTTGATGGTTTTTATGTGCAAAATTTTTGGTGGGCACTTTTGTTTAGTTTAATTCTTTCCTTGGTTAATGCGATTTTGCATTCTATTGAACCAAGTAAAAATCATCCTTCTTCAAGAAGCGAAGAGTAAAGTGTTTTTTGCCTACGCACTTCGCGAGGTGCAAAAAATACAAAATAAAAAAAATCCAAGTACTTCGCTTGGATTTTTTTGTAGCTGATATTTGCTAATTTCCTGATTGTTTTTCTTCGTCCATTTTATTTAAGATCTCTTTGATTTTTTGGATTTGATCCCAGTTGTGAATTGAAATAGGTGCAGCGTTCTTATTAATTTTTTTTGCTTTGGTGAGAATTTTTTTGAGCTGTTTTTCATCAACTGTATCGGAGCGGGAAACTAGGATGTATTCAGGTTTTTCCAATAAGGTTGGATTGAAAGCCTCGAGCTCAGCGCGAATTGTTTTATAGTCAGCGATGATATCTTCACTGTCAGCAGCAAGAAAATGAAACATGATTTTGGTGCGTTCAACATGCTTCAAAAATTTTATGCCTAAGCCTTTGCCATCTGAAGCGCCTTCAATTAGCCCTGGAATGTCAGCTAAAATTAATCCATAGTAAACTCCAAGGTTTGGTTCAAGTGTTGTAAATTGATAGTTGGCAACTTTTACGTTGGCATTGGTGAGTTCGTTGAGCAAAGATGATTTTCCAAGATTAGGGAGTCCCACAAAGCCGATGTCGGCAATCATTTTTAGTTCCAAGCGCAATTCAAATTCTTCTCCTGGCTTTCCTTCTTCAAATTCTTTCGGAGTCGTGTTTTTGGAACCTCGGAATTGAAAATTACCCCTACCTCCTCGTCCTCCTTTGGCAATTAAAATTTCTTGTCCAACTCTAGTTATTTCCTGTTCTACACCTGTCGTTAGATTGTGAATTACTGTTCCAACTGGAATTTTAATCATTTCATCCTTGGCATCCGGTCCATCGCAAAATTGGCCTTTTCCTTCCTTGCCGTTTTCTGCGTTAACTTGCTTCCTAAAGCGAAACTGATTAAGTGCATTAAGATCGGAAACACCGACAAAAATGACAGAGCCTCCTTTTCCGCCACTTCCGCCAGCAGGTCCAAGACTCATCAGATTTTTGTTGAAAGCCACGCAGCCTTTGCCTCCGTGTCCTGCAGCCACTTCAATTTTAATATCGTCGATTAACATAAGCCGATACGAAACTACGAAATTAATACGAATCTACGAACGAAATTTAAATCCAATGAAAATATAGAATAACATACAAGTTTAAAAAAGGGAAGGGGTATGCTGGACAAATAAATAAAAGTATGTCATTATGTAATTTATGAAAAAACTGATAGAGGAACAATTTGATGTGGTGGTTATTGGGGCGGGTCCTGCTGGGATGATGGCCGCTATTCGCGCTGCGCAAAAAGGCGCGCGTGTGGCCTTGGTGGACAAGAAAGAAGAACCTGGTAAAAAACTTTTAATGGCCGGAAATGGTCGTTGCAATCTGACACAGGATCAAGACAATGTTGTTGAACTTTCAAATCTATACAAAAATGGTAGGTTTTTGCTTTCAGCCTTCAATTCATTTCGTCCTGGCAGCGTGCAGGAATTTTTTGCTGGCAATGGCGTGCCGACTAAAGTTGAAAAAAATGGCCGAGTTTTTCCAGTGAGCGATAGAGCTGAGGATGTGCTTGGCGCACTCGTAAATGTTTTGAAAGAAAATAATATTACTTTTTTATATAAATCACACGTGGTTGATTTTTTCTTGGACAATGAGGGTAGAATTAGTAAAATTAAACTTAAAAAACGAGAGCTTTTTCCAAAAAATGTGATTATTGCTGTGGGCGGAAAATCATATCCAGCCACTGGATCAATGGGCGATGGCTACGAGTGGGCTGCAAAAATGGGGCATAAAATTATTGAGCCGCTGCCAGTTTTGGTGCCGATTAAAATTAAAGAGGATTGGGTCGGAGAACTTCAAGGTGTTAGCGCTGGTAGTGTTTCCATTGCTGTTTATCAAGGTGGCAAAAAGAAATTTTCTAATGAGGGCGACTTGATGTTTACGCATTATGGTTTTTCTGGACCACTGGCACTTAATATGAGCAGGGATATTGCTAAATTGGTGTCCCAAAGCGATGATGATATAAAGTTTATTCTTGATTTGAAACCCTATCTTAATTTTGAACAATTGGATGAAATTATTCTAACTGATTTTGAAAGAAATGCTGACAAGAAATTATCAAATTGTTTGCATGATGTTTTTTCGCCGAAACTTTTGGATTTCGTGCTGAGATATTCTGGATTGGACATGGAAAAACATGCAGCCAAAATAAGCAGAAAAGAAAGGCATGTTTTGGTAAATCTTGTTAAAAATTTGTCGGTTACTTTCGATAGTCTTTTTGGTTTTGAAATGGCGATGGCGACCAGCGGAGGAGTTTCAACCAGAGAAATTGATTCTCGCACCATGGGCTCAAAAATTGTTCCCAATCTTTATTTTGCTGGTGAAATCATTGATGTTGATGGTCCAACTGGTGGTTATAATCTTCAAATGTGTTGGTCAACCGGATATTTGGCCGGTGAAAGCGCAGCAAAAAACACATTGACATAGGGGTGTAGTTCCCGTATACTGTAGTTAATTGTAAGTGTCTTACTGGTTTTCGCCCTCTGTGCGTAAAATTAAGAGAGGAGGTCGCCTTACATGTTTTTAATAAGTACAAGCGAAGAAAAACTATGGCAACAAAACTTTACGTTGGTGGTCTTCCATATTCAACTACGGAAGATGCATTGCGTGATCTTTTTGCTCAAGCAGGAAGCGTTACCTCCAGAAGCACAAGCAGCAATCGAAATGTTTGACAAAAAAGACTACGAAGGAAGAAGTTTGACTGTAAATGAAGCTCGTCCAATGGAAGCTCGTCCTCCACGACGTGATTTCGATGGTGGTGGTAACCGAGGTGGTTACGGAAGCCGAAACAATTACTAGTAATAGTTATTGAGTCAAAAACAAAGGTCCCGCTTCGGCGGGTTTTTGTTTTTCTAAAATAGACAAAAAAGTTAAAAGATGCTATAATTAAAATATTAAGAAACGGGGTGAAAGCCTTCGTTTTTATTTTTTAATAAAAAATTTATTTATTTTGCAAATCATATGTTTGGAACTAATAAGTCAGGGGATGTCTTGAGAGGCATGATGAAAAACAATCATGAAATTGGTCGCTCATTGGCTTTGGAAAAAAAGAAAGATGTTGTTTTGGGTATAATGGAGAAACAAGGAATAAAAAAGGATGTAGGCATGCTTAAAGGCTATAAGCAAAAGGAATTTTTGAAGGCGGTCGACAAAGAAACAAGTTTGGGTTTTTATGTTAAAAAAGCCATGCATAATGCCATTGATGCAAAAAAAGTTCAAGCATCAGATGTAAAGGGTGCTAAGAAGAATGATTCTATTTCAAAGCAAGATATCTATAGGGAGATTATTGAAAAAGGAAAAAATAGATCGCAAGAAGATTTGAGACACAAAGATCCAGTTCGTGAGAAATCAAATTTGACGAATTTTCTTGTTAGTAATAAAAATTTGCGCGCAGCAAGTGATTTGCTTGTTGATAAGGACAAAAGAAGAACAACTTTGCAGGAATATTCAGTGAAAAATGAAATAAAGGATCAAGAAAATAATGATGTGAGAAATGCATTAAGAAGAATACAAACAATAAATTAGAGATTCGTAAAAGTGTGAAGCCTGGCTTTTTTTGTTGCTATAAGCTAGTATAAAGAACATGCAAATTATTAAATCAGCACAATTCATAAAAGGAATAGTTGGCGGAGATACTATTTTGAAAGAGAAAATTCCACAAATTGCTTTTGTGGGCCGTTCAAACGTGGGAAAATCCAGTGTAATTAATGCTTTGACAGGCACAAAGGGTCTGGCAATATCTTCTTCAACTCCTGGGCGCACTTTGCAGCTCAACTTTTTTTTGATTAACGAAAAAGCATATTTCGTTGACCTTCCAGGGTATGGTTATGCTAGGACTTCTCTTGCTCAAGCTGAAAAGATGCGAAAGATGATCATGTGGTATTTGGAACATAACGAGTACAAGCCTTCCAAGGTTGTGCTTATTATTGATGGAAATGTCGGTCCGAAAAAATTTGATATTGAGATGATGGAGCTTTTAAGCGAAAATGGGTATGAAGTGATTGTATTGGCCAATAAGATGGACAAAGTTAAAGCTAGTGAATTAGTAAAAAAGCAACGTGTAATCAAGGAATTGTTGGATAGCGAAAATATTATTTATTTTTCTTCTAAGACTAAGAAAGGCAAAGAAGAATTATTAGATAAAATATTCGCGTAGTTTTTTAAAAAATAAATAAATAAATAAATAAATAAATCGAGGGGGTTTATTTTGGAAAATATTAAGGAACTAGAAAAAGAAAAAGATAAAAATTTGCATGAATTTATTAAACCTTTTTATTGCAAAAAATGTAATAAAAGTTTTGGGAATTGCCCATGGTGTAATCGCTTGTGTTTTGCTAAAGTTGAGTCTTGAAATTAAGCGCCACCATGTTTAACAGTACGGGGCGCTTTTTGCTTGCTTTTTTGCCTGCGATATGATTAAATGACATACTTAGTTGTTTAATAAATAAGAGTTTTTGAGCCTCTTTATATCATATTTTTTTAAAATCTTCTTTGAAAGGGGATAATTATGACAAGCGGCAAAATGAGTTTAGGTTTAGCCTATGAGCTTGTGGGACCATTTGTGTATATTCGTGATGAACCGCCTGGGTCATTAACTGATAATGTTAAAATGGCGGCGAAATTTATCATTGAAAATCAAGGCTCGCTGCCAGACTTTCAAAGTGAAAAGTTTTGTATTGCAGTTTGTTGCAATCTTGAGTTTGAAATTCAACGAGAGTGTGCCTGGTTTGTTGTCTCTGATATGTTAAATGGCAGCTTTAGTTGGATTACGCATCTTAGCAACTATAGTGTTGAAAAGGCGCTCTATCAAGCTGGCATTATTCCTGCATGTTATTGCACTCCAGCTGAATTGTTAAGGGATAGGATTAAAATTGAACCGTCTGACTTAATGAAAAAGATTATTGAAAAATATAATCCTCCAACGCATCGTCTTCACTGCGATAAGATATTAACCGAAGACGAGAAAAGGGAACGGGCGTGGTTTAATGTTCTTTATTCAACTTGTTACGCGACACGCTGTGTCTTATAAAAAATGAGAGGAGAGTAAACATGAGTAAAAAATTCATAGTTCCGAATGAAATAAATCCCGAGCAATTTGAGGAGCTTGTTATACAATCATGTATTCCTGCAATGATATTTCTTTTCGCACAAGAAAGTGAAGATTGCAGAGAATATGCTGAGTATGTTTCAGTCGTTGCAAAAAATGATATAGTGCCAAAGTTTAATGTTCTTAGTATGGACGATCTGAAATTTCCTGATTTTCGAAAAAAATTCAAGATAAGAGGAGATTCGCGTTTTATTTTCTTTAAAGACGGGAAAAAGTTTGATGAATGTATGCTAAATAGACGTGGAGCTGGCATTATAATTAATGAAATGCTCTTTGTGCCCAAAAAATGAAGTTAAAGGGTATATTTTTATTAAAAGGTCGCTCGCTGCATTGCAGAGTGGCCTTTTTTTCTTGACAATTTATCGCTTTCTTGCTATATTTTGATGTAGCTTAGTGTGTGCGCCAAGCTGCCAGAAGGGCAGTCTTTTTTTAATTATAATTTTGTAGAACTTGATATGTGCTTCGTGACCCTCACCTGTCACGAGTACGTGACATCCTCTCCCTGATAGGGAGAAGAAACCAAGGAAGAAAACATCATATGGAAATTCGAAACATTGCAATTATCGCTCATGTGGATCATGGCAAAACAACATTGACTGATGCTATTATGCGTCAGACTGGGATGGTTGAAGAAGGAATCAGTATGGATAATAACGCGCTTGAACAAGAGCGTGGTATTACGATTTACGCTAAAAATACTTCAATCAATTATCGTGACACAAAAATTAATATTGTGGACACCCCTGGGCATGCTGATTTTGGATCAGAAGTTGAGCGTGTGTTGCGTTCGATTGATAGTGTGCTTTTGATTGTGGATGCACAGGAAGGACCTATGCCTCAAACAAGATTTGTTTTGAAAAAATCTTTAGAGTTGGGACTTAAACCAATTGTTGTTATTAATAAAATTGATAAACCTGCTGCTGATCCTGATTTGGTGCAAGAACAAGTTTATGAATTGTTTATGGATCTTGGAGCAACTGATGAGCAACTTGATTTTACAACTATCTATGCTAATGGTCGTGCTGGAATCGCCAAGGAACATCTTACTGATGAATCAGATAATCTTGAACCTCTTTTGGATATGGTGCTGCTCAAGGTTCATCCTGCAAAGGCTGATAAGGCAGCGCAACTTCGTATGCAACCATTTAACCTTGGATATGACAATTTCCTTGGACGTTTGGCTGTGGGTCGCATTCATGAGGGAACAATCAAGATGGGAGGAACATATCTTTTAAAAAGAGGCGATGAGGTTATTGAAAAATCTCGTGTTACAAAACTTTACACCTTTAAAGGAACAGTGCGCGAAGAAGTTCAAGAAGCTTATGCTGGAGACATCGTGATGGTGGCTGGTTTTCCAAAAATTGATATTGGCGAAACAATTTGCGAAACTGAAAGTCAGGAAGCTTTGCCGGCTATTACGATTGATGAACCAACAATCTCACTTCGTTTTATGGTTAACGATTCTCCATTTGCAGGACGCGAAGGAAAATATGTAACTTCAAAACAAATTCGCGAACGACTTGAAAAAGAATTGGAAGTTAATGTCGGTCTTAAGATTGATTTTTCAACTTCAGAATATTACACAGTATTTGGACGAGGAGAATTGCACATCGCTGTGCTTTTGGAAAACATGAGACGTGAAGGATATGAGATGCAAGTTTCACAACCACACGTTATCGTTAAAGATGTTGACGGTGTGAAGTCAGAACCATTTGAAGAGGCAACTATTGATGTGCCAAGCGAATTGGCTGGAGGGGTTATTGAATCAATGGGAAAGAGAAAGGGAATTATGACTGATATGCATGTGCATGGCAGCCAAACTAGACTTTTGTTTGAAGTTCCAACTCGAGGAATCTTGGGATTCCGCGGACAATTCGTGGTTGATACTAAAGGTGAAGGAATTTTTTCTTCTCGTGTGATCGGATTCAAACCTTATGCTGGAGAAATCAAACGTCGCGAAGTTGGCTCAATGGTTTCAATGATTGCTGGAAAAGCACTTGGATTTTCATTGGCAAACTTGCAAGAACGTGGATCGTTATACATCGCACCTGCTACGGAAGTTTATGAAGGAATGGTTATTGGAAATTCCTCTAAGGGTCTTGATATGGCAGTAAATCCAATCAAAGGAAAACAGCTTACCAACATGCGTTCTTCTGGAACTGACGATGCAATTAATTTGACTCCACCGCTAACACTTTCAATTGAAAGAGGTTTGGAAATCATTAACGGCGACGAATATCTTGAAGTTACTCCACATTCAGTTCGTCTTCGAAAACAATTTTTGACTGAAAACGATCGCATTAAAGCGACGAGAAACAAGAAGTAACAGCTTTTTAGGCATTAGCTTCTTAGCTTTTTAGAAAATTACAAAAATGCAAAATGAAAAATCCCGATTTTGGTCGGGATTTTTTTGTTATACCAAATCAAATTAATTACTTCTACATTCAATCTTTTGTATCCAGCTAAACCCAACCTTCCCTTTTAGAATTTTAGGATTTTTAGTTAACCATAA
>LBRX01000049.1 GCA_000991645.1 Candidatus Moranbacteria bacterium GW2011_GWE2_36_40
TTATACAGCAGTTGTGGTAATTGTCAGTTTTGCTCCAATTCATCCCTGTGGGTCTTTGGGGACACCACAGGGAGTTCTTGTCGCAATGCCTTTAAAAAATTTGATTTCTCATTCGTTAGGTTTTTAAAATGTTATTGTAGGCTTGCTCGTATTGTTTGGCAACGTCTTTTATAGAAAAATTTTGCTCAACATATTCCTTGGCTGTTTCGCCTATTTTGACACATTTTTCCTTATTTTCAAAGAGATCAATAATTGCTGCATTGAGTTGGGATGAATCCTTGGGATCAATAATAATAGAATTTTCTTGGGAGGTAAATTCTTGCAAAATTGGCAGATTTGAAATTATTACAGGCTTGGCGCAGGACATTGCTTCAATGACAGCAAGTGGTACATCAAATTTTCCTTGCATGTTGGCAACTGGAAAAATGACAACATCTGAAAAGTTGTATATTTTTGGCATATCGGCAAAAGTGTCAGTGAAAACAATTTTTTCCAAAATTCCTTTTTCCTTCAAGATTGCAATGATTTCATCTTTTTTGCGAGCATCCTTTTCATTTTTCACTCGACAAGCGAAAACGAATTTGGCGTTTGGAATTTTTGCAAAAAGTTCCGGCAGGGAAGAAACAATATTATCAGTTGCTCCCAATCTGGTGTATTCTCCAGGATAGGAAATTACAAAATCAGTTTGTTTTATTTTAAAAAGTTCCATGGTTGCAAAGTCTTTTGGGGCGGGGGAATATAATCCTGTGTCAATCCCGGGATAAATTCTCACGATATTTCCAAAACCAATTTTTTCGAGCTTATTTTTTGCATAGTCTGAATATGTTATGACTAGGTCTGAAAAAATTATTTTTTTGAAATCTTCATCAGAAAAAAGATCTTCGCGCAAAGTTGCAATGGTTTGAATTGTCTTTGTCTTTTTGTTGGTAAAGAATGTTTTAAAAGCCCAAGTGTTTAGTTTGTTTGGAGTTAGCATGAAGTGCGCTATATCAAAATCCTTGATAATTGGTGCAATTTTAAGTAAGCGCAAACGCTCGCCCCAATCCAAATGATTTTTTGAATAAATTGGAATTTGGCTTGCTTTTTCAGGAAGATCTTTGATAATTCCTGGTGTCAGTAGACTAAAATTAAAACCATCAACGCTTTTGGCGAGATAGTACGCAAAATTTTTTGATGCTTCATCCCATGGTGGAGCAATGGGGCGGGTAACTAGTAGTATCTTTTTAAGTTCAATCGACATAAATAATCCATAATTTTCAATTTTCAATTTTCAATTTTCAAACAATGCATTAATTTTACAATTGTTTAGAAATTTAATCATTTAGTCATTGGAAATTGTTTAGAAATTAGAAATTGAAAATTAGAAATTTACAATGTTTTGTATATCTCTTTGCTACTGTTGTCACTTGTAACTTTTACAGTAATTTTTTTATTGTTGGTGTCTGTGACAATCATTGGAATTTTTTTTGTTTCTCCATTTCTAATTGTTGCATCTCCTTCTTTGATCATGTTTTTGTCTGTTAAAATTTCCCAGTGAAAATTTATGCTAGTTGAATGATTTTCAATAGCAAAATCAATCGAATTGTTTTTTGGATTTTCAAAATAAATCATCCAAACATTGGCAGTATTGATGTCAGCTTGCTTTCTTTCGATGATGGAAAGAAACACAAAACTTGTTAAAAGAAAAAAAACGGTGGTCAAGATGATGAGTTTATGGTTCATAATATTTTTTTTGATCGTATAATTTTTTTGTAGATTCGTTTCGCCAGCTGGCGAATGTTTTGCAGCTTCGAATCGGTTTACTGTGCTTTGTAAAAAATTCCAACTGCGTCTCCTGAATATACTTGCCAAAAATCATCTGAACGATAAAATTGTTCGCTATCCATTTTTGGATTTATCATTATGAAATTTGTTTTTGTGCCAGTGAAACACTTGTCGGCTTCATTTTCAGTGGGGGATGAAATCATGAGATTTGTGCATTGCTCTCGTAGTTTTGTGGAATCTTCATATCTCTTAAAAAAACCTCGCGATAATGGGTAACTATATCCTCGCATGAAAAAAAGTTTTATCCAGGCGTCCCCTGAAAGATAATTGTGATCTTTCAGAATTACATCATCCGAGGATGTTCTTATCTCAAGATATTCAGATGCGTTGTATGTCTGAAGAGCTTTTTTTGAGCTGCTTTCCGCATTGAGGGATTGTGCATTGTCATAAAATCCATTACTAACAACAAAGGTCATCAAGAGAAAAAATGTTATGAGCAAAAAAGCTGGCCTTAGATAGTTTTTATCTTGCGTTTCTGACCTTATTTTTCCCAATATTGTAACAAACAAATAGGCTGCAATTATTGCAATTGGATACACGACATAGCTGGCAATTCTGTTTGAGGGTATGTCTATGAAAAGCAAATCAGGTTTTAGTGACATCAAAACCAGAGAGCACATCCAGCCAAGTAAAAATGCTTGATTGTATTTTCCAAGATTTTTTGCAAAGAACAAAGCAATCACCCCGATGAAGGCAAATGCAAAACGAGCTTCCCCGGCTGTTGATTTCAATTGCGTTAGTGTCAGTCCTGTGCGTGTTGATTTGCTGGGAGCGCCAACAGCTGTGTCAATTGCGCTGGTGTTGAGATATGTTGGTGTGTATAAAACAAAAACAAAAATTGCACCAACGATTAATACTGTTAAAACAGAAGGCGAAAGACACATTTTTAGCCAGGAGTAAGCCTCTTTGGGGAGCTTCTTAAAATTCAGGGCAGTGTATGCGATGATGGTAAAAAGTAATATGAAAATGAAAACAAAGGTGCTTAGATGATGTGTGTATGCAAGACCAAGACTTAGAAATAATGCAAAAGCTAGTAGAGAGGATTTCTTTTCCTCGAGAGCTTTGAAAAAAAGTAAAATTATTAGAGGTATGAAAAGGTTTCCGATGTCATTACCAATAACTCCGCCACTTATAAATTTTGCTTGAGGGGAGGCAATTGCAAAAAGAGGACCAATAAAAAGAAGCGTTGCAATTGAAATTGTGTTGGAATGCTCAGAATTCTTGAAGAGTGATCGAGAAAGAACAAAAACCGACAAAATAGTCATGATATGAATTGCAAAAAGTGTTAGAACTGGAAATGTTGAGAAAAAATCTATTCCTGAAATAATTGCAATTGCCGCGAAAATAAGGTGTTCTCCAATGATAAAATCTGCTATAGGTGTTGGTTTTTCAATAACAGAATCAATGGAAATTTCCGCCTTTTCATATATTGGAAGCTTCTCAGTGATTGTAATTGATTTTGCCCAATACATGTGATGACCAAGGTCTGTAGATGTTGGGAAGATTGCATCTTTGAAATAGATGGTTTTAATAAAAATTGTCAAAAATAAAATCAAAATTATGAGAAGAGTTGAACGTTTTGATGTTTTGGGTTCAGGTATTTGTTCTTGAATGATCAACTTGGAGTTTGTTTTCTTCTTCCAATAAAGATGAAATGCCCAACAAATTAAAGAAAAAAAGGCAATTGACGCAATGATGCTGAATCGCGTTATGTTAAAAGGGAAACGTCCAAGCAGGATGAGCATGAAATCAATAATTACAATGCTAGACCCAAATGCCAATACGAATAATTCAAGCATGGAAAAGTTTTTGTATGTTTTTGTCGCAATTATCAAAAAAATTCCAGGAACAAAAAGCACTAGAACTAGAGTTAAATAAAATGTAATTTGCGATGAGATGAAATCGAGCATATGAAATTTTATGTCATTCTGAACTTGTTTCAGAATCTACTTTCTTTGTTGCAGATCATTTTCTGTAACCGAGATCCTGAAACAAGTTCAGGATGACAATACCCAAGTTTTAATTTTTAGTTATTATCTTATTAATTTCTCCCAAATATATCTTAGCTATATTTTTCCATTGATAATTTTCAATTACATAATTTCTAACAGATTCGCCATAAATTTCTCGAGGACTTCCATTTTCGAAAAGCTCGTTGATTTTTTGAACATACTCCTGGGTGTTTTCTGATTCAACTAAAAATCCATTTTTGCCTTCTTTTATTGCATCTTTCAGGCCTTCCAAATCAGAAGCAAGTACTGGCAATCTGCAAGCACCAGCCTCAATCACTGAGATACCAAAACCTTCCATGTCACCAGCAATCTTTATGTTTGGTTGCACAAAGAGATCGGCAGTTGCCCAGAGAATATTTCGATCTTGGTCTGGAATATATCCAAGCATAATTACGCGATTTTCAAGACTATTGTCTTTAATCGCTTGGTTTATGTTTTCTTTGTCTGGCCCAGCACCTGCAACAATGTATAAAAAATTTTCATTCAATTTTGGCATTACATTTGAAATAAACCATGCCACACCTTTTCTTTTGGCCAATCTGCCGGAAGTCATTAGGATTTTTTTGTTTGCAGTGGATTGACCCGTGATTCTTTCAAGGTCAGCTCGTGATGCTTCGGTAAGATTTTTTTCCGTGTCGACACCATTAGGGATAAAAACAAATTTTTCAGTCGGGATGCCACGTTCAATTCCAGCAGTGATGGTTTCATTTCCAACAGCAATAAGTTTGTCTGCGGTTGGTATGAAATTATTTACCCACAGTTTTTGATAAAATTTATTTTTCCATGTCAAATCAAGTCCGTGAGTTATTATAATGACTGGTTTTTTTGTAATTTTTTTTATCAGCCAGCAAGCATTACCAAGAATTCCACTCCCCAAAAGTATAACGTCGTATTTTCTTGATATTAGAATTGCCTTTATGGGCGCATACAAAAGAAAAAAT
This sequence comes from Candidatus Moranbacteria bacterium GW2011_GWE2_36_40, assembly GCA_000991645.1. Taxonomy (GTDB): domain Bacteria; phylum Patescibacteriota; class Minisyncoccia; order Moranbacterales; family GWC2-37-73; genus UBA12068. The sequence goes on from LBRX01000049.1 coordinate 4,778, forward strand.
GGAAGCATCCATCTTCTTTTGTTTGCCATTAATTTAATTTCAGCATACGCAGGAAGCCAAACAGAGAGTTCAAAATTTTGAGTTTCAACTCCGCCAACAGTAGGTGGAAATGTGTGGGAAATGAAGAGAATTTTTAGTTTATTCATATAACTTATTCTAGCGCAAAAGTAGATTAATTTCAACTTAGCATAAAGAAAAAATGCCTTGTGGCATTTTTTCTAAAAAATGTATTTTTCTTGTGCCTTATTTTTTGTACTTTTCTTTTTTTATCAAATACATTTGATCCTCAGTAAGTTTGCGATTTGATTTTATCATGTCAGCAATAAAGGCAAAAACCAAAAGTTGTAAACCAATCAAAAAGAGTGTTATTCCTAGAATAAGATAGTTTCTGTATTGAGTTATCTTAAATTCTTGAAAATACAATGTTGCAAAATAACCAAAAACTAAAACAGAGATTACTATTAAAAATAGTCCAGGAACTCCAAAAAATTTCATCGGTCTCACATCGCGCACCGCTTTGAGAATTATTTTTGCGCTGTTGTTAACGTATTTATAAATACTGCGCACTACCCTTGATTTTCTTCCTTCAAAATAGGTAACTTCCACCGGAATCCATTTGATTTTTAGATCCTTACCAAGAGCATCAATGATTACTTCTTGAGTATAAGTGAAAGCGCCAGGCAGGTTCAATCTGAGCAATGTTTCTCTGCTATATCCACGAAAACCACAAGTTAAATCTTTGATAGGATAATTCATGAACAATCCAATCATCCATGCGGCCAGGCGATTCAGATAATATTTTGCGGCTGGCATATTTTTGGCTTTGTGTTCGCCAAATCTATCAGCGCTAATCATGTCAGCTTCTCCATTGAGTATTGGGTTTATGATGGTTGGAATATCTTGCGGGTTGAATTGTCCATCAGCGTCTATGTATGCCAAAATATCGGCACCATTTTCCAGTGCATGCTCAACAGCTGTTCTGAAAACAACGCCAGGACCTCTGTTGGTTTTATGGGAATATACAAAATCTGCACCAGCATCCTTTGCCACCTTGGCGGTGTTGTCTTTCGAACCATCATCAACAACTTGTACAAAAATTTCATCAATACCTTCAATTTTTCGCGGAATTCTTTTTATTGTTTCGCCGATTTTTTCTTCTTCGTTAAAAGCTGGAAGATTTATGATGAGTCTCATAGGTCTACAAAATTACAAAATTATACAAAATTACAAAAAAATATTTATTAATTTTTTTTGATTATTAATTTAGGATCAACACAATTGAGATCGCATTTGGCATTTTGAGTTCCTTGTTTGATAAATTCTTTTGAACAATCATTCAATTTTTGTTGGCAGGCAGACTTGCTTTCATTGAAATAATTCAAATTAATTTCATAGCCAAGATAGGGAAGTCCAAAATATGCTATAACTGCAATTCCTGCAAGCCAGATGGCAAATTTGATTAGATGAAACATAGAAAAGTCAAAAAGTTTTTAAGGTTCTTAAGGTTTTTAAAGTATAAGCAAATGCATGCTTTATGAACTTTATAACTTTATGAACTTTATAACTTGTTTTTATTATCGTCCTATTCCTTTGTAGATTATACCATGCTTTTGAATTTCTGCCTTGTTGAGACAATTTTTCCCATCAGTAATAACTTTGATATTGCTTTGCACAAATTTTTCAACAGGAATATTAATAAATTCTTGGTGGTTTGTGGCGAGCAAAACTGCTTCACTTTTCTCCAAAAGCTCATCAATGCTTTTTGTGCTAGACATTGCGGGCACGAAAGGATCAAAAGTTACAACCTTTGCTCCATTTTTCTCTAAAAGTTTAATCAGTTCAAAAGAAGGACTTTCTCTAAGGTCACCAACGTTGGCTTTATATGATAAACCAAGAACTCCAACAATTGTTCCTTTGAGAGATTTTTCAATTTCATTGAGTTGGTCTTGCAAAAGTTCAATTGTGTATTCTGGCATCGAATTGTTTATTTTTCGTGCAGCTCGCAAAAACACATGATCGAAATCATTTTCCTTGGCTTTTTCAATCAAATAATATGGATCAACTGGAATGCAATGCCCACCAACTCCGCAACTTGGCCAATGTGCCAAAAATGAAAAAGGCTTTGTTGATGCACCTTTAATTACATTGGTAACATCTATATCCATTCGTTCAAATGATCTGGCTAATTCATTTACGAAGGCAATATTAATATCACGGAAAGAGTTCTCAGTAATTTTAACAGCTTCCGCTTCTCGGATAGTAGCCATTGGCATAATTTTTGCGTCCACGATGCTTTCATAGAATTCTTGTGAACGCTTAAGGCCAATTTCGTCAAAAGATCCAACTACGCGTGGGATGTTTGAAACATTCCATTTCGGATCTCCTGGATTAACACGCTCAGGACAGTGTGAGATAAAAACATCTTTGCCAATTTCATAGCCAGCTTTTTCAAAAATAGGTTTTACAAATTCCTCGCTTACTCCAGGGTTTACTGTTGATTCTAAAATAACAAGTGAACCTTTTCTCATATTCTTAGCAACTGTTTCAGATGCACTTATAACTGGTCCAAGATCTGGAAAGTATTTATCATCAACAGGTGTAGGGACACATATGATGTGAATGTCACACTCGGACATTAATTTTGGATTACTGAAAACATTTATTTTAACTTTTGGTAAAAGCTGCTCTAAAAATTCTTCTTTGAAAGGAGATAGCCCTTGTTTGATTAAATCTAGTTTCTTTTGATCATTGTCGAAACCATAAACTGTATAACCCTTGCTTGCTGCAACTGCAGCAAGAGGCAGACCAACATATCCCATTCCAATTACACAAATTACTGGTTTTTCATTTTGATTCATATTTTTTCAGTTTAAAAAGTAATTTTTGTTATTTAAGGCAAAAAGCCAATGTTCATAGTATATCTTTCTATGTAATTTTGGTCAATTACACTAGTCTTGACAAAAAGATGATTTGGGTGTATAATTGACGGTTAATTGAACTGGTCTAAAGTAATCATAGATTTTTCCCGAATATTGACCGAAAGTTAATCATAGAAAATGCCAGATAATGAAATCCTAGAAAAGTGCATTG
>LBRX01000050.1 GCA_000991645.1 Candidatus Moranbacteria bacterium GW2011_GWE2_36_40
TATTTTTTGCCAAAGCCGTGACAAATCCTGCAAATATGGCTCTACTTCAGATTCTATTTTCCTAAATTGTTGCAAAGTTGAATATTCCAGATTATTTTGTGCGCAAAATGCCTTGTCCATATCATCTTGACTTTCCCTGGCTTTCTCCTCTGAACTTTTTTCTTCTGAAGCTTTTATTTGAGCTTCTTTTTCATTTTTTTCTGCATCATCCGCATTCTTTTTTTCTTTCCACTCTTTCATATCATACTCACTGATTTGATCAGGATTATTTTCTTCATATTCGGTATAATCTTGTTCAAATGGGTTTCCACTTCCTTCACCTTCTTCGTTCTCGCCCTCGCCATTTTTTTGCTCCTGTTTTTCCGGTTTTTGTGGATCCCATTTTTTCAAATCTTTTTGCAGTAACTGTTGAAAAATAGGCTCCAATGTTTTTTTAAGCGCAAAATATCGCTGGCTAGCAAGCGTGTCACTGTTTTTCCTTGGCTTAATAAAAATTTGCACAATCTCAGCAGGGGAATACTGTTTTCCAGCAAATGCAATTTTTTGATCTAGCATTTTCTGAACTTCTTCACTAACAATAACTTTTTCATCCTGCACCATTTCTTGACGGATAAGTGCATACACAAACTGCAAATGCAGCGGTTTTTTAGTATAATCATTTCCGGAAAACAATTTTTCTTGATACAATCGACTGATTTCCTTTCCTCCTTTTTCATCAGCCTCATAAGCTGGCGCTTTTCTGGAAACCAAATTGTTCACATAAATATCATCGAAAATATTATAAAACGTGTGATGAATCTTATAGGCTGATCCTTCAATTGCACTCATTGTTTCTCCTTGTGGTTTTTTTGGATTAACAGGTCGCTGCTTTTTCAAAGTTTCAATATATTCAGGGTCGCTCGCTCCATATTTTTCTTCCCATTTTTCTCGAATATATTCAAAATTTTTCATCACTCCGTCAGAATCTTCTGCAAGATCGCGAAAATGCGAAAGTTCGTGCATACATGCCCACAGAATCTGCTCGCGCGAAAAGCCTTTTTCTGAAAACCATTTTGCATCCATATTCACCTCACCTTTTTCAAGATTAATATAAAATCCATTGGAAATTTTGAATGACAAAGAAACGTCTTTGGCGAATGTCGTGAAAAATCTTTGATAAGAATCGACCAATCCTTGAGCTTCTTGCCTGTATTGATCCAACTCAGCAGTCTTTTTTTCTTTTTCTGGATCAGCCGAATCAACCGAAAAAGGTCCGGTTGATTCTTGGTCAACTTTTTTCGTGTAAGTTGTATTTTCAAAAAATTGCTCCATACAAAAATTCGTTTTTTATTTTGTTTTTCAAATTATGACAATTATAATGTTTCATCAAACCAGTGTAAGAGTTATACACTCTAGCAAAATCGCTAAGTGCAATATCGCCATTGTTATATTTCAAAATAGTGTATTCCAGCTTTTTCAGCATTCCTTTTTTGGTTTTATGCCTAAGCAAAATTACTGCTTTTTCTTTTGGAATTTCCAGCAACAATTTTTCGGCAACAAATCTCTTGGCTTTTTCAGCCTCATTGCAAACCTGTTTCTTATCCAAGCCCAATATAACAAAATCATCATTATATCTAATATAATAGCATATCTTCAATGTTTTGAGAACGTACTGATCTAACTCATTTAGGTAAATATTAGCAAAAATTTGACTCGTAACATTTCCAAGTGGAATTCCTTTGCCAGACATCGTATGAAAACTATTAATAACCTCAAGCAACATTTTTCTAATTCTTTCATCTTTGATTTTTGCGCGCAAAATATCAAACAATATGAGATGATTGATATTATCAAAATACTTACATACGTCGCTTTTCACTGCATAACAATTTCCAAAATTATTCTTTGCAATTTCCTGTGAAAATTTCTTGAGTTGAAGCACGGCCTTAAGTGTTCCTTTCCCTATACGAGAAGAATATGAGTGCTGAATAAAATAAGGTTCAAACAATTGAACGAGATAATCATACAAAATCTGATGAATAATCCGATCACGCACTTCGGCTTTGTTTATATCTCTCTTTTTTGTATCAGAAACGACAAAGTGTTTATACCCACTATGCTTATATGTTCCATTTTTCAATTCAAATGCTAATGCAAACAAATTATCTTCCAGATTTCTCTCAAAAATTGCAACATCTGGTTTGGTTGTTTTGCCCACCTTAAAAACCTGCCATGCCTGCAGAATATTCTCGATATTAATTATTTTCTCAAAATCATCATGAACAATACTCATAAAAATTTTCAACAAATAGAAATCCCAGTCGTAAAAGCTCTTTACGACCTTTATGTAATCACTCACGATGTGGTTTCGAAATTCCCAAAACACCAACGCTACAGTCTTGGAGAAAAATTGGAAAACACCATCTTTGAAACAATTGAATATGTTGTGTTTGGAAATGTGCAACAGAAAAATTTCAAAGATGCCTATATTTTAAAAGCAAATACAAAAGTTGAGCTTTTGAAACTTTACTTTCGCCTTGCATTTGAAATCAACATTATTGACGATAAAACGTATTTGAAAGTACAGCAACATTTGCAAGAAATCGGCAAGATGCTGGGAGGTTGGCTCAAATATTTACAGTCAAATTAATAAATAAACTACGGGAGAGGCGGCACGCAAGATTGTCATTCGAATCATCGAGATCATTGGCATTCACGTTGAGCTGAGCATCGTCAGAATTCCAGTTGGAGTTCACGACGCGCGAAGCGGCCGCCTCTTGAGTTATCCTTCCTCTTCCATTTCAAGTATAACTTCATTTCAAAATTTTATTAAAGCAACTCCCTTGCTTTAAGGAAAGACTGTAGTTTTTTTCGGAAAAAATTTTTACCTCACACTCGCACAATTTTTCATTGCACGACTCTGGACTGCGAATTTTCCTTTCGGCAAATCATTGCAAAAATGGCCATTTCTACTGATTATACTAGCCGAGTTTTAATAAAAAAAGAAATTCAAAATAAAAACCCAAAGACTCAAAGCCTAAGTTAATTTGAAAAACTACGGGAGAGGCGGCACGCAAGATCGCCACCCGAATCATCGAGATCAAGGGCATACACGCGGAGCCGAGCAGCGCCAGAATACCAGTAGGAGTTCACGACGCGCGAAGCGGAGAATGTTTTCAATAGCCACGTCCAACCGTTTTCGTCCAAATGTTTTTGATTTTTCTCAAAATATTGCCTTTGAAAAATGAAATATTCATTGAGAGAAAGTCCTTCGGCTTGAATTTGAATTTTTTGATTGTTAATTTCTGTTTCAAAATTAATTGGGATATTTTCTTGATTTTGGATTTTTTGATTTATTTCTTGTTCAGTCAAGCCAGAAAGCTGCATAATATTTTTATTCAGTGTTGCTTTTTCAAAAACATTAGCTTCTTGATTTTGATAGATATTTTGATCGTTGTGGCAAAGAATGATTTTGACTTTTTGTTGCTCAGTGTGTTTTGAGCCAGCAAATCCTCCGCCCTGATCAAAGTTACCACTCGTCCAAGATGCATTGTATCCCTCGGTCATTTGATTGTGTAAATTTTCAGTATCTGGTAAATCTTCTGGAATAATCAAAACATTGTCATAACCATATTTCTCAATTTCTTCTTTGATTTCCTTATGATTTTTCCTCCAAACTGACATTATTTCTTGTTCATTTGGAATTGGCAGATTGTGCTTTTTGTAAAATTCTTGTGCTTCTTGAGTTTTTTCTTGAATATTAATTATGATTTCTTTTTGCTCGCTGGTTTCGGGATTTATGAAAATTGCCTTGATTTCCCTGGGTACTATCTTTTCTTTGAGACTTTTCAGTTTTTCTTGAATTTCAGTTTTCAGCTGTTTTGCTTTCTCAGTGTTTCCTGTTTTCACAGCCTCATCAAAAGCCGTCTCAAATTCTTGTTTGAGTGTTTCAAGTTGGGAATATTCTGATTTGAGTTGCTGACATTCTAACATGGCTTAATTATATACTAAAAATACTTAAATGTGAATAAAAAAATGTAATAATCAAAAAACCAAGTAACATACGACCACTGATTTGTGGTTTTTTTCAAGAAATTATAAACATGGATACAAGTATAATTGTAAATCCATAAATGGATATATGGATTCAAAAGCATTTTAGTGAAAATAAAAAAAACAAGCCCGAATAAATTACAGACTTGTTTTTATTAAAGTTTTTCTTAGGCAAGTGCTTCTAATTCTTTTCTCAAAATCTCCTTTGGCTGAACTCCCACAAATTCCTTTACAACTTCGCCTCCTTTAAAAATTTTAATAGCTGGAATTGACATAATTCCAAATTTTGAAGCCGTGTTACCATTTTCATCAACATTTATTTTTCCAACCTTCGCAATGCTTCCTATTTCTTTGGCCAATTCTTCAATGATTGGACCCATCATCTGACATGGTCCACACCAAGGTGCCCAAAAATCAACCAGCACTGGAACATCTGAACCAATAACTTCTTGATCAAAATTTTGATCTGTAAATTCCATTTCCATATTAGTTGAGTAGTTGCATAGTTAATTAGTAAGTTAGGAATATGTAAATTTTTTTGTTTACCTATTCAACCAAGCAACTAGTTAACTATTTAACTTTTAATAAAAAATAAATTATTTTATAATCTTATAACTCACTACAGCCATCCTTGAATCAAATACAATCCCATTAAAATCATTATCGTGCCAACAACAGCATGCAAAACTTTCAGATTACTTCTACGCATTTTCTCCAGCTCAGCCATTTGAAAATTAAAAAAGTACATTCCAAATGTTATCACAAGCATTGGCAAAATAAAAATTAAATTATACAGAGCAAGTTGAGTTGTCGCAATTGCAACATTAACTTTTTCCGCCAATAATCCCACAATAACAATGTACGGGCCACTAGAACAAGGCAACAAGAATAAGCTAACTAAAAGTCCACTCGTGAAAGCACCAAAAGGACTAGTAGCATGCTTCAAAATCGATTTCATCTTAGGACGCCAAGACAACGGCACTTCCATGACAAAAAGTTTTCCATACCAAAATGCATCTTTTAGATTTGCCAACCCAACCAAGATAGCAATCACTCCAACAACCAAGGAAAAATATTTTGGAATATTAAAAATCGTTATTGCCCTATAAAGTCCCAATCCCATCAAAAAATATGAAATAAAAATAGCCAAAGAAAACAAAAGTCCTGCCCAAAGAGCCCTGCGCTTTCCATGTGAATTGAGAACTGTTCCGACTAACAAAATAAGTACAGCAAAGGCACATGGATTAAACGCATCGCTAAATGCCGCTCCCAACAATAGCGGCAACGCCACACCCTTATTATTCTCACCAGGTTCATCTTTTTTTGGTTTTGAAATTTCCTTAACTTTGTCCTGCTTTCCACCTCCGAATTTTTCGACATATTGAAGAGCTGTCCCACTTGAAGCTTCCATTTTCTTTTCAAAATTATCAACAATAGGAACATCTCCAATAAAAATTTCTTCATCAATAACCACTGCTGGAATACCTCCATCTGTAATCATTTTTCCATCAAGCACATTCTTTAAAAGAATCTTATTTTCTCTTTCATCAAAATTAAATTTTTTGATATCATATTTTTCGTAAAATCCATTCTTTTTCAAAAAAGAATCCACCTTTTGACAATGAGAGCACCATGTTGCATAGAAATATACAGCTTGCTTTTTTTCTTGTGCAAAAGTCGTCAAAGGAAAAAATAAGAACAATGCAAAAAATACAAATAAAAACTTTTTCATAATATAATCTAGCTCTTGTTATATGTTATATATTTACCCCGTTAAATTGTGGTACTCCACAATATTTAACTGAGGTTGTGTGTTGCATGTTATTTGTTGCATGTTGTTTGTTGCGACTACTTTCCATTTCTTTTGCCACTGCCAACATATTCATCAATAGCCTCAGACAATTCAAGTTCATTAAAATCAGGAAAATATTTTTTGGAAAAATACAAATATGAATTGGCAATATCCCACATCATAAAACCAACACTCAGATGCGGTTCGCCGCCCGTTCTAATTAACAAGTCTACTGCGGGTAATTTGCTTGTCATCAAATTCTGTTTAATTGTCTCGGCTGTAATTTTTTTTGGATCAACCCCGCTTTCAGCAATAGCTCGAACAGCATCCAGCATTTCGTCATCGCCACTATATGCCAAAAAGAAATTCAATTCATGTTGATCATAATGAGCTGTTTTTTCAATTCCTTCAAGTATAATCTTCTTTAACGATGTTGGAAATTGACTCTCCCATTTTCCAATCACATTTATTCTTACGCGGTTACGATGAATATCTTCATCAACAATTAATTTTTCAAAATATTCTTCATAAATCCTTAGCAACTCCTGCTTTTCTCTTAGTGGTCTTTTTTCAAGATTTTTCAAAGATGAACCCCAAAAAGAAAGACAAAAAATTCCGTTGTCAAAAGCCCAGCGAGCCAATTGTTCCAATTTTGCAGCACCAGCCTCGTGTCCCTTCCATGGTTCAAGACTTTTTTCTTTTGCCCATCGCCTGTTTCCATCTGGAATAATGGCAATATGCTGAGGTAATTTATTATTTTCTATTTTATTGTCTTGTAACATTATATTTCTAAAACAAATTATTAATCATTCCAATGTGATTTTGGCTATATATTCCAAATTATAGTAAACTATACTTCCCTTCCTTCTAAATATACCACAAGATCAGACAGAAACTTTTTTGATTCAGGCAAAATAATTATTTTTTCAATTTCAGCTTTACCTCTATTTAAATACAACCTTGCAAAATCCTGTGCATATCCAAGAGCACCTGATGAAATCAAAATATCCTTGAAGATTGTGATTTCTTTTTTTATTAATTTCTTCTTCCCCAAAATAGCATTTAATTTTTTTATTTGCTCCTTTGTGGCAGTTTTTTGTGCTCTCGCAACCATCAATGAAATCTTTCCTTCTTCAATATCAGAAGCCACGGATTTTCCAATCTTTTTTTCTTGGCCAAAAATCCCCAAAATGTCATCTTGAATTTGAAATGCAATCCCCAAGGGAACCGCATAACTACTCAAGCTTCGCAATATTTTTTTATCATCACATCCAGAAAGCAATGCGCCAAGATACAATGGTCCTTCAAATGTATACCTGGCCGTCTTGTTTTCATACATCGCCAAAACTTCTTTTTCCGAAACATTCCTTTTTCGTTCTATTGAAATATCTTGCGATTGTCCAATTATTGTTGTTGCCACAATTTTCTGCAATTGAACAAGCGCACGTGTTGTTTCTTGCAAAGAAAATCCGGCCTCCAGGATTATTCTATTAGCAATGGCATACAACATTCCTCCACCAATAATTGCGATTGATTCACCGAAATGCCTTGCTTGCTCAGCGGTAATGTTTTTTTGGTATTTTTTTTCAAGCATTTTGTGCAACGTTTCTTCCCCGTGACGCAAATTTCCACAATCAATAATGTCATCATGAACCAACAAAAAAAGATGGACCAACTCGATCGCAGCAGCAACTTTCAAAATTTTCTTTTTTTCTTTCCCTCCAAATCCAAAATATGCCTGACATAAAAGAGCCCCTCTAATTCTTTTACCACCAGAGAGTGCAATCTTTTTTGTATGCGTCAACGCCTCAGCAATGAGATCATCACTTTTTTGAGCTTCTCTAATGGCAATATCAAAACAATGCTCAATCTCCTTATCAATAGCAACTTTCAGCCCACCAAACATTTGCAGAAAATTCATTTACCCAGTTAAATAAGATTTGAGTCTCTATAAAGAGAAACAACTTACTTTTAATATCTATCTAATTATTTTTCACAATCTTCATCCGTCTTCTCAAATCTTAATTTTAAATTTTTTAAGAAATTTAAAATTATTTAACCGGGTGAATTTAGCATTAATATCGCTTAATCAGAGTTCTTTTTCGATTTTTCAATTGTATCATTATAGGAAAAAAAGGCAAGAAACCGAGCTTGACAAAATGCTTCAAATAGTCCATACTAAACAATGGCCTAAAAACCATTTTAGTATCATTAACAACAAAATAAGCCTAGGAGGGCAAAATGCCAAACAAGTTAGAAAATCTACTAAAAGATTTAATTAATCCTTTCTTTAAACACCTATCCAGGGAACATCATTATTCACCAGAAGAAGTTACGTACAAAATAATTGATGCAAAGCAAAATAAAACAAAGATAACCGTTAGTTGTAAAATAAGGGATTTATTTTCTCATCAGCCTCCAGGCCCCCTTATGAGTCAAGATATGCTATCTTTTGATGAAATTGGGGAGTCGACTTGTACTATAAGTTTCAGGGCTGGAGGGATGGAGTTAATTTGTTTTTCCACTTTTCTCAAGTCCATAATGACAAGACTTGATCACGAGAAAAAGCAACGCGTACATTCCAATCGCCAACTCATTGAAGATGAAACCGACAAAATATTGGAGGAGTTAGAAAAATGTACCCACCCGATAATATGCCCGAGAAAATCTAGCTACAGCAAGGGCATATACAGCGCTACAATATATGTCGGCAATGAAAAACTAGAATATGAAAACAGGGATGTGATCTTGCTTTGCAAAGAAATCAAAGCAAAACTCCCTGTGGACATAAAAGACAAACGAGGAAAACTGAGCTGAAAAGCTCTTTTACAAGGGATGCATATCTTTAATGGTGTGCATCCCTTTTTCATGGGACTGTTGCCAATTCCCCTGAAAAACTAAAACCTAGAATTATTGCAAAAACCCCCATTTTTACTGTATAATTAAGGCATAAACAGCTTAATTACA
>LBRX01000051.1 GCA_000991645.1 Candidatus Moranbacteria bacterium GW2011_GWE2_36_40
AGGTTTCATAGATGAGTGTTAAAATGTTATGTCAAAAGTTTGTACGACCTATGACTATATTTTAACACTAATCCGTGGTTAACTTAAGACCACTTAATTTATAATACTACTATTATATGCACAGACAACATCATAAAATGCATGCGGGGGAGATAGCTTTTCATGCTGCAATTCCTTTTGTTATTTTCATGATAACTGCGGCTATAGGTTACTATGTGGTTACGCTAGTAAATAACATAGCAAAAATGGCATAATACAAAAGGATGAAATTCTGACACTGATTGTCGTTTGGCGATCGGTGTCTTTTTTGTTATACTAAATTGGTAGAATCGTCCTGTAATCAATGTATTCAACAACGATTGTTTGCAGTGAACATAATTTTTTTTAGTTTTTCTTAATGTTATAAGTAAAAGCAAATTATTGTGGGATTGCCAAATTTTGCACTTCTCACTTTGCTTTCAAAAATATGTCAATTGTAGGAATAAACGCTTCTTTTCTTCGCAAACAAAACACGGGGATAGGGCAGGTTACCGTTAACTTTCTTAAAAAGTTAACGGAATTTCCAAACAACAAGGATGTTGAATTTATTTTGTATCTTGAAGAGGACGTGGAGATTGATTTGCCGGATGGGTTTAGTAAAAAAGTTTTTTTGCCTATATATAAGAGAGATGATTTAATTCGCAAGATTTGGTGGGAGAAGTTTTTGTTGCCGAAAAAAATAAAAAAAGATAAGTGTGATGTTTTGCTCAGCTTGTATCAATCAACCACTGTCATGCATCCAAATAGTGAAACAAGACATATTATGGTTGTGCATGATATTATTCCAAAACTTTTCCCTCATTATTTGAACAACTGGCGCAAAAAGTTGTATCAAAAATTTGTTGAGAGAGCTATCTATAACGTGGAAAAAGTAATTGCTGTTTCACATCGCACCGAAAAGGATCTCATTGCTCATCTTGGAATTGCACCTGAAAAAATAACAGTTTCATATATTGATGTCGATGAAATATATAAAAAAGAAATTTCGTTAGAAGATGAAAAATTAATTTTGCAAAAATATAAACTTGAAGGTGGGTATATCTATTCTGGAGGAGGGTTGGAGGTGCGAAAAAATGTTGAGGGAACATTGAGAGCATACAAACTTTTGCATCAGTCATATGGAAATGCAAGTTGGTTGCCAAAACTTGTCATTTCAGGAAAATTAATGCCAGGTCTTGCGCCATTGGTAACTGATGCTGCTCAATTGATTCAAGCGCTTAATCTTAGTGATCACGTCATTCTCTTGGATTATGTTCCTCAAGAAGATCTTCCTGTATTATATAAAAATGCTAGTGTTTTTGTGTACCCATCTTTATATGAAGGATTTGGACTTCCAGTGCTTGAAGCAATGAATCAAGGCACTCCTGTCATAACTTCAAAAACATCTTCACTTCCAGAAGTTGGAGTTGATAGTGTTTTGTATTGCAATCCAGAAAGTGTTGATGATTTGGCCATGGTAATGAAAAACATTTTAACCAATAATCATCTGAAAGAATCGTTATCTCTAAAGGGATTGGAGCGAGCCAAACACTTTTCTTGGGAAAGATTTGTTACAAAAATAATGCATATCATAAATTAATTTTTAAAAATTGCAAATTCAAAAGAAAAGATATGAAATATCTTGAACAACTTCTGGATTACTTTGCTAAAAATGCCACCAGGGCATATCTTGTTGTGACCAATTTAATTTTGGTTATTTTTGCAATTTGGTTTTCAAATGTGGGACTTTTGCCGTTTAAAAATTTGGGAGATTTTGTTTTTTTTGCAGCCCTTGCTTTGGTTTTGGGCTTGTATCGTCCAAGCTGGACGTTTGCTTTTTTCATTGGGACATTGGCGCTAGAAAACATTAACTTGGCGCCTGAAAGTCTGGGATTTTCACTTAGACCGTATCAGTTTTTTGGATCTATTACAGTCATTTCTCTTTTGGTTCAATTTTTTTCAAAACGCTTGGCATTTTCTTTGCCAAAATTTAGATGGGTAGATGCGATGGTGCTAGTTTTTGTTGTTGGTGGTTTTTTGAGCGCGCTTTTTGCGACAAATAAGGGAATGAGCTTGAAGCAGGCAATCGTGGCAGTTTCTTTTGTTGTGTTGTATTTTTTGACAAGAACATATGTTCAATCATTTCAAGATGTGAAACGTATTTTCCCATTTTTCTTGAGTGGTGGACTGGTTGTTTTGTTGTATTCAATTTGGCAAAATTTAAGATTTTTGATTGGAGCTGAATCTTTTGAAGTTATGCCAGGAAGACCAAATTCAACGTTTACTGAAGCAGATTGGCTAGGAATGTACCTTGTTTTTTGCTTGGCTGTTGTTTTGACTATTTTATACAAGGTAAGAAACAAGAAACAAGAAACAATGACCAAACAAATTCCAAATTTCAAATTTCAAATTTCAAAAAATGATTTGTATTTTGTATCTTGTATCTTGTATCTCGTGCTCACATTTATTGTTTTGATTCTAACCGTATCTCGTAGTGCTTGGGTGGGGGCTGTGTTTGTGATAATTGTTTTTCTTAAGTTTATTCTTCTTGAAAATTATGCGGAGCTTGGAGAGGGCGATCGAAGCAGGTGGAAAAAAATGGTGAATATTTTGAAAATACAAAAGTGGCAGTGGAAAAAAGCTGGAACTCAACTGCTATTTGTTTTGATCGCTTTTGGTGTTGCGCTTTTGATTGCAATGCCTTTGACGCGTTTTCAGATAGCAAATCGGGCAGTGAGCACTGGTGGACTGCAAAAAATTACGATTGCATGTTCTGGAAATCAAAATATTATTCCGTCACCACAAAAAATCAATAATACAGAGGAATTGGAAAAATATAGTTGTCGCCACATTAATCTGGAGGATATTGAAAATGAAAAAAAACTTGGCAATGTTATTATGGAGGTCTATCGTCCCGATCCAAATGTGAACATTCGTGCTGAAATATACCAAAAATCTTGGCAACAAATAAAATCAAATCCTGTTCTTGGAATTGGCTGGGGAAACATCTCAGAAATTTTAGGCACAGATGAGCGAGGTGCTGGACTGAATGCTAGCAATATTTTCTTGGAAGTTTGGTTGGGAAGTGGTATTTTTGGAATTTTGTCATTTGTAGTATTGCTCGGATATATTATTTTGTCGGCAGTGGTTGCTTTTTTTGAAAATGATAAAAAAAATAAAAATAGTACAGCAATTCTTTTTTTGATGGCAGGCTGGGTTGCTGTTGTTGTTCCAAATCTTTTTAATTCAGGAATCTTTCTTGGATTTATTTGGGTGTATTTTGGAATAGCTGTAAGTTTGCTTGCAGAAAAAACAAATGATTAAATTTTTGAAAAATAACTTTTTAAAAATAGGCACATGCTTTTTGGTTTTTTTGTTACCCTTGCAGACAAGATGGATTGCAAATATTGAAGAAGTGGAAAATACATCAAATGGATATCTTTCCTGGGGATTGTATGCAGTTGATGTCCTTGTTGTGCTTCTCTTGCTTTTTGCTATTTTTTATTTTAAAAAAAATATTTTTTCAAAATCATTTCTTTTGATCTTTCTAATTTTGAGCATCGTTTCGCTTTGTGTTGCGCCAAACAAAATTCTTGTTATTCAACATGCGATGTGGATTCTTCTTGCTGGGGGTGTTTCTTTTTTGGTGTCAGTTTTTAAGGACAAAACTTTTTTGCTGGGTTTGTTTGTTTTCGGATTGTTGATTAATGCCTGGCTTGGAATATGGCAGTTTTTTGTTCAGTTTTCTTTTGCCAACAAATGGCTTGGTTTGTCGCAACATGATCCGGCTTTGCCTGGTACTTCAATTGTTGAGTTCTATCCTTTCAGCCAAACGACACCTGTTCGTTGGCTACGCTCCTATGGTAGTTTTGATCACCCAAATATTTTTGGTGTTATGATGTTGCTTGGTATCATTATTGCTATATGGCTGATAATAGAAAATGGAAACAAAAAAAATGAAAAAATTCTTTTGTATTTTTCATTAGTATCTTTTTCGATGGCTTTGTTTGCAAGTTTTAGTCGAGGTGCGTGGATGGGACTTGTTTTTGTTGGTGTTTTTGTTTTTGTCAGAGCGTATTGTCAAAATTCAAATAAAGCTTTGTTTAAAATCTTGAAGCCAGTCATTGCCACAATTGGTGTTTTTGCTATTATGATATTTTTTTATTCAGAGCAATTTTCAATGCGATCTGGTGGCAGCGGACGATTGGAACAAAAATCATTTTCCGATCGTGAATTGTATTTTCAACAAGGAAAGGAAATCGTGAGCAGTAATTGGTTTTGGGGTGTTGGAATGGGTAATTATATTGAACAAATAAAAATAAATAATCCAAATAATGAGGTGTGGAATTATCAGCCCGTGCATAATGTGCCAATGCTTGTTCTGGCTGAAACTGGAATTTTTGGTTTGTTGTTGTTTTTGATGTTTCTGGCATTTATCTCTTTTTTTGCTTGGCAAAATGGGACACTTGCCGTAAGCTTAATCATAGCCTTATCTCCAGCGTTAATGTTGGATCATTGGCTTTGGAGTAGTCATTTTGGTTTTTTTTGCATTGGATTTATTGTTGGTATTATTTTAAATAAAAGGGTAACAACTTAACAAAAATATAATGAAAATTGGAATTGATATTAGATTAATAGGGAAGAAAAGAACTGGTGATGAGGTGGTCTTTTTTAATTTAGTAAAAAATCTTGTTAAAATTGACAATAAAAATAGCTATGTACTTTTTGCTGATCTTAATCAGCTTGAACTTCTTGGCAATATTGAAAAAGAACTTGGAATAATTAAAGGTAAAAATTTCGAAATAGTTGTTCTCAAAACAAAGAGCAAGTTTGCTTGGAATTTCCTTGTTTTGTCATGGTATCTCAGAAAAGATCCTGTAGATGTTTATTTGACCCAATATATCACACCCTTTTTTGTGCCAAAAAATGTTAAGATTGTCACCATAATCCATGACATCTCTTTTAATTTTTTTGCGCAGTTTATAAAATTTTCAGATTTGTTTTTTTTAAAAACATTGATTCCATTGAGCTTGAAGCGCGCCAATAAAATTGTGGGAGTTTCGCAGTTTACCAAAAATGAAATTGAAAAATATTACAAAATTAATCCTGAAAAAGTTGAATGGATTCACAATTCAATCAGCGAAGAATTTTTAAGTAGTGATGTTTCAATTGAGCAACGTGAAAATGTTCGCGAAAAATATCGTCTGCCTGAAAAATTTGTTTTGTATTTGGGGACTTTGCAACCACGAAAAAATGTCCCGCACCTTATTTCTGCTTTTGCTCGTATTAAGAATGAGATAGATGAAACAAAGTTGGTTATCTGTGGAAATAGGAAGTCTCATAATTACGATGAGCGTATTGATGAGGTTATTCGTGTAAATAACCTGGAGGGAGAAGTTGTTTTTCCTGGATTTATTGAAGAGGCTGATAAGGCAACAATTTTTGCGTTGGCGCATGTTTTTGTTTTTCCTTCTTTGTATGAAGGCTTCGGTATTCCTGTGCTTGAGGCAATGAGTCAAAAAGTGCCAGTCATCTGCTCTGATATCCCAAGCTTGAGGGAGGTCGCTCAAGATTCTGCTTTGTATTTTGATCCATTAGATCTTGATGATTTTTCAAAAAAGTTGTATGATATTTCTATGGACAATGATCTCAGGAGCGAATTGATTGATTCAGGCAGGAAGAGGGTTAGTTTTTTTTCTTGGGAAAAATCAGCAAGAAAAATGCTTGCAATCTTTGAAAAAATGTAGCATAATTTAGTGAATTATATTTTTAAATTAATAAAAAAGCATTATTGTATGGAAAATGAACAAGGTTTTGGTCGTAACATGAGGACTGAAATAGGGAAAACAAGCAAAAAAAGGTGGCTGAAACCACTTCTTATTTTTGTTGGCGTGATTGTTGTTATTGCTGGTGTTGTTGCTTGGAAGACAGGTGCCACATTAAACAAGATATCAGTCGATGGTAATATTTTTGGAAGCTTGACCCATATGATTCCAGGAGTCAAGGATTCACTTGAAGGCGAGGAAAATGGAAGGGTTAACGTTTTGCTTTTGGGAATGAGAGGCGAACATGTGACGGGAGGTGGAACTTTGGCTGACACCATCATGGTTGCAAGTTTTGATATCCAAAATAACAAGGTTTCCATGTTGTCCATTCCTCGTGATTTGTATGTGACCGATCCAGGAACGGAGTCTAAAAGCAAAATCAATGCTGTATATGCTTATGGAGAAGAAAAAGGAAACGGAAAGGGTATTGAGGATATGAAAACCGTTGTGAGTGATATTGTTGGAATGCCAGTTTCGTATGCTTTGGTAATAAATTTTAAAGGTTTTACTGATTTGGTTAATGCAATTGGAGGCGTGGAAGTAAATTTGACGGCTCCTTTTGAAGAAGCTTTGCAATTTAATGAAGAACATGTTTGCGATTCTGAGGTCTTCACTGTTCCAACTGGAAAATTTGAAGACAAAACTGTTAGAACTGCAAGTGGAAGACTTCGTGTCGTGAAACAATATCCACTTTGTACCAACCCAAATACTGAATGCGGTGGAGATTTCAAACTTCCTGCTGGAAAGCAGACACTTAATGGCGATCAAGCTTTGTGCTATGCTCGTGCCAGAAAAACCACAAGTGATTTTGATCGCGCAAAAAGACAACAATTGATTATTCAAAAAATAAAAGAAAAAGCCTTGAGCGCTGGAACATTAACTGACTTTAGCAAAATCAATGCCATGATTGATAGCTTAGGAGAAAATGTTAAGACTGATATGCAAGGATGGGAACTCAAACGACTATATGAATTGGAACGAGCAATGCAAAATCAGCAAGTAGTGCGCAGAGTTTTGGAAAATTCAGATGAAGGTCTTTTATATAACCCACCAATGACTCCTGAAACTGGTTATATTTTGCTTCCAATAGGAGATAATTATGATAGAATAAGGGAGATGTTTAAAAACATTTTTACACTTCCAGTCCAATCTGATATTGAACCAAAAGCCTAGTTTTTCAGTGTAGTTAGGACTTACGCATTTTCTCAACCATTTCCTTTTTGGCACGCTTTTGGATAAATACTCAATATCCAAAAGCTCAAAGAGTTGCTGTCGCCAACTATTGGCCAAAAAAGAAATGTTTCGAAACGCGTAACATCCAGACTTGCTTAAGGTTTGTCTGGATTCAATAAAAAAATGCGCGAATAACATCGAGCATGAGTTGATTGTGACTGATAGCGCCACCCAGGAGGATACTGAAATGATGATGCGTGAACAGTTTGAAGATGTGATATTTTTCCCATTCAAGGAAAATGTTGGTTTTCAAGCAATTGTCAAAAAAGGCATAGAAAACAGTGCAGGGGAATATTTACTTATCCTTAATGGGGATATTATTGTTACGGAAAATGCAATTCAAAATATGTTGAATTTTTTGCAAGCAAACTCCTCGGTTGGAATGGTTGGTCCAAAACTTTTGAATTTTAATGGAACTTTGCAGATATCTTGTTTTCGTTTTTACAAGCCATTCACAATATTATATAGAAGAACATTTCTAGGAAAAATGTCTTTTGCAAAAAAACATTTAGATTGGTTTTTGATGAATGATTATGATCATAAAAGCCCAAAAGATGTTGATTGGCTGATGGGTAGCGCGCTGATGATTTCAAGAGCAGCAATTGAAAAGGTTGGCTTGATGGATCCACAATATTTTATGTACATGGAAGACGTGGATTGGTGTCGTAGATTTTGGGAAAATGGTTTTAGGGTGGTTTATTATCCTTTGGCAAGCATGCATCATTATCATGGCAAGGGAAGTGCAAAGGGCGGAATAGTTCGTTCTTTGTTGTTTAATAAGTATACCTGGATACACATAACTAGCGCAGTTAGATATTTCAAAAAATTTTTTGGAAAGTCACTACCAATTCATAATTAAAGAAAAGAAAAGAATGCAAGAAGAAAAATATTCTCATAAAGGCATTGATGAAAAAGAAGAAGCACCTGAAGAATTCAAACTGTATAAAAAAAGAATGTCCAAGTATTTTTTTCAAATGCTGGTGCTTGTTTTTTTTGCCGTTGGAATTTTTTGGGCTGGCTTTAATAGGGGAAAGGAAAGTCAACAGGCTCTCAATCCTGTTTCGATAGAAAAGGCTGTTTTTGATAATAAGGATGAAAATGTTGATAGTTCAATTGACTTTTCACTTTTTTGGAATGTTTGGGAGTTGCTCAAGGAAAAATTTGTTGATACAGACAAATTGGATGCTCGTAAATTGTATTATGGAGCGATTAAGGGGATGATGGAAGCAACGGGGGATCCGTATACAACTTTTTTTGATCCAGAAGAAAACAAAAAATTTGGGGAGGATATTTCTGGAAATTTTGAGGGTATTGGGGCTGAACTTGGAATAAAGTCAGGCATATTAACTGTCATTGCTCCTTTGCAGGGAACTCCTGCAGAGAAGGCTGGTCTTCGAAGCGGTGACAAGATT
Source organism: Candidatus Moranbacteria bacterium GW2011_GWE2_36_40 (assembly GCA_000991645.1). Lineage (GTDB taxonomy): Bacteria > Patescibacteriota > Minisyncoccia > Moranbacterales > GWC2-37-73 > UBA12068. Next base: position 8,489 of record LBRX01000051.1, read on the forward strand.
ATAAAAATAGACGGAAAAACAGCGGCAGAAATGAGCATTGAGGAAGCCGTTGATAATATTCGTGGACAAAAAGGATCGTCTGTTGCGCTGACAATTTTTAGAGAGGGGCAGCAGGATACTCAGGATATTACAGTAAAAAGAGATGTGATAAATGTAAAAAGCGTTACTTTTGAACTAAAAGAAAAAAACATTGCATTGATAAAGGTTACGCGATTTGGTGATGACACAACCAAGGGGTTCACTGACGCAATTAATAGTGCTCTTCAACAAAAAGCTTCTGGGGTTGTTATTGATTTGAGAAATAATCCTGGTGGATATCTTGAGTCAGCTATTGATGTGGCTAGTAAATTGCTTGTGAAAAATAAGATTGTGGTTATTGAGGAAAATGGAGACAAGAGTCAAAAAAAGATGTATAGCAGAGGTGGAGATTTGGCCAGCTCCTTGGAAACAGTCGTGCTTATTAATGAAGGTAGCGCAAGCGCTTCTGAAATTTTGGCAGGCGCGCTTAAAGATAATAGACCTGATAACGTGACATTGGTTGGAAAAAAATCATTTGGCAAAGGTTCTGTGCAAGAATTTGTGAAGATGTCACAAGGTACTGCTGCAAAGATTACAGTTGCACGTTGGCTAACTCCAAATGGAACACAAATCAATGAACAGGGAATTAAGCCTGATAAGGAAGTTGAATTGAGTAATGAAGACTATAATAACAATAAAGATCCTCAAATGGAGGCTGCTTTGCAAATATTGAAAGACAAGCTTGTAAAATAAAATAGTTTATTTATTTGATCATAAAAAAACCATGCGCAACGCATGGTTTTTTGATAAGACTTACTACGTACCGGGCTGAATTTAATGCAAATATGTATTTTTTACTCGGCCTCTGTCTCTCGGATCGACCGGCAGCTCGTAAAAAATAATATTTACATAAAATTATAAAAAACAAGATGCGTAAGTCATGAAATATTAAATATGAGGAGATGCGGGATGACGAATACTATTTTATTAGGGCAAATCCTTTGTTTTGCCAGCCTGGCATGGCTGTGCGCATTATGTATGGTGAAGCCAATAGCATGTCGTACATTTGCACCCCAGCTTGAAATTCTTGAAGTTCATTTTCTCCCACGACCACAATCTTTTTTTCCGTTATTTCTAATCGTCTTTTTTCCAATTCTTCAAATGGAATATTTTTTGCACCTGCAATATGACCCTTGGCAAAATTTTCAGTAGAACGAACGTCGATTATGTAAACAGGTACTTGTTGGCTTAGCGCATCATTTAGCTGTTCTGGATCAAGATAGGATACTTTTGATTGATCAACAAATGATTTTGGATTGCCATAAGTAACAGTGGCTCCGATTAGTTGTTTCCAAGAATCCATGCCTCCTGCCAGAACAAGAATATTTTCGAAGTTATCTTGTTTTAATTTTTCAATTGCAGTTTTTACATCCTTGTCCTGACTGTTGGTTCCAATGATAATGATTAGATTGTGGGAATCTATTTTTGATCCAACAGGAAATTCATCCAAAGGAATATTTATTGCATCAACGATATGTTCTTGAATATAGTTATCAAAAGATCTTACATCAAGCAATGTTAATCCATCTTTTTTGTTGGAACCTATAATTTTTTTGTTAAGCTCTTTTGAGCTGATTGTTTTGTATGGAAAAGTGTCCTCAAATTGAGACTGAAAACTTTTTTTGTCAGATTCTTGATCGGTGGAAGATGAAAAAATGGTATTGCGTGCAATTGTAAAAATGATAACAAAAAAAATAAGTCCAAAGCCAATGATAATGGCATTTTTTTCTTTTTGTTTTTCTTCATCGCTTTGTAAGAGTGTTTTTTCTTTTTGCATTTTTTTGCCAGTTGATTAGATTGTTGATAATTTGGAGTCACACGCAACACATGATTCTTTTTGAAATTTTTGCTTTGCCTGTTTCCTTTTTCGGCACGCTTCGCAATCGAAGAACTATGATTGCTTGCTAAGAGTTCGCTGTCGCTCTCTGTTGCCTCAAAAGAAAACAGGCAAAGCAAAAGGCAAACTCTTAATTTTTGAAACCATGCATTGAGTATGATCCATAATTTGAACCATTAGATTCAGGATTTTAAAAACTATTGCAAAATACTTCCGATAAAATTTGGATAACCATTAATAAAAGACTTGGCATCAGTCACTTTTTTCCCTTCCAATTGAAGTTCTTTCAAGATTATTATGCCATTTTCTGTTTGGACACCAATATCACTTCCAAGTTCAAAAACTTCTCCGGTTTGATGTTTTTCAATTGGGTTTATTTTCTGAAGTCCAATCGAATTTAATTTTAGTCGTATAACTTCCGAACCATTTTTCCAAAATGTAAAAATTCCGGGCCAAGGAGTTAGGGCGCGATATCTGTTGTAAATATTTTCAGCACTGTCTGTCCAAAATATTTTTCCATCAGATCTTTCTATCAACTGGCAAAGTGTGGCCTGGGTGTTATCTTGAGGTGTTTTTTCAATTTTTCCTTCAATCAACAGTGGAATTGTTTTCAAGAGAAGTTGGCTGCCGACAACAGACATTTTTTGCATCAATGTTGCAGTGGTATCCTCTGGTTCTATGATTGTTTTTTCTTGAACAATAATGTCTCCCGTGTCGACTCCTTCATCCATAAACATTATTGTAACTCCAGTTTCTTTTTCTCCTGATAGCAAGGCATTTTGAATGGGTGATGGCCCTCTGTATTTTGGAAGAAGTGACACGTGAACATTTATGCATCCAAAGCCAGGAATTTCAAGTGCTGATTTGGGAATTATTTTTCCATAAGCAGCCACAATGATCAGGTCTGGTTTCAATTTTTTTAATTCTTCAACAGCATCAGAGTTAAATTTTAATGGTTGAAAAACTGGAATGTTTTTTTCTTTTGCCATTTTTTTGACAAGAGATTCCTCGATTTCTTGTTTTCTTCCAACTTTCATGTCTGGCTTGGTAAAAACTCCAACAACATTGTATTCATTTTCAACCAATGTGCCAAGTATTGTTTCTGACAAATCAGAGGTTCCCATGAAAACTACTCGCAGTTTTATTTTTTTTGAATCCATTTTATTTTTTATAAAAATATTTTTATATTGTCATTCCCGTGAAAACAGCCTGCCCGCCTTTGGAGGGGGAATCCAGGACTGAGCCTAGCCGAAGAGCTAAACTGGAGTCCGCATCCCTCCAGAGGCTGGCAGTCAAGTGCGGGATGACAAACTCGTAGATTTATTATCAATAATTTTCTTTTTTGTTTTTTTTACTCTATCAATAATAAGCACTCCATCAAGATGATCAAGTTCATGCTGGATTGCTCTTGACAGCAAGTCGCGACCCTTGAGCTTGCTAGCTTTTCCATTTTGGTCAACATATCTCACTTGCACTTCTCTGTGTCTTGAAATAGGAAAAAATTTTCCCGGAAAACTAAGGCAACCTTCTTCTGAAATAACTTTAATTTTTGATTTGGCGGTAATTTGCGGGTTGATGAGAACATATTGAACACCTTCTGTTTCAATCACACACACGCGCAAATTTGAGCCAACCTGTGTTGCCGCCAAGCCAACGCCATTATTGGCATACATCGTTTCAATCATATTCAAAACAAACTCCTGCACTTCTTTGGCAAGAGGATTCTTGATTTTCACTGTTTTTACCCGCAAAAGGGGATTGGGATTTTTGAGAATAGTTAACTTCATGATTCTACGAATTACAAATATATTACCAATTTACAAATATGCAAAAAGCTATCAATAATGTCAGTCTAGCGGACTTTTAATGTTTTGTAAATTGCTATTGGCGATCTTGGTGTAAATCTAAATGACGCGAATATGGTATGTCCAGTAACTCTTGGAAATTCATAAAAAATATGCTATATTTTATTCATAAATCAGTGACGGTTGTATTATGTGAAAAATTCGTATAATACAAAAAATTAAGCACCAAGTGTAAAAACATAATATAGTGATTGAATAATAAAATTAATAATAAAAAAACAGTATGGATGAAAGAAAACAATCTGCAAATTGGAAAATTGCACTTAGGCATGCGTTTAAGTCTATTGTTCTGATGCCCCTCTTGTTTATTGTGGTAACTATTTATCCCTTAATTATCGCTACCCAAATTATTAGCTGGAAGGTTGTTAAAGGAAATGAGGAGTCTCTTGCGTTTGAACTGTCAGTAGTAATGATGATTGCAATTTGGGTGGGTGTCAGATGGTCAGCAAAGCGAATTGAGAGAAAAAATATCGTAAGTGATAGTGGAAAAATTATAAATATTTCGCTTGCGTTTGTAATTGGAATATTTGTTTTAGATAGATTATCAAAAATGTTAAAACAAATGGAATAAAAATTGGAAAAACGATTTATGTTGAAAAAAATGCGGCGTATTTAGAAAGTCGTTTTCGTTGGATTTTAAACCGACTTAAAGATCCCGAAACAGGTAAAATTCCCGAAGGCATTCGACGCAAAGAACTCGAATTTGCAAAAACGCTTCCCAACGATTCCGAAAAAGGTTTAAAATCATCGGGTACTTGGGTAAATAGAGGTCCTTTCAACGTTGGTGGGCGAACACGAGCAATGGCTTTGGATGTTGAAAACGAAAATACAATACTAGCAGGTGGCGTTTCGGGTGGAATGTGGCGTTCGACTAATTCAGGTCAAACTTGGGCAAAGGTTACCGGCGACGAGCAACTTCACAGCGTTACATGTATTACACAAGACACAAGAGCAGGAAAAACCAACAACTGGTACTACGGAACTGGCGAAATATATGGGAATTCGGCAGGAGAATCCTTTACGGCTTTTTATTTTGGCGATGGCATTTATAA
>LBRX01000052.1 GCA_000991645.1 Candidatus Moranbacteria bacterium GW2011_GWE2_36_40
ACAATGCACTTTTCTAGGATTTCATTATCTGGCATTTTCTATGATTAACTTTCGGTCAATATTCGGGAAAAATCTATGATTACTTTAGACCAGTTCATAAAGAATTCTCCTTCCATAAAAAAATTGAACAATGGAGATATTATTGAATATTTAGAGGATCTTCAAATCTCCAATGAAGTAATTGGCAATGAGGATACTGGAAATGTTTTCGTAAAAAGTACGCTCACGGAAGTCGATGAAATTGTTAATTTAAAAATTAAAGAATTGATAAATGATGAGGTATGTTGCATTGGAATTTATAAGTTCAATTCTATTGATGTCTACAGACAATACAAGACGCAGAATATTAGTGATGATAGTGATAGTTTTGCCATGTATGCTGAACTATACAAAGATTATGAAGAAAAATTTGGATTTAAATATTTTTCATTATTTATCTGCTATTTAACATTTAAAAATGATCTCTATAACAATAGAATCAACTTTTCAAAATCCATAAGCAGGTTTAAATATTCATTAGAACAATTAATTTCAGAAAAAGTGGAAATGTCTGAAATTGATAGTGATCTATTGTTATGCACCTTAATTGAAGCTTCAAATATAACTACCATATTAAGGCCTGATACTAATGTTTTTGATGAATTTTTGCAATTTACAGACAGGCTAATACCAAGCCTGGTAAAGAATTTTAATCTTAATGAAAAGCAGAAAAATATATTTCAATATCCTGCCAGGGAAGGAAAAATTGGTGGGGTCACTGAGCCAACATTACAGGGATTTATTAATTTCATAACAAATTCAAAAAAAGAAAAACTAACATTTGAGATAAAACATATACATAAAATAAAGGGGCTTGAATATGATCAAGTAATTCTTCAAAAAATTGAAGATTTACCACATAAAACACATAGCAATTTTAATAATGCGGTTTATTTTGGCAAATTATACCAACCCACAACAGCTGAAATTTATAATTATATACAAGAACTTAATAAATTATACGTAATGTTAACTAGGGCAAAAAAGAACCTATACATCGTAATAAATAAAAATAGAAAACCAATATTTTTAGAAATTACATATGACACAGCAGGTGCACAAAAATAAAATTTTTTAGATTCAATAATCGCAAATAACTAAGAAGCCAAATTTGTTTTTAGAAATAATATCAAAATAAATGCCAAACAAAAACAACCCACATACTGAAGACAGAGTTACTTCGCGCGGATTGCACAGATATGCAGACGATTTCTTTCAAGCTTATACACTGATAACATCGCAAAGGAACAATGCTGTGCAAGTTCGTTATTACCTACTTTGCCATTCTTTCGAATTGAGCATGAAAGCCATGCTTAGAGAAGCTGGATACAGCGTTAAACAACTCCAGAAATTCGGTCATGACTTGGAAAAAATAGCCGATGAGCTTGAGAAGAATTCTAAAACAAAAGTTTACTGGAATCCAGAGGATAAAGAAATGATAAAAATTGCAAATACGCACTATGTAACAAAAGAAATGGAATATTTCACTAGAGGGGAAAAAGTCTTGGTAGATCCTGATCAATTTTCCAATTTTCTAGGCTTTTGGTTAAGAGTGTCCCATGTTTCAATTATCGAAATAGCCAAAGCAGAGGGTCGTCCATTTCCGAGTATCTAAATAACTCTCTTTAAAAGCGCGCTAATCCGCTCCGTTGCAACTTGCGAACTTTCCCAATTTTCTATAATTCCACTGTAAGTTTGCCCAAAGTGGTTGCTGAAACTATCCTGAAATCCCAACATACAAAAAGACACCTGATTTTTTAATTAAAACTACTTGCAGCAAATATAAAAAGCCTGGCACCATGTTTGAAGTGCCAGGCTTTTTGTAAAACCATTATTAGAGCAGTACTAAATCCCTGCTCTTTTCTGAAAGAGAAAGCTTGAATGGCTTTCCCTTGATCCTCTCTCCAATAATAAAAAGGAGGTTACTCTTTATAAGCCATTCCAGCACGCCTCTCTCATTTAAGAGGCCTGTTCCTTTAATAATCTTCAACAAGAGATAATAATAAAAATCCCGCAAAAGCGAGATTTTTTTAGAACATATGAGAATATTTGAGGATTCTAAACTTTTAAATATCGCTTGATTGCAATAACTCCGCTCAGTGTTCCAAGGAAAATTCCTGAAATCAAAAGTCCACCAAAAATTATAAAGAAATTTGCAAAATAAAATGAAACAATATCTCCGCCAGAAATACTTCCTTGGGTAATCGGCGCCAAGAATTTTGAAGTTATAAAAATACAAATCATGACCACAAAAGCCGATACTGCACCATATAAAATTCCCTCAAACACAAATGGCATTCGAATATAAATGTTGGATGCTCCAACCAAACGCATAATTTCAAATTCTTGTTTGTGAGCATACATGGTAAGACGAATAGCATTGAAAGTGATGAGCACACCAATGAAAACAAAAACGATTCCCAGAGTCAAACCAACTTTTTCAACAAGTTTTATAATTGAAGAAAGCCTATCTATTGCAGTCTTATTTTCTTCAAAATCAATTCGACTGACATCTGCAGAAAAATTTGAATTTGTAATAGCTTTGGCAATCAAATCATATTGACTTGGGTGCTTGGCTTTAATCACTAAGGCGCTAAGCAATGGATTGTCCCCTATTTCAGCCAAGGCCTGAGTTATGGAAGGATTTTTATCTCCCATTTTTTTGAATTGTTCCAAGGCTTGCTCTTTTGAAACATATTCTATTGAGGAAATTTCCTGATATCCAGTCAATTTACTTTTTATCTCCAAAATCCTATTTTCTTCAATATCAGTATTAAAATAGACACTAACATTAATTTTATCTTGTATATTTCTTAGTACCATGTTGGCAGTAACGCCAAGAATAATCGTAATACTGATGACATACAAAGAAATTGCCAACACACTGACAGTTGCAAAACTCAGCCAACCATTACGTCGGAAATTGTCCATCCCCTCCCTAAATGTTCTTTTTAACTTTATAAATTTCATAAAATAAATTTTTTCATTATTTCCTTCTCCTTTTGGGAGAAGGTGCTCCGATAGCAATCGGGGCGGATGAGGGTGGAGCTAATTAAGATGCACAACCCGCCCTCTCCTGTCCTGAGTACAGGACATCCTCTCCCAGAGGGAGAAGAATAAAATGAATATCTCTTTAAATGGCGTATCTTCCCTTTTGATGATCCCTAATAATTTTTCCTTGATCAAGTGCAATCACACGACGATTTAATTTATCTACGATATCCTTGTTGTGAGTGGCCAATAAAATGGTTGTGCCCATGCTATTTATCTTTAAAAGCAATTGGACAATTTCCCAGGTTGCAACGGGGTCAAGATTTCCAGTTGGCTCATCTGCAATAATAATCAATGGTTTTCTCACCAAGGCACGAGCAAGGCAAATTTTTTGCTGCTCTCCGCCAGAAAGTTGACGAGGATATTTGTTCGCTTTATCTCCCATTCCAACAATGTCCAAAATTTCAGGAACCAGTTCTTTGATTTCTTCATCAGTTTCATCAGAAACTTCAAGAGCATAGGCCACATTCTCAAAAGCAGTTTTCTGTGGAAGCAATTTAAAATCTTGAAAAACTGTTCCAATGTTTCTGCGATAATATGGCAAATGTTTTCGATTGATAGAATCGATTGAGCGATCATTAAAATAAACATGCCCACCCGTAACCTGTTCTTCGGCATAGATTAGTTTTAGTAGGGTTGATTTTCCAGATCCGCTATGTCCAACTATCGACAAAAATTCCCCTTTTTCAATTTGAAGGTTAATATCTTCAAGCGCCACAAAGTTTCCTGGATATATTTTTGAAACATTTTCAAATTTTAACATATACACTAATTTTGCATTCAAACTATATCCGAATTATATCCAAATAATCTGAAATACTTTTTATTTTATATTTTCTTTTTACTTTCCAAAAATCATTGCTACTTTTTAACTATAACATGATTTATTTTTTTTCGCTAGCTAGACTAGCTTGCCAACGCAAAAAACTTTCCATAAATCCTTGCAATTCTCCATCGAGAACTTTTTCCGCATCAGAAGTTTCAAATTTTGTGCGATGATCCTTGACCATCTTATATGGATGAATAACGTACGACCGAATTTGGCTTCCCCATTCAGCACTTTTATATTCGCCACGTAATTTTTCCTTTTCAGCTTTTTGCTCCTCCAGATAACGTTGATGAATTCTGGCTTTTAGAACTTTCATGGCTTGCTCTTTGTTTTGAAGTTGAGAACGTTCACTTTGACAAGTGACAACAATGTTTGTTGGCGTGTGCGTGATGCGCACAGCACTGTCAGTTGTGTTCACATGCTGTCCGCCAGCGCCTGATGCGCGATATGTATCAATCACTAAATCTGTTGGAGAAATAATAACTTCAGAAATTTCCTCAATCACTGGCAAAATTTCCACAATAGCAAACGATGTCTGACGTAAATTGTCTGAATTAAAAGGAGAAAGTCTTACCAATCGATGCACGCCAGCTTCACTTTGCAAATATCCATATGCATACGGGCCTGTTATTTCAATTGTAGCGCTTTTGATGCCAGCCTCTGCTCCACGCGTTTCCTCAACCATCACCGCTTTGAAACCATTCATTTGTGACCATTTCAAATACATTCTTTCAAGCATCTGCGCCCAATCCTGAGCGTCCACTCCACCAGCACCACTGCGAATTGCCAAAATCACATCATTCTTGTCATATTCCCCTCCTAGCAATGATTTAAATTCCAGAGCATTAAATTCTCTTTCAAGCTCAAAAAATTGTTTTTCAACTTCTTGCTGTTCTTCATTTTCTGGATTTTCAAAAAGACCAATCAACTCAATAAGCTCATTAACTTTTTTTTCAATATTTTCAAGTCCAACAACTTCATTTTTCAAAAGTTCAAGTTCCTGCGAAATTTTTGCAGCTTTTTGATTGTCATTCCAAAAACCAACTTCGGTAGTTTTCTTTTCCAATTCAATAATTTTTTGAGCTTTACTTGCAACGTCAAAGATAGTCCCGCAGAAGCGGGAGCTTATTTTTTATCACTTCAAGTTTTTCCAAAATTTCACGCATATTTTTTATTCAAGAAAAAGCAAAGAATACATTATAAAAATTCCAAGAGCAAAGAAAAAAACTTGCTTTATTGTCTCTGAAAATTTGTGCGCTTTGTGTTTATGAAGCTCTGGAATCATATCAGCTGTAGCAATATAAATAAAGCCACCTGCCGCAAATGGAATCAACACGCTTGTCACTGACTCAAATTGAAAACTTATGAGCAAAACCATTACTGCACCAATAACCGCAGTCAATGCGCTTATAAAATTCCAAAGCAGTGCTTTCTTTTTTGAAAATCCAGCATACAAAAGTGTCCCGAAGTCTCCAATTTCCTGAGGAATTTCATGAAAAATCACAGCCAAAGTCGTTGCAATTCCGACTGGAATACTAACCAAATAACTGGCACCGATAATTATCCCGTCAATAAAATTGTGCAAACCATCTCCAAGTATTATCACATACGGCAAGGCATGTCCATGCTCTTCACATCCAACTTCATGACAATGGCGCCAATGAATAAATCTTTCTAGAATAAAAAATGTCATAATTCCTCCAAGAATCGAAAAGGAAACAACGCTACTGCCACTTTCAAAAGCTTCTGGAATAAGATGAATAAAAGCATCTCCCAAAAGAGCACCAACCGAAAAACTCACAAAGAGACGCAAGAAACTGTTCAATTTTTTTTCACCAAAAAAAATCGTAACAATTCCAATCAAGGAAACAATACTTACCAAGAGCACACTGACCAATGTATAAATCCAAATTTGCATTATAAATAATTCTTAATCAATAAATATAATAAAAAAACAAGGGGTAAAAATAACAAAAACAAATGAAGATAATTATAAAATGATCTAAGATTAATTCCGTAATAGCTCTTGTCTTTCCCTATCCATGGTGCTGGAACCCATCTATTAAGCCATGGAAAAAATATAGGCACAACCAAAAAAGCACACAAAACAAAAACGAACAGTGCGAATTCAAATCCTCTGTAAATATACGATGAAATAATATAAATTAGAGATAAACTTGTTGCTACAAATTTAATTTGCATAATTTTATAAATATTTTTTAATAAGCTCAATATGATCAGTTTCCACTTGGTTAAGAGCGGTAAACATAATTTTTACATGCTTTTCATTTGCCTCTCTGGCAAATTTCGCATAAAGTCCTGCAGCATGATCTTCAAGCACAAGAGTTCTTTGAAAATTTTCAACGACATCATCACTACAAGATTCACTTCCAGCTTCAGACATTGGAATTTGCATTATTTTTGTGCAAATGATTGCGTGTTCCATTTCAACCTTTGCTAAACGCTTATACATCTTCATAATTTCATATGAATCTGTTTTCGCTGCCATGCATAAATAAATTGCATTTGCTTCCAATTCCAAGCGCAAAGTTTCTTGCAAGTTTTTTACTGTCAATTCGGAAAGTTGCTCTTTGACTTCAACCACGGGTTTTGCATCTTTTCCTTCTCTTATGAAAGCACTGCGCGCTCCACAAAAAGGACAACTGGTCGGTTTTCCTTCTCCCAAATATGCATCACCACAAATTTCACAAATGTACGTTTTCATTTTGGTTATGTATTAGACCTGTTGCATTTTAAGCAACGATGTTAAAATTAGTTATCTTAAAAACAAACATAAAACCAATGATAAACGTCCAGCGAGTATTAAAAAGTC
>LBRX01000053.1 GCA_000991645.1 Candidatus Moranbacteria bacterium GW2011_GWE2_36_40
CGTTCCATCCAGATATGATCGACGAAATTTTACCAAATAATTTTCAAGGTGCCAAATGCCAAATTCACTATATTTATATCTTACTTTGCTATATTAGGGAGAAGGGAATAAAGAAGAAATTTATTAGAAGTATTTTTTTATTTTTATAAAATCATCTGCAATTTCAGGATGACAAACCACCTCGATGTTGCCTTCTGGCAAGTTATCAATGAAATTGTCCACATCGTCTATCCAATCAAGACTTACAAGAGAACTTGTTGAAACACAACCACGTTTTGAGCAGGTGCGTAGATTCATTTTTCTGAGATAATGAAGGGTATGTGAAACAAAGCCATGCTTTGGCATGAAGACACTGTCCCCAAAGCGTATGAATGGAATTGAATATTTGTCTCTGAGATCAAGTGCTATTTTGAAAAAGAAGGGAAAGAGATGGATATGCTCATGAGAATTTATGCCATCAGGATTTTTTCCAAAAATTTTGCGGAATTTTTCAATTTGCTTATTCCAATCAGCAAAAACTTTTTTGCTTGTGATTTCTCTGAAAAGTAATTTTTTCAAAAATTCCAAAGATCTGATTGGTCCACTTTTCTTTTTTTGACGTTGATCTGCAAATTCATGGAGAATGTCCAGATGAATATCTATTTTCACACCACAGCGCGATAATTTGGAAACTTCTTCTTGGGATATTTCTCCGTTTATCATGACACCCACACGGTCTATCTTTCCAAGCTCGATTAAATATAGGATGTTTTTGTTTGCACGCATGCTGATGCCGAAATCATCTGCACTGACAACAAGTTTGTGACGGTGTGATTCTTTGAATTCAATCATATTTTTGCAAAAACAGCTCTTTAATATTTAGACCTTTTTAAAAATCATACTATATGATATAATTCTAGCAAAATAGAGGCTTGATGGAAATAGTAATGTTTTTGGATTTTTTCATTTTTTAAAAAGTACACATATGGAATTGAAGAATTTTAACACACATTTTTTTCTGCTTATTTTGGCAGGCGTTAGTGTTTTTACCTTTTTTATTTTTAAGCCATTTTTGATTGCAATATTATTGGCAGCTGTTTTTGCTGTGATTTTTCAAGGACCGTATAAATTTTTCGTGAAGCTTACCCGTGGAAGGCAAAAAATTAGCGCTTTTTTGACATCGTTGTTGGGCATGATAATTTTTGTTAGTTTGTTTTTGGGAATTGCGGGATTGATTGCCAATGAAGCTGCGAATCTTTTTCAAAATTCAATGAAGGCAGGAGATGCATATAATAATTATGTTAATCCTGTTGTTGAAAATATAAATCGTAGTCCACTTCTTAAGTCTTTCGGTTTTGAAAATCTGGTAAATAGTGAGTCTATCAGTAATGCGGCTCAACAGTTGGGTCAAGGCGCGCTGGGTGTTTTGCAAAAAACATATCAAGGGATTGCGCATCTTTTGTTTTTGGCGGTGGTTATGTTTTTTACCTTGTATTATTTTCTTGTGGGCGGCAGAGATCTTGTGAAAAAAATTATGTATCTCAGTCCTTTGCGTGATTCACATGAAAAACTTTTGGTTGAGAAATTTATTTCTATAAGCAGGGCAACCATGAAGGGAACACTGGTTGTGGGTCTTGTGCAAGGAGGAATAGGCGGAATAACATTTGCTCTTGTGGGTGTTCCTTCTGCTTTGATTTGGGGAGTTGTTATGGTTTTTCTTTCTCTGATTCCAATGTTTGGTGCAAGTCTTGTTTGGTTTCCTGCAGGGGTAATAATGTTGCTAACGGGAAATATTTGGCAAGGCGTTGTGATTTTGGCAGTTGGGTTAGGAATTATTTCTATCATAGATAATTTTTTGCGCCCAGAACTAGTTGGCAAGGACACTCAAATGCATCCAATGATTGTTTTTTTTGCAACACTTGGCGGAATTAGCTTGATTGGTTTTCTTGGTTTTATCATAGGCCCTATTGTTGTGGCATTGTTTCTAACTCTTTGGAATATTTATGCTGTTGAGTTTAAAAAACAACTTAAAAAATACAACACATAAAAATAATTAATCATGTGCATGTCTTGATGTCTGACAGTCTTGATTGAATGGTAATCTGGTTAATTTTTCAAAATGTATGCTTGCTTGGTATCAAAATTTGTCGTTAGGAATAGACCCCATTGCTTTTTCAATGGGATTTGTTTTTGTAAGATGGTATGGGATATTATATTGCATGGGATTTTTGGTTGGGTACTTTTTTTTACGATGGAGGATAAAAAATATTCGCCTGAACAAGGGATTTCAATTTTTTAACTCACAGGATGTTTCTTCACAAGAAGATGGTGCAATCTCTGAACAAGTTTTAGAAAAGAAGTTTGAGGAAAAAATGCAGAGCATCCTTTTGGATTTTCTGCTGGTGATTTTTTTGTTTGCTTTGATTGGTGGCAGAATCGGATACGTATTCTTTTATGACCCGGCATATTTTTTTGCACATCCTTTGTCTATTATTTCTCCTTTTGATTTGAATGGAACTTTTCGAGGCATTTTTGGAATGAGTTATCATGGTGCTTTGTTGGGTGCGTTGCTTGGAAGTTTTCTTTTTTTGAAAAAAAGAAAAATATCCTTTTTTGCTTGGGCTGATTTTGTTGCTCCGGCAATTCCTTTGGGATATTTTTTTGGAAGAATTGGAAATTTTTTGAATGGAGAGCTGTATGGTCGAGCAACAAATTCTTTTGTGGGGATGTATTTCCAGTCAGACCTGGGAAGACTTAGGCACCCATCTCAGTTGTACGAAGCTTTGCTGGAAGGGTTGTTTTTGTTTTTGATTCTTTGGAAATTTGACAAAAAAAAGATGAGAAAAGGATTGCTGTTTTCTTTTTATTTGATCGGGTATGGTTTGGTAAGAATTTTGGTTGAATTTTTCAGGCAACCAGATGCTCAGATTGGCTTGTTGCTGGGATTTTTTAGTATGGGGCAAGTGCTTTCCTTGGTGATGATTTTTTTTGGATTTTTTTTGGTGGTTTTAATTAGGTCAAAAAAATGATATACTGTTAGGACTTACGCGGCTGGATTAATTTCATGCAAATATGTATTTTTTGCTCGGCCTCTGTCTCTCGGGTCGACCGGCAGCTCGCAAAAAACAATATTTGCATGAAATTCTAAAAAATAAAATTCGTAAGTCCTAATTGTGTTGGAATGAGCTTCTTTTTCGGAATATAAAAATAAAAAATGCATAAGGTTAACAAAAAAAGAAATATAGACATTGGAAAAATGAAAAAACAACAGACAGTTGTTGGTTTTGCTGCTGTTGAAAAAAAAGCATGTTCCCATTCAATTCTTTACTCGAAAGGGAAAAAAAGTCAAAAATTTTTTACTGAGGATTCAAAGCTCTATATTTCTCCTCGTCAAACAAGACTTGCCAGAGAAGGTGTTTTGTTGGATCAAAAAATTGGAAAATGGGACAGCTTGAGTGCGCGAGTGGTTGAAAATTTTGTTCGCTATCAGCCAAGCAAATCAAGTCTATTGCTTTCTGCCATGGAAAAGCATTATGCGGTGCTTAATGAAACAACGGAGGATCTTGCAAAAAATATTGCTGGTCAATTTTCAATGGTAAGACTTTGGAATGCTTCAATTGTTGGCGCCATTCTTTTTGGTATGGTTATGATGACTTTTGTTTATCGTTATCTGGGGCAAGGTGCTTCTGCCAATATAACTTCTCCTCAACAAGGAATTCAAACAGAAAATGGGCAGATCGTGGCATCAAATACGGAATATGATGCAGAATCATTTGCCAGACAAGTTATGGAGATTCAAAAGATGGATGATCAAAAGTTGTTAGAAAAAGAAATCAAAGAAATGGTTAAGGGTTATCCAATAGAATCAATGATTCCATATATAGCTCAACAAGATAGAACTGTTGCAGCTTTTATGATTGCAATCGCCAAAAAAGAAAGTGCTTGGGGAAAACGTGTGCCAGTTCTCAATGGGCAAGATTGCTACAATTATTGGGGTTATCGTGGGAAAAGAAGATTAATGGGGACTGGAGGACACACTTGCTTCAATAGTCCCAAGGACGCTGTTGCGACAGTGGCAAAAAGAATTGAAACGCTGGTTAATGAAAAAGGTAAGGATACTCCAGCAAAGATGGTGCTTTGGAAATGCGGTTCTGACTGTAGTGTTACAGGCGGACAAGCCGCTGCAAATAAATGGATAAGCGATGTGACAACCTATTTCAATATGGTTAATGGGATTGATGATGAAGAGCAAGCAAGCTAGTGTAAATGCAATTAAATGTATTGATATCTTTGTGCAAATTTTTTTAAAACAGCATTTCTTTATTTTCATATTATCCAATAAATAAGCCTTATTGGCAAATTTTGTATAAAAAAAGCCTTTCGTAGAAGGCTTTTTTTGATGTTGTATTGAAAAAATGGCTTAAAATAAGGATAAAACTTTGTTTTAGAAATTTGAAATTGTGGATAACACGTTTGACTCTGGGACTTGTTTTTGCTACCATAAGACCTACGTCCCTGAAATATTTTCAATTTGGACGAATAAATCATTAAAGATAACTTATGAGTAAACCCAATGGGTTTAGGGGGAAAAAAATGCTTGAATGCAAGGCTCAAGCCCAAAGATTTAAGTGTGTTGCAAAAGAGAGTAATTTGCTTGTTTTTGTGGCAGCATTTGTAATTTTTGCTATCATGATAAGTTTGTGGAATGAACAAACAACTTCCTATGCACATGCTTATGTTGGTGAGGCAATAAAAAGCATTAAGAAAACGCCACCGCTACTTGAGACTAATAATAATCTTTTTGAAAAAAAGAATGAGTTTGCGACAATTTCAAAAATTTCAGAAAATATTGTAATGGTGGATAAATCCAAGGGGAAGGATTCTTCATTTGATGCCAAGAAGGAAAGTGAAAAATTTTTTATTGAATCCAAAAAAGCAAATTCTGCAAAAATGGCTCAGAAAGAATTGACTTCATCAAGCAAGCAGAAAAAATTTGATCTTGTTGAAGAGGGAAATAGCGCCAAGCTTGGTAAGATTGTTTTGAATGATAATAAAAAGAATTTTGTTCAAGACAAAGAATTACAACAATTTACTCAAAAACTGTATGATATTGTCGGGGAAACACCAATCAAAGAAATGATTCCCTTCATATCTCAGCGCGATGAAAAGGTGGCAGCCTTTTTGGTTGGTATAGCCAAGAAAGAAAGCAGTTTTGGACTGGCTTCTCCCTTGAAAGATGGAGAAACTTGCTATAACTACTGGGGGTATAAAGGATCTGGTGGACGTGGTGTTGGGATGGGCTATGCTTGTTTTGCCAGCGCTGAAGAGGCGATCAAGACCGTGGGAGACCGTATTGAAGTTTTGGTTAACAAGGATCGCAACACTCCGGCTCGCATGGTTGACACTTGGAAATGTGGAACAAGCTGCGCAGGAGATCCTGGTGCTCCAGGTTGGACTTCGACCGTGGCGCTTTATTTCAATCAAATTGTAAAGACTGCAAATAAAGAAGGTTAAAAAATTTTGGATATAAAAAGCTGACTTTTAAAAGTCAGCTTTTTTTTGTTCAAATTTTAATCCAGAGGACTTTTGATGGTTTGCAAATTGGTGTTGGCCACTTTTGTATAAATCTGGGTGGTTTCTAATTTGGCATGCCCAAGCAGTTCTTGAATATATCGTATGCTTGTCCCAGCTTCAAGCAGGTGCGTGGCAAAGGAATGTCTGAGACTATGACATGTGGCGGGTCGTTTGATGCCAGATTTGGAAAGAGCATCAGAAAAAACTTTTTGCATCGTTCTTTCCGTTAATTTTCCTCCTCGGTCACTTTCGAAAAGAAAATCATTCCCACCTTTGTTTTTTGTGTATTTTTTCAAAACAGGGCACATTTTTTCCGAAAGAATAGTTGTTCTATCCTTGGCTCCCTTGGCGTGGCAAATATGAAGCAGTCTGCTTTCGAAATCTAAGTTCTTCACTTTGCAATTTATGACCTCCGAAACGCGAAGTCCTGAAGAATACATAAAACCCAGCATTAATTTATGCTTAACATTTTGAATTGTTCCCAAAATTTGATGAACCTCTTCTTTTGTGAGAGTTTCTGGAAGTTTTTTCGGCTGTTTGGCGCGTGGAATGTTAGCAAAAAATCTCCGATTAAGTATTTTTTCAAAATATAACTTGAAAGCACTGTGAGCTATATTCAAGGAAGAGGAGGATAAGCCCTTGTCTGCCAAATTTTCCAAATATTTTCGAATATCATCAGTATTAATCGTCTTGGGATTTTTGTTTGATATTTCCAATAAATCCGTGATATAATGCAAATAGGATTTGACGGTCTTCGGACTGAACTTTCGAAGTTTCATTTCCTGCTTAAATTGATATATTGGATCCTTGCTTGGATATTGATAATTTCCATTCATAAGACTTTATGATTAGAAGTTTACACTAAAATTATATCTAATTTTAGCCAAAATATCAACGAGTTCGCATATAAGGAGATGTGACGAAATTTCATTCCGCTCCGCTTCATGAAATTTCTAATGTCACATCGTGCGCGGATATGCGATTTGGGCTTAGAAACAAAGAAAGATTTAAATGTGCCCAAACCCCGCCTTGGGGGCGGGGCATCGCATATCCGCGCACGTTAGGTGAAATAAATTTTTATCTTAGTGGATATTTAAAGTTCTGGTGCGTTGATTAAAGACGGGAATTTTGATTTTTATTTATTTTAAGAGGGGTATAATGTGTTTTTCTGCTTTTTGGGAAGCAGAAAAAATTAATTCATTTTTTAAAACATTATGGAGAGATATTCATTTGAAAATGCGCAAGATGAGGCTTTGAAAATGCAAGAAAAAATTAAAAATGGTGCAGGAAATTATTCCGAGGCTGAAAAATTGATTGATAAGGAAATAAATAATTCTGTGCACAACATGGGGGAATTGCTTGAACGAATGCAAAGTGTTAAAGTTGGCAGTCTAGAACATGAAATATTGCGAAAAGAATATAGAGAAATTGTTGAAATAAATTTTCAAAAATTTATCAGCGAACATGGTGCTGCCAAATTTGATAATCCACAACAATTTTTATTTTATGTAGACAAGCTTTATGAATTTTTGAAAAAAGAAGAAATTTCTCCAAAAGCCGTAATGGATATGGGTTTTCGTTTTAATATCGAAACAGCTCTAAGTAATTCAAATATTTCAGAAGGTAACAAGCAAATACTCAAAGACTATTTCATAAACGCTGGCCCTTACAATGGAATGGGCTTTGAAAATGCTGATGATTCAAGCAAGAAAGTAGCAGAACAATCAGAAGACAAAAAGGTGTTAATTGATGATTTGAGTGCGGTCATTAAAAATAGCCAAATACTAGACAAGATAGCAAGAGGGCCAAGAAATACATTGCTGACATTGTTTGCATTACGTGGCGAAAGCACTTTGAAAGTAAGCAAAACAATAAATGAAAAAAATATAGACATATTCAAAGGTGCTGATTCTCAGCTCGTTAATATTTGGAAAGAAGATCGAGGTGTATATAGAGGTGCGGTAGAGCATCCAAATATATACAGCTCCGAAGTTGTTGATTTTAGAAGATATATATCAAAGACCTACAAAATAGACTATAATTTTGAGGAAGAAGATGAAGAACAAAGCGCACAAGAAATGGTTACAATCTTTAAAAAAGATTTTGGAATTGATTTAGAGGTAATTGTGCAAGAAATATCAAAATAAGGAGTTTCGTTTCAAAAAAATTCACCCCTGACCCCTAATATAGCAAAGTAAGATATAAATATAGTGAATTTGGCATTTGGCACCTTGAAAATTATTTGGTAAAATTTCGTCGATCATATCTGGATGGAACG
>LBRX01000054.1 GCA_000991645.1 Candidatus Moranbacteria bacterium GW2011_GWE2_36_40
AACCACCGAGCAAGGAGCCAATCAAATTGGCGATGTTGCCTTCACAATTGACGATGAATTTGCTTTGAAAAATCAAGCGCGAGAAATGGCCATTGAGAAAGCCAAGGAAAAAGCCGAAATGATTGCAAAGCAGACTGGCATGAAGTTAGGACCGATAAAAAATGTTGCAGAAAATTCTGATTTGTTTGCGAATCCAGTCTATTCAAATGCTAAAATGGACATGGCAGCCGGAAGTGGCAAGGAGGAAATTTCTTCGCCTGAAATCCAGGCAGGACAAAATGAAATAAGGATTGATGTTACGCTGACTTATGATGTGAAATAGTTTAGAGTAGATTTTTTATTAAAATGCTTTACTAGAGCCTCAAAAGGCTCTTTTTGGTTGTTTTAAAAATGTAAAAAGGCTTAAATAAGCCAAGTATTACTACTCATGGTTGACTGGGATTGTAAGACATGCTATTATACTCGGTTGACTATTGAATGGATTGTTGACCCAGTTTATTTGCAATGTGCAAGGCAAATACTGGTTAAGAAGTAAAATTTATTAAATGCGTATAATCAGGCTTGTTGTAGCCTTGCTAGTAATGTTAGCAGTAATGCTTCCATTTGTAACACTGGCAAGCGAATAAAATTTCTTTTTCCCAGCCCCAGCTCTTGCTGATGTTGCTGTGGAAGAGGAAACTGTTACTCCAGTTGTTGTTGGGCCTGTGAAAACAGAGCAGGAAATCAAAAATGAAGCAATTTTGGCAAAATGGAAGCTGAAACAATCTGAGAAGTGGAATAATCTTCCAAAAGAAAAGTTTGTGATCAATGCTTCTGCCTATACTGCTTCTGCTGATGAATGCGATAATGATCTTGGCATAACTGCTTCTGGAATCAAGGTTAAAAAGAAAAGAACGATTGCTTGTCCTCCTGAGTTTCCTTTTGGTGCCAAGTTGAGCATCGAAGGATATGGAACATTTGTCTGTGAAGATCGTGGTGGGGCAATCAAAGGAAATCACATTGATATTTATATGGAAACTAAATCCGAAGCGTTTGCTTTTGGACGAAGAAACCTTATAGCTCAAGTAGTAGAGTAATATATAAAACACCCCGATTAATCGGGGTGTTTTGCGTTTAATGCTTGGATTGACGATGGTGATAATTATTGGTAAGCTTATATAAGTTAAAAGGTCCGATGGCCGAGTGGTTAGGCAGCGGTTTGCAAAACCGTCCACAGCAGTTCAAGTCTGCTTCGGACCTCAAAATATTAATGCCCGGATGGTGAAATTGGTATACACTAGGGACTTAAAATCCCTCGGGAGCAATCCCATGCGAGTTCGAGTCTCGCTCCGGGCACCACGTAAAATTCGCTTTGCTCATCACGTGGCACAGCAAGAAAAAAAAGAGCATCATTGCTCTTTTTTGTTTTTCAATAAAGTTGGAATTTTTGCGAAATCTTCTTCAAAAAGTGTGCGTGTTTTTTTGTTAATGCGCGCGGCGGCTGGATGGTGGAGTGGAAAAATCTTCAGCTCTCCTAATTTTGGAATTTTTATTTTTAAAATTTTTCCGTGCACTTCGGAAATTTTAGTGTCGGGAACAAAACTGTTGAGTGCATATTTTCCAAGGGTCACAATTATCTTTGGCTGAATTATTTCAATTTGTTTTTTAAGCCATGGCCAACATTCTTTAACTTCTTCTGGCAGGGGATCCCGATTTTCCGGTGGACGACATTTACAGATATTAGTTAGGTAAACATCTTCACGTTTTATTTTTATACTCGCTAACATTTTATCTAAAATTCTTCCACTGCTGCCAACAAAGGGAACGCCAAGCTCATCCTCTTTTTTCCCAGGCGCTTCGCCGATAAATATTATTTTTGCATCAGGATTGCCAGCACCAAAAACAACGTGCCCGCGATTTGCACATAATGCACACTGGGAACATCTCAGTATTTTATTGTTTAATTTTATTAATTTTTCTGATTTAGTCATATTCGCGAAATAACCAAGATACAAATTACAAGAAACAAATAAATTTTAATAATCAATAATCAAAATAAAATGTGGGCCTGGATTCCGGATCTGCTGTTCAGAATAACAAAAAAAGTATTTTGTTTTGATTATTGCTTTTTGTGTTTCGGTTATTATTTGGAAATCGGTGCTTGTTTCTTGGTTATTGTGATAATCTATTTATCAAAATCAGTTGAAATTTGTAATCTTTATCATCCCAAACTGCAAAAGTCGGGGGATAATATTGGTTGGCGACATTGCCCGGGTTTAGCATCTCGCATTCTTTAATGTTTCCATAGCGCTCGCCTTGAACAATTTCAGTCCAGGGTTTATGGGTGTGGCCATAAAAAACATAATCGAATTTTCCTTCTTCGGCAAGTTTGCGAGCATATTCTGGAAAATGTACAAAGGCTATTTTTTTGTTGGCAATTTCAACTTCGCCGTGTTTGGAAAAAATATTAATTGATTTGTATTTTCCATCAGCGAATGGATAATCTGCCGCGTGTCCGCGATCCATGTTGCCAAAGGTCCAAAAAATGTCGCCCGCAAAATTTTCACGAAGGTAGTCCAGCGTTTCAATTTCCGCCAAGTCGCCGCAGTGAATCAATTTTTCAATTTTATTCTCGCGACAATAATCCAAAACCTTTGTTATGTTTGGAATATTGTCATGCGTGTCTGATATGATTGCTACTTTCATAATTTTTTTATTTTCAGTAATAAATATCTTCCTCGGTTGCTTTTTGTGCGCCATCCTCACTGAGTTCTTCTGTTGTTTCTTTTGTATCCGAAACTTTCTTTGCAGAAGTTTTTTTATTTTTCAATTCGTAATCATCAAGCAGCTCTGGGTATTCTATCGCCATTTGGGTGAATTTGTCCATTTGATAGACTTCGTTGATTTCGACTTGGCGGATGATGTCGGCGAAATGGTTTTTTATTTCGCGCATGATGTCGCGAAGTTGCTCTCTGTTTTCAACTTCAAAATCCAAAAGTAGTTCCCAGTTTCCCATACCCTTCACATAATTAATGATGTTTGGATGAAGGCAACAAAACGTATATAGGTCGTCAATGCGTTTTTCATCGAATTGCACGATCTTGAAACAATTTCTATATAGCAGCAGTCCTGCTTTTTGATAATCAAGGGTAAAAGTTATCTTTGTGATGACGCCATTTCTTTCCAGTTTGTTGTAGTGCTTGTGCACGAGTCCGACAGAGACGCTGAGAATCTTGGCGATTTTGGTAAATTCCATGCGGCCATCAATTTGGAGTAATGAAAGAATTTTGCGGTCGTTTTCAGTGAGCTTTATTTTTTCGGTGGTGCCACCGGAAACGGCGAATTTTTGAAATTCATTTTTTTGGTCGACCAGATAAGTTCGTGGAAATTTCATAAAGCCCAAGCCAATAAAAATGTCACTCATAGTGATGTGCTGGCCAAATTTGGAAAAGATGTTTTGAAGAAGCTGATTATGATGGAACAGATCCTTGGCAATTATTCCAATCAGCACGTCGGCATAACCATCAGTGCGTTGGATGATGGGGATGTTCATATTTGAATTGAAATAATCATATATTTCAGTTTCTTTTTCTTTGGACAAACCTGCGAATTTGAGCCAATAGCCCCAAAAGAAGGAATAATCGGCTTTGTCATAGTCAATAAAAGCCCAAAAGTGCTTGACGATGCCTTTTTCTTGCAACTGCTCGACGTGGTACTTCACAACCTGTGGAGTTGAGCCAATAACGCGTGCAATCTCAGAAAAACTAGCTCTGCCATCTTTGTCCAGTTCAAAGAGTATTTTTTTGTCGATTTCTGATAGGTTCATTTTTTAAATTTTATCATTATATTGCCATTATAGTACATTATTACTAAAAAAGCAAGCTACGTATTGATATTTTATCCAAAATGCTGTATACTACGTTGTTAAGATAAAACAGGGAAAAGGAATTTTAACAAACAGCTCTTTAAAAATCACCTCAAAAAATAGATCTCACAACGACACGGATCTGCCTCTTCGGCAGAACGATTACGGAATGTGAGAACAAGGAGTTTATCATGAAAAAGGTTCTCGTAATAGACGACACGAATTTTCAGAGAGAAGCGGCAGCAGCGCAGTTGACAGGAAAAGTTGAACTGAAAATAGTTGGAAATTTCAGGGAAGCCGAGGGAGCAATCATGAAAAATTCCTATGACTATGTTCTTACTGACCTGATGATGCCGGCAGAAGACATTGGTGGTACACCAGAAGCAAAAAAAGAAGTTGGCAATCCTACTCCGTATGGATTTCCAATTGCAATGCTTGCGTTGAAACACGGTGCAAAAAAAGTTGCAATCGTATCTAACGGTCAGTATGACGCCAATCATCACACACACCCAGTATTTGGAGCATGTGATTATCTCACTGGCAGGATAACAGATCAGCTGTTTGTATTCGCCGGCTATAATTGCCCCACAATGAATAAAAAAGATTTGCCTGGCGTCGAAAAGCCATGGAATTTCAAGGATTGGGGATTTGTGTTTAGTTGCCTAGAAGATGGTGAGTATAAAGAAAAGCTTGAAGAAGATGATGAAGAAATACTTCTTTAAATTCAGTAAATATAATTAAGGGAGGTGGTTAAAAATTTAAGGCAAGAGGAGAAAATTTTTCTCTCGCCTCTCTCATTGAGCCCGTCAAGGAGGCTGGCTCATAGGAGAAGGAGTTCATTGAAAATTAAATAGTTCATTAAGAAAGGAGAAAGTTATGAAAAATGTTTTATTGGTATTTATTGGGTTGGTAAGCATTGTTGGACTGCTGGCATTCTCGCATGCTTTCGGACAAGTTCCTTTGGGCAATGAGGAGAAGATCGCGCTTGATTATTTGGTAATGAAAATTTGCGCAAGTGTTGCAACAATCTCATTGCTGATAATTCTTGCAGCCGATTTTTCCAAGAAGACTAGGGAGCTTTTAAAAAAAGTTCTTGGTTAGACAAAACGGAAAAAATAAAATGAAAGGAGGTTAAAGCTTAAAGGCGACAGTCCAATGTGATTGCCGCCTTTTAAATTTGTAAAACTATTTTATGCCAAGTTTCCAAAGGGTTTCAAAAAATTG
Organism: Candidatus Moranbacteria bacterium GW2011_GWE2_36_40; assembly: GCA_000991645.1. Classification (GTDB taxonomy): domain Bacteria; phylum Patescibacteriota; class Minisyncoccia; order Moranbacterales; family GWC2-37-73; genus UBA12068. The sequence continues at coordinate 5,069 of LBRX01000054.1, forward strand.
TTTGTAGCTGCCGGCGATGACGGGGTTGGAAATTGAGAAGGCGGTGACGGGAGAACCGAAGATGTTGAAACCGATTGAGTCAGGCCAGATGTTGGTGTTGACCATGCCGGTAAAAAGTCCTGGAAGAATTCTGAAATCAAAAAATTCGCGATGATTTTTTGAATGCGTCAATTCTTTCTTTTGGTTTTCACTGCCAATATAGCGGATGGAAATTTTCTTTTCGAGTCGCAGCTTTTCGTATTCATATAAATTTTTTCCCATAACTTTTGCAAAATCATCACCTGAGCCTCCGATGACCAAAAGTTCGCCACCAACTGGTGCATTTTTTAATATTTCAAATTCATAGGCAAGATACGATTCATTACCTTGATATGTTTCAAAGTGTTGATGTGGTGGCATAACCATCACCTCTTTTAATTTTTCAACCACAGAAGACGCTGTGACTTTCTGTCTGTCAATCAGACCGATTAGAGTGCTAGGATTTTTTGCGATGAATTTTTTGCGGCCATTTTTGATCATATGCTGAACCAAGCCTTTTTCTTCCAAGCTCTCTAACGCATTGTAGACATATTGTCCATGCAGAGCGGCTTTCTTGATTATTTTGGCTGTGCCAACCTCGCCAAGCTCCAAAAGAGCCAAATAAACAAGACTTTCTTTTTCTCTGAGGCCCAGACTTTGCAGGTCTGTCAAGATCTGCTTATTTTCTATTTCATCAAACATATATGATAAATATTGATAAATTACTTATTATAAAGCATTAATATATCATAATTATATCATCATAAATCATTGACGTCAAGCTGAAAACGTGGTATCATGTGTTGTTACGATGAATATTGTAATGAAGTTTCTTAAAAATCTAAAGTCGACGGACTCTAAGCGAAAAGGAGAATAAGATGAATATAGAATTTACTGGCGTGGATACTGGATATGCTTGTAGCGAATTGGGAATAGCTCTTGAAAGAATGGTTCCAGAAATTAGAATGTTTGTAAACAAAAAATATTCAAGCAGAAAAGATGATAGAACATTGGTTATTGTAATGGTTTGTCCCTGTTGCAGTTCAAGTGACAAATTGAGAATTAGAAATTCTATTATGGTTAGTCCATTTCGCGGTATTGATTGTTCCGGTTATAATATAAAAAGAATCAATGTTTATCCACCATTCAGAACACCAGGAAAAGATGGAGAAGCGGGTAATGTGGAAGAGTTTTTAAAATTTTTTGAAAATACTATTGAGGAGGCTTTGAAATAATGCAAAAGGCGACAGTCCAATGTGATTGCCACCTTTTTTATTTTGTGTTATAATAAAGAATATTGATAATTAACTTTGATAAACAAAATGTCAAAACAAAAAACAGCAGAAATAATCCCAGATGAAAGAATATTTGGAAGAATTCTTTATATTCGTGGGGAAAAAGTGATGTTTGACCGTGACATTGCTGAGCTTTATGATGTAAAAACAAAAGAATTGAATAAGGCTGTTAAAAGAAATATCGAGCGTTTTCCTGAAGATTTTATGTTTCAGCTTACAAAGTCTGAGAGTGATATGTTTCTAAGGTTCCAAAATGGAACCTTAGAGAATGGTGGTAGAGGAAAATATGCAAAATAT
>LBRX01000055.1 GCA_000991645.1 Candidatus Moranbacteria bacterium GW2011_GWE2_36_40
GACTTTTTAATACTCGCTGGACGTTTATCATTGGTTTTATGTTTGTTTTTAAGATAACTAATTTTAACATCGTTGCTTAAAATGCAACAGGTCTAATATACTAATAGACCAACAATAATAACGGTGGTCCAAATAATTGTCGCCACATATTTTTTAATTTTTTCTTGGAGAAAATCTGATAAAAAAATCTTTATGATGTATATATACAATAACAGTATTATAAAAAAATAGTCTGTATAGTAAACCCCAAGTGACAATACTAAGATAGATATCAAAGTTAAGCCACTATGTTCTTTTATAAATTTAACAATTTTTGCATTTTTCATTTTTCCTCAAATTAATAATTACATCTAGGAAATTAACCAGATAAACATTACCCTAGTAACAAAGAACGTCAACACAATACTTAAAATTGTAATTACCATGGAAAATCTTGGAAATAATCTGATCAATACATACAAAGGTGCTGCGATAAAAATACTTGAAATAAATAAACCAACCGCTAGAAATAGCATCGGCCACAACCACCCTCCGGCATCGCCACCTGCCGTAAAAACCATATAAACATATGAAATGAAAAATACTGCCATAATTAATTTGCTAAACGAACTAGCCTTTTCTCCATAATCTGATTGACTCGTTATTTGTTCCATTTTATTCATATTTTTATCGTCTTTAAAAATTATTTCTTCGGCAACCTTCCCCCACTTTGCAGGCAGGCGTTGAGTGAAAAATAAGCGGTGAAGGTTTTTGTTTTCTCATAGTAGTCCGTGCCTTTCTGGTGACAGATGCCGGTGCTGGATTTTTTGACGGGCGGATTCATGAATAGCCAAAACACGACAACAACAATCAGCAAAACGACAGCAACAGCAATCCAAGTTTTTCGGATGAATTTCATTTTCTTAAATGATTTTAAATTATCTGATTTCAATTCTACACTTTCGTGATGTAATAAATCCGTATTACGGTCAATTTTGGCTAACTCAGGCGATTCTTGGAGGTCGCCAATAATGACATAAATCCCGTTTTTATATTCAATTACGTTTCTACCTACAATAGTTTCGACTTTATAACGATATTGCCTCAGATGATTTTCCGTATATTCTTTGGCATGATCCAGATAATCTCCAATTTCGGTCAAGGTCGCATGTTTCTTTTCGCACAAAAAAACGAGCATACGATATGCGTTGCCCGTCAAAACCAACTCCTTGCCATTTTCGTCAAAAACTTTTCTGCTTTCTGTGTCTAATTGGAAATATTGATGTTGATAAATCATATTATATTATTCGGGATTATTTCTTCCAATCCTTAATCAACAAGCCTCCATGAACGCGCTTGACCATGTCAATGCTTATTTGCGATTAATTTGTGTGTTTTTTACATCTCAAGAGATAATTGATTGGATTCTTTTGCGAGGTTTAGTTGCATTTTTTCTTGAGCATCAGCCAACCATTTCAAAGGCTCATAGTCCCTTGTGAGTCCCCAGAGTGGCATGTTTTTTATTCTTCCTTTTTCTTCAATTATGTCATTATCTCTCAATGGCTTAAAATAATAACCTGAAATATTTGACTGGGCCTTCCCTAGTGAATTTGCTATTTCTTTTTGACTAACCGGATCCTTGGATTTTATAATGGATTTTAAAATTGTTTTTTGCTCTTCCGTAAGCTTAATCAATTCTTCAATTCTTTCCCATCTTTCTTGAGCTAATAACATTCTTGCTTCATCAATCGAGAGAGATTTGCCAAATTTGTCAGAAACTTTGCTCAAAATATCACTTACTGATGACATTATCAATCGAATGTCTCCGCCATAAAGATCATACAAATTGTAAACAACTTCATCCTTAACTGGTTTTATATAATTTGGAATATCATCCGATTTTAATAACTCCATCCTCTTTTCAAACGCCTGAATCAGTTCACTTTTGCTCAAGGGATCTATTCGAAGAGGTGTACGAAAAAAAACACTTTTCACTCTGTCTTGTGAGCCTATTATATCCTTAAATAAATTGTTTGGTCCCAGAAACAAATAGTAGACATCTGGTGTTTGTAATACATCCCTTATTTCATTAAAAAATTGAATGACCTTCTTTTTATTTTCTTTTCCCATTAAAACTACATCGAAATTATTAACATGAACAACTATCCCAGAGTATGTATAGCCACCAATTTCTCGTTGTTTGATAAAATCAATAAGTGAGCTGAAATATTTCTCCAACATTGAAATTGGTATTTCAAGTGGTTGAGTAAAATTCTTGTTCATTCCAAAATCTCCGCCAAATCCCAAGATGGAAGCACCTCCTGAAATATCAGTAGTCTGAACAATATCGAGCAATCTATTTAATTTCGAAATAAACTCATCTTTCAATAATTCCGGGTCAACCAATTCTATTTCTCTTATTATGGAGCCAATCACTTCTAGCAAAAAACTTTTTTTGTTTAAGGATAGATCAGAGGCTTCAATTTCTCTTCTTGATGAAAATAAAAGTTTAGACTTTTTATATTTCCATATTACTTTTTGAAAATTTGCCAAGCTGGTTTTACCAACTCCAACATTTCCACAGATTGCAAGGCACCCTCTCCTCTCAGAATCAAACAAGTTATCAAGAAAAGCTATCTCCTTATCCCTCCCGACAAAAGCATCCTCAATGCTTAAATAGCCACCTTCAATTAAGGGAAGCGTGTCATACGGATTGCTTTTTAGGCCAAATTGTTGCCAATTTACAGATTGCATATTTTGTATATATATAGTTAATTATTTTTTTCGTATATGCTTATTTTATCTATAAACAAGCAATAAATCAAGTGATTAACTTTTATAAATCAAATGTGCTTTTCTATATACATAAAGTTATACACAATAAATCTTATTTCTTCCAATCCTTAATCAACAAGCCTCCATGAACTCGCTTGACGACAACTTTCTGCTTTTCTTTCCAGCCAAGCTCGCGGACGATTTCGATGGGTAGGGTCAAGCCGATTGATCCGTTGCCAGATTTGGTCAATTTTCTAACGTCTTTTTCAGTTGATTTTTTGTTTGGCATAATAAGTCCTTATTTAATTACTGAATTGAATACTTGCCTAATCGCTACAATGATAAACGCGACAATCAAGAACACTGCCAACCAAGTCAAGATGAAGCCGAAAAAATTGAACTTATCCTAAGTCTACAGCAAATTATAGCTTTGGTAAAACATGATTTTTCCATCAAAAAACCGCCAACAAGTGGCGGCTCAAATTGCGGAGAAGGAGGGATTTCCGCGTCGTTTTCTGGTGAAAACTCCTTGCCCGCGGCAGCGCTGAATGCTCCTATGGTCGCATCCATCGACGCTCACTTATCTCGCCTCCGCTCGATGTTCGCTTCTGCCGGTTCGAATCCCGCTTCATATTCCGCAATACAAAACAAACCCCACTTATTTGTGGGGATTGTTTTGCATTGCGGAGAAGGAGGGATTCGAACCCTCGAAGGCGGTTAAGCCTTGCCTCGTTAGCAGTGAGGTACTTTCGGCCTCTCAGTCACCTCTCCGTATATTAAAAATGTCTTTTGGCAAAAGCCCTACCTGATCCAGATTTCAAATATTTTTCAAATTCAAATGCTTTATATTTATCATTGAAAACTATATATGAAACCAGCTTCACAGGCAGTCTGTTTTTTGTAGCCGGCACACTACCTTTTCTGTGCCATTCTATTCTTTCTCTTAAATTAGCACTACAACCAGTATATGGTTTACCATCGCTACAGGCAAGAATATAAACAAAATAATTATTCATTATTTTTATTCTTCATGCTAATTTAACAACTTCCGCCTACGCACACTTCAGAGGACTGCGTCCGCCGAAGTCCGCTATGGCGGACGAAGGAGGAAGCAGTGAGATTCGAACTCACGGTACCTTTTACAGTACTACAGTTTTCAAGACTGTTGCCTTAAACCGCTCGGCCATGCTTCCTTTTTTATTTTCAACTCCACACATCATAACAGCTAGAAACATATTTGTAAATATGCTAAAATTGAGCCAAGTCTACTTAAATAAATATACCCCAATGAAATATACCTGTTTGCTTAGCAGAATTTCACGGGGAAAGAAATTATGCCATTTGACCTAAAAAAAATAATTGCAAATCAAACTGGCAATAAAAATTCTTATCATGAAAAATATTCAGTTAATAACATGAATATTAGCGGCGAACAAGAAATTGACACAGATAAAGCAATGCACCAATGGAATGCCCCGGAATTTGAAGTATATGAAAAATCCTCTCGCTGGTATCTAATCGGTGGAATCTTTATTCTCTCACTTGTTATTTATGCACTCCTTACAAATGGACCAATCATGGCCATAACATTTATTTTAATTGGAATTGTTGGCTATATTCACCTACAAAGAGATCCTCGCATTATAACATTCTCAATAACATCCAAAGGGGTAATTGCCGACAAAGAAATGTATTCGTATGAAAACATTTATTCCTTTTGGATTTTTTATGATCCCAATCACACTAAAACCATCAGTCTTCACACAAAAGCTTCCATGCTTCCATTTGTGCACATCCCTCTTGGAGAACAAGATCCAGTGTATTTGCGCGAACTCTTGCTGAAGAACATCCCGGAAATAAAACAAGATCCGAGTCTTATTGACACAATTGAAAGAATTTTACATATCTAACTAACTTACAACCAACAGCAACTAACGTACAACAGGGGCTCTGGTATTGCTTTATTTTAATTTTTATCGTAGACTGAATTCTGTCAGATAAAGACTACCTACGATATTGTTTTAATCGTATTTGTTAGTCACAAGAGAAGTCTTTGTAGCTCAGTGGATAGAGCGCTCCGATAGCAATCGGGGGGTCGCAGGAACAATATAAACGTCTTTGTAGCTCAGTGGATAGAGCGTCTGGTTGCGGTCCAGAAGGTCGCAGGTTCGATTCCTGCCAAGGACACAAATGAATGAAATGAATTTGGAGACTTGGAGTGAGTGAACGATTTCACTCACGTCAGGAATCGAACGCCGGAGCAATTTTCGTCAGCAGACGAAAATGCGAGGCGGTGGCCAGACAAATTTTTGCGTCGGCAAAAATTTAGTCGAGGTCGATTCCTGCCAAGGACACAAAAAATCAACAATAAGAAGTCAGGCATTTTGCTTGACTTTTTATTTAAAAGGTGCTTAAATATACACTCATAGTTATTTACCAATTCAACAGTGGCATTGCCACATAAAATCAAGAAAAGGAGATTCTAATGAAAACCGACCGGATTATAAAAATGGACACGAGGGCGATGAGAATTATCCGTGCATCTTCTGCTGATATCAAGGGAATAGCCAGGATGATTAACGAACAAGGTGCGAGATTGATTGAAGAAGATCTCGAACCTATAAACGTTTTATCCCTGGTGAACCTCCAACTGCAGCGATTGATCGATGGAACGATTCATTCATGTATGAATGAATCGTGTGTGAGAACGTTCACATTCCATGATTTCATAAAAAATCCCTTGATCATGACATGCAGTGAAGATTGCCTGGCTGAAACCACTCGCATCGCAGGGGAAAGAATAATATCAACTTTGCGCCTGGAAATTCCGGAGCTGGAAAAAAGAGTGCGCGACATGAAAATCAGCATGTCATCATTGGCTGTTCGGCAAGGGGACATAGCCGACAAAGCACATGCTCAAGGAGATGACATCAGCGAAAAAATTCTTCGCACAAAAAAAGCACGACTTAACAATCTCATAGAAACAATGTTTGCAATAAACAAGGGAACATTCTCAATCGCATGTAAAAATGATGCCTGCGAAGAAGATATTCCCATTAGCGCTCTCATTAATTCTCCCGAAATTGGCTATTGCCTGGCCTGTCGAAGATAAACAAGCAGCGCTGCAACAAATTCAACCTCAAAAACAGAAATGTTTTTGAGGTTTTTATTTCCTAAACCTATCACTAGATACAAAGCATCCATTGAGCTATAATTTAGATATGGATTTTTTGAAAATGAAATTGGAAAAACTGCCGCGCATAGGGATGAAATATGGCGCAATTTTGAAAAAACTCAACATTGAAACTGTGGAGGATTTTTTGCTGCACTTCCCTTTCCGCTACGAAGATTATTCGGAGCGAATTTTAATTGAAAATCTTGCCGCTGGCGAAACAGCCACTGTGATGGGAGAAGTTGTGCAAAGCAAACTGGTGCGCACCTGGAAAAAGAAAATGATGATCACAGAATGTTTCGTGAGCGATGAAACTGGGACTGTGCGAGCCGTGTGGTTCAATCAACCGTATGTCAGCGATTCGCTCACTGCTGGCAAGGGCGTGCGTCTGGCTGGAAAAATTTCCGAGGATGCAAAAGGACTGTTTTTTTCAAATCCTGCTTGGGAACTTTCTTCTCGCACGCCAACCAACACAGGACGCCTTGTGCCAATATATCCAGAAACTGAGGGACTCACTTCAAAATGGATTCGTTGGCAGATGCAAAACATGATCAAATATGCCGATGCTCTTGTTGATCCAATTCCAGAAAATATTTTAAGGGGTTTGCATTTGCCAATCCTAAGCGAAGCTGTGAAGTCTTTGCACTTTCCAAAAACGCTCAAGGAATTTGAACTCGCACAAAAACGTTTCGCTTTTCAGCAAATGTTTTTGGTGCAACTTGCCACGCAGCGAGTGAAAATTTCTTGGGACAAACAAAATGCTGCTTCAATTGCTTTCAATGAAACACTAACCAAATATTTTGTTGAGTCACTTCCCTTTACTCTCACTGATGCTCAACGCAAAGCTGCATTTCAAATTTTAAAAGATCTCGAAAAACCACTGCCAATGAATCGCTTGCTCAATGGCGATGTGGGCAGCGGCAAAACAATTGTGGCTGCTATGGCCAGCTTAAGCGCCATTAATGCTGGATTTCAAGTTTCCTTGATGGCTCCGACAGAGGTTCTAGCAAGGCAACATTTTGAATCAATTTCAAAAATATTTTCAAAGCAAGACATAACCGTGGGACTCTTAACTAATTCATATCAAATAACAACTGATAACAGGCAACTGACAACAAACAACAAAAAATCCAGAGATGCTCTTTTGCAAAAATTAAAAAACGGAGAAATTAATTTAGTAATTGGTACTCACGCACTTATTCAGAAAGATATTAAATTTAAAAACCTTGCATTAATTATTATCGATGAGCAACATCGCTTCGGTGTGGCTCAACGCGCTTTTTTACAACAACAAATAGCAGAGATTAACGATGGCTTGCCTGGAAAAATTCCACATCTACTCACGATGACAGCAACTCCAATTCCCCGCACACTGACTTTAGCTTTTTTTGGAAATCTGGATATTTCAGTGTTAGATGAAATGCCAAAAAATAGACTTCCGATTGTTACTGAAATAGTTATGCCCAGCAAAAGAAAAGATGTCTATGATTTTGTGCGCAGCGAAATTACCAAAGGTCATCAAGCTTTTATCATTTTTCCACTCGTGGAAGAATCAGAAAAATTGACTGAACTTAAAGCTGCCACTCAAGAACACGAAATGCTGTCGCGAGAAATTTTTCCAGATTTAAAATTAGGACTCCTGCACGGAAAATTAAAAGCTGGCGAAAAAGAGCAAGTGATGGCTGACTTTAAAGACAAAAAATACGATATCTTGGTAGCCACGAGTGTGGTGGAAGTTGGCATTGATATTCCCAATGCTACTGTAATCATGATTGAAGATGCAGAAAGATTTGGTCTTTCACAACTTCATCAATTTCGCGGACGAGTCGGCAGAAGTGACAAACAATCATATTGCTTTCTTTTCACTGGCAGCAAAACTATCAAGGCAAAGTCGCGCCTGGGTGCTATGGAAAAAACATCCAGTGGCTTTGCAATTGCTGAAGAAGATTTGAAACTCCGCGGTCCTGGAGAGTTTCTTGGCACGCGTCAATCTGGTCTTCCAGACATCGCCATGGAACATTTATCAAATGTGAAACTCATTGAAATCGCCCACGATTATGCCGAACAAACTTTGCAAAACAGTCCCGATTTGAGCGACTATCCACTTTTACAAAAAGAGCTTGGAAAATTCCAAAGCAATGTTCACCTTGAATAACTGTGCATAATTTATAAATTGATAGTTTAAACAAAAAAAGCTATAATATATAAGCTTTTTCATGGGTTTAGTAGAAATTTCCAATTTTGAATTTTGAACAAATTTTTAATGATTAAATTTTTGAATTTTTAAACATTATGTCATTAAGACTTGATTCGAAATTCAAAATTCATAATTCAAAATTATGTTCATAAAAAATTTCCAAGACCACACATATTAATAAATTAAATTACACAAACAAAATGAAACCAGAAATCTTCAAGGCTTACGACATTCGAGGACTTTATCCTCAAGAGCTTAGTGGCGAAGATGCTTATCAAATTGGACGTGCTATTGTTGAGCATACCAAAGCAAAAAGCATAGTAGTTGGAGCTGATATGCGCACATCATCACCAGAAATTCAAACTGGTCTTATGCGAGGAATAACTGAGCAAGGTGCTAATGTTATCAATATTGGACTCGTGAGCACACCGATGCTATATTTTGCTTCTTGGAAATTAGATGTCGATGGCGGCGTAATGATCACAGCCTCGCACAATACTGCCGAGTGGAATGGTCTCAAGCTTTGTAAGAAAAATGCCGTACCAATTGGTGAAGGAGACGGAATGGAAGAAATTCGCGACCTTGCACTTGGCGGAAAGTTCACACAAAGCGAAGTTGTTGGAACAATCGAAAATGACGAAACATTAAAAAAGGAATACTTTGAATACATTTCTGGTTTTTTCAAAAGTGGATTTAACAGAAAAAAAATTGTCATTGATTTTGCTAATTCTGTTGGGGCATTGGATAAAGAAATTTTTGAAAAGTTTTCTAATGACATTGAGCCGGTTTATTTGTTTGAAGAATTGGATGGCACATTTCCAAATCATGAAGCAAATCCATTGAAACTTGAAACATTAAAATCTTTACAGGAAAAGGTGCTGACAGAAAAAGCTGACCTTGGAATTTCATATGATGGCGATGCTGATCGCGTTGGCTTTGTTGATGAAAAAGGAGAAATAGTTCCAATGGATTATATGATAGCGCTACTCGCTGAAGAAATTTTAAAAAAATATCCCGGCGGCACTGTTTTAATGGATTTACGCTCATCCAATGCAGTTAAAGAAGTTATAGAAGAAGCTGGAGGAAAAGTGCATCGCTGTCGAGTTGGACATTCATTAATCAAAGGACAAATGCGTAGAGATGGTGCTATTTTTGCTGGAGAACTTTCTGGGCATTATTTTTTTGAAGAAAATTCTAAAGCGGAGATGACCACATTGGCTGTGATTACTCTTTTGAATTTATTAAACGAAACCGGGAAAACAATGTCACAGTTAACTGAAAATCTTAAACGCTACTCACATAGTGGTGAAATAAATTCAGATGTTGAAGATAAGGCAGGCATGATGAACAAACTTAAAGAACTTTACAAAGAAGGAACATTGGATGAATTGGATGGTGTGCGTATTGATTTTCCAGATTGGTGGTTTAATGTTCGCGCCTCAAATACGGAGCCAAAACTTCGTCTCAACCTTGAAGCAAAAACAAAGGAGTTGATGGAACAAAAACGCGACGAACTTCTAAACATCATAAGAAGCTAGTTTAAAACGGATCATACGCAATACATGGTTTCAAAAAGTAAGAGTTTGCCTTTTGCTTTGATTGTTTTCTTTTGAGGCAACAGAGAGCGACAGCGAACTCTTAGCGAGCAATCATAGTTCTTCGATTGCGAAGCGTGCCGAAAAAGGAAACAGGTAAAGCAAAAATTTCAAAAGAACCATGTATTGCTTGTGACCACCTAAAACTCAAAAAAGGTTTTCTTAAAATTATACACAAACAAAAAACGAAGCTTTGCTTCGTTTTTTGTTTGATCTTTAGTTCTAGTGGTAATGCCGTTTACTAAGACCGGGCCCATCCAAAAATATCCGTAAAATTGCTGATGATAATTTGAATGATATTTTCTCTTCTTTTTGGAGTAAGCAGTGCAAAGTCTTTGGAAACTG
>LBRX01000056.1 GCA_000991645.1 Candidatus Moranbacteria bacterium GW2011_GWE2_36_40
GATACTATCCGCAATCTAAGCGAGTGGCCCTCTTTCGGGGGTCATTCTGCATTAGAAACCGAAACACGTTTGAGGGGTCATTCTGTATTGGACAAGACTGTTGTGGCCACTGATTGTTTTTTTGTGATATAATCAAAAATATGAATAAACAAGATATTCAAAATAGAATAGAAAAACTTCGCAAAGAAATTGATAGTCATCGATATGCTTATCACGTTTTGGACACGCCAGAAATTTCTGACACAGCATATGATTCTCTGTTTGAGGAGCTTTTGGATTTGGAAAAAAATAATCCAGAGTTTTTTTCATCAACCAGTCCAACTCAGCGTGTTGGAGCTGAGCCGCTCAAGGCTTTCAAGAAAGTGCGTCACACCAAGCAACAATGGTCTTTTGATGATATTTTTGATTATGAAGGGCTGGTGGCTTGGGACGAAAAAGTGAAAAGAATGATTGAGAAAGTAACCAGCAAGCAGCAACTGGTAACTAGTAAAAATTCAAAAGAAATTTCAAATACCAGTTACGAGTTACCAGTTACGAGTTACGAATTGGAATATTGTTGCGAGATGAAAATTGATGGGCTTAAAATAATTCTGACTTATGATAATGGTAAATTAATTCAAGGTGCTACACGTGGTGATGGTGTTATTGGTGAGGACATTACACATAATATTAGAACAATCCAAAGTGTGCCTTTGGAATTAAACGAAAAAATATCAGCAGTCGTGGTTGGAGAATGCTGGTTAAGTAAGGTTGAACTTGAGCGTTTAAATATTGAACGTGAAAAGAATGGAGAGGTTTTATTTGCTAACACCAGAAATGCTGCAGCTGGAGCAGTGAGACAGCTTGACCCAAAAATTGCATCAAAGCGTAAATTGGATTCTTTTATTTATGACATTGACAAGATTCATGGAACACGAAATGCAAAAATTCCTGAGACCCAAGTTGAAGAATTGGAATTATTAACAAAACTTGGATTCAAGGTTAATCAAGGATATAAATTGTGCAAGTCAGTGAAAGAAATTCAAGATTTTTATGAAAGCTGGACAGAGAAAAAAAATCAACAAGATTATGAAATTGATGGAATAGTTATTAAAGTTAATTCGAGAATTATTCAAGACGCACTTGGTTATACAGGAAAATCTCCACGTTGGGGGATTGCATACAAATTTCCAGCCCAGCAGGTGACAACGGTGGTTGAGGATATTAAGGTGCAAGTTGGGCGCACTGGAGCTCTAACACCAGTTGCACACCTTCGTCCAGTGCTCGTGGCAGGCTCCACAGTGAGCCGCGCAACCCTTCATAATGAGGATGAGATAAATAGGCTTGACGTGCGGATCGGGGATACTGTGGTCATCCACAAAGCTGGAGATGTCATTCCAGAGGTCGTTTCTGTTATTAAAACCCTTAGAAATGGCAAGGAAAAGCGTTTTAAAATGCCTGAAAAATGCCCAATTTGCGGGGGAAAAGTGGAGAGGAAAATTACAACTAAAAAGGGGGAAAAGGGGTGTGAAAATAGGAAAAATATGGGAAAAGGGATAGAAAAGGGAAAAAATGGGAATGAAAGGGATGAAGGGGCAATTTATGTTCCATGCTCTATGCTCCATGACCTGAGTGCGGCGCATTATTGCATGAATCCAAAATGTTTTGCAGTTGAAATGGGACAGATTATTCATTTTGTTAGCAGAAAAGGTTTTGACATCGTAGGTTTTGGAGAAAGTATTGTTGAAAGATTAATGAATGAAGGAATTATTTCCAATGCTGCGGATATTTTTGATTTGAAAGTTGGCGACCTTGAGCCGTTGGAAAGATTTGCTGAAAGATCAGCAGAAAAATTGATCGAATCAATTGAAAAGAGTAAAACTGTTTCTTTGGAAAAATTCTTGTATTCTTTGGGAATTAGATTTGTTGGCGAAGAAACAGCTTTGCTAATTGCTGGGGCAATTAGCAAAGAATTTTCAATTTTCAATTTTCAATTTTCAAGTAAGGAAAATTTTTTAAATTATTTGATTGATGCTTTTCCCAAGATAACTCTTGAAGAATGGTTAAAAATAAAGGGTATAGGCATAAAGTCAGCGGAAAGCTTGGTTGAATGGTTTGGTAATGGTGAAAACTTGGAACTGTTGGTGAAGATGCAAAAAAGCGGTGTTGATGTTTCGATTGACCAGCTACTGGTTACTAGTTACAAATTGCATGGATTAACCTTTGTGTTGACTGGAGAACTGGCTGGCTTTACAAGGGACGAGGCAAAAGATATGATAAGGAAAGAGGGTGGAAGCGTTTCGTCTTCTGTTAGTAAAAAAACCGATTACGTTGTGGCTGGCGAAAATGCCGGCTCCAAGTTAGACAAAGCTGTTGCGCTAGGGGTGAAAGTGTTAAATGAAGAGGAATTTGTGAATTTATTAAAATAGATAACCCACTAAAATACTAATCTTGTACGAATATACTAATCTTAAAAAATATCGCATTAGTATATTAGTAAATGATTCGTAAATTGGTTGGGAATAAACAGATGCTTACGAGAGAAGAAATTATAAATGTTGCCACCCTTGCGCGAATTGGCGTGAGTGAAAAGGATGTGGAAAATTATCAGCATGATCTGTCTGCTATTTTGGATTATTTCAAAAAATTGGATGAATTGGACGTTGCAGATGTTGAGCCGATTGGTCATATTACTGGGATGCAAAACAGGTTTAGGAATGATTCAAATGATGATTTTGGAAAATTAGGGAAAGAAGAAATTATGAAAAATGCCCCAGAAACAAAAGACGGATTTATTAAGGTTAAATCAGTATTGTAGTCCCCGCTAAAATACTAATCCCGTACTAATATACTAATCTCGCGTAATTTAAACTAGTTTCGAAAATTATTTTATTAATTTAGTTTGACTTGTGATTATCGGGATCATGAATAAATTCAGAATATTATCTCTGTCGCATTAGTATATTAGTAATTAATTCGTAATTTAGTGGGTTATAAATAGATGATTAAAGAACTTCATAAAAAATTAATAAATAAGGAAATTACCTCCGTTCAGCTTACACAGGATTATTTTAATGCTATTGAAAAAAGAGATGCTGAGATTGGCGCATATTTGACTCTCACGAAGGAACTTGCCATGCAGCAAGCCGAATTTGTTGATGCGAAAATATCCAAAGGAGAAAATATTGAATTGCTGGAAGGAATTCCAGGTGCGATCAAAGACATGATCTGTGTTGATGGTGTGCGCACAACTGCTGGATCAAAAATTTTGGACAATTATATCGCACCTTATGATGCAACTGTGATCAAAAAATTGAAAGAGTGTGGAGCTGTGATTTTGGGAAAGACAAATCAAGATGAATTTGCCATGGGTTCTTCCGGGGAAAACAGCGCGTATGGTCCAACAAAAAATCCTGTTGACCCCGAACGTGTTGCCGGCGGTTCATCAAGTGGAAGTGCGGCAGCAGTTGCTGGCGATGAAGCTGTTTGGTCGCTGGGAACTGATACTGGAGGTTCAATTCGCCAACCGGCAGCTTTTTGCGGAATTGTTGGACTCAAGCCGACATATGGCAGAGTTTCTCGCAGTGGAGCAATTTCAATGGGATCAAGTTTGGATCAAATTGGTCCTTTTGCAAAAACCGTGGAAGACGCAGCAATAATTTTGAGTGCCATTTCAGGAGAGGATTCATTGGATGCAACCAGCGCAAAAAGTTCAGACAAAAAGTATGAAGATTATTTGACTGGAGATATTGCTGGAAAAATTATTGGTGTTCCAAAAGAATATGTTGAAAGTTTGGAGGGAGAAATAAAAAATGTTTTTGAAAAATCTTTGGAAAAATTCAAATCTCTTGGCGCAAAAATTGAAGAAATTAGTTTGCCACATTCGCAATATGCTTTGCCAGTGTATTATATTATTATGACCAGTGAAGTTAGTTCTAATTTGGCAAAGTTTGATGGAATTAAGTTCGGCATGCGTTTTGATGATTCAGCTGAGTCAAAATCCCAACTAAGTTCAAGTGAAAATTCAAATGCAACATCAAAAAAACTTTTGGAGACATATTTGGATACACGCAAAATTGGTTTTGGGGCTGAGGTAAAAAGAAGAATCATGCTCGGAACATATGCGCTTAGTGCCGGATATTATGATGCTTATTATTTGAAAGCACAAAAAGTTCGTGCGCTTATTCGAAAAGATTTCGAAGATGCATTCAAAAAAGTTGATTTTATTTATTCTCCAACATGCCCAGAAGTTGCTTTTAAATTCGGAGAGAAAAGCAATGATCCGCTCAAAATGTATTTGTCCGACATCTACACAATTACTGCAAATTTGGCAGGTGTGCCTGCAATATCATTTCCAATTGGATCAGTTGTTGAAGATGGAAAAGCACTTCCTGTTGGCGGGCAATTGATTGGAAAATGGTTTGATGAGGAAGGAATTTTGAATATGGCACATACGTTTGAGATAAACAAACAATAGACAATAAACAAAATACAACATACAACATACAAGCAATCCAAAATTGTATATTGCATATTGAATATTGACGAACCCATGGAATATGATATTCAAAATAGTTTGGACATTCTGTACCAGCTGCTTGTGATTTTTTATCACTCTTCTTTTATGATGTGGGTTAAAATTTTTATGGGAATATATCTGTCTGTTATTTTGATTGATATTGTTTTGCTGCTTTTGTTGCGTGATGTTGGTTGGCATTTGCGCGTGGGACTCAAGGGAATGGATTTGCCTTTAGCTTCAAAGGGAAAATTGCGAAAACGCTGGGATAAGGTCAAAAGTAGGCTTAAAAATGAAAGTCCTTCACAATACAAAGTTGCAATTATTGAAGCTGATGCTATCGCTGAGGAAATTTTGGACGGGATTGGATATAAGGGGGCAAATATGACTGAAAAGCTTGAGCAGGTTGGTCCAAATCACTTGGATGAACATCTTGAAACATTGAAAGAGGCTCATCAGGTCAGAAATCGTATCGTGCACGAAGCCGATTTTGTCGTTGATCATCGCATGGCAACAGCGGTTGTTGGCGTCTATGAAAGCTTTTTGAAATATCTCGAATTTTTGGATTGATGTTAATAATTGACAGTTTTTGAAAATTCTTTATAATGAATGAGTTACTGTTTTTATGGAAACATAGCCGTGCTATGCGATGATTGTAGCGAATTTTACGTAGCCGTGCTACGTGATGAGCGTAGCGAATTTTACGTAGCGGGATGGAGCAGTCTGGCAGCTCGCGTGGCTCATAACCACGAGGTCCTGGGTTCGAATCCCAGTCCCGCAACAAGAGTTAACTGACAACTTATAACTCACAACCTATAACAAAAACTCACAGTTGTTTGTGGTTAGTTGTAAGTTGTTTGTTTGATTGGCAG
>LBRX01000057.1 GCA_000991645.1 Candidatus Moranbacteria bacterium GW2011_GWE2_36_40
CGAGAGTTGATAAAAATACAATAGAGCTCAATGTATTCGATTGAAATTTATTGTGTTTTTACCAAAATGTAAAATTTTTTAAGTTTGGCAACAGCGCCTGCAAGTGAACCGCTTCTACTCGATGCGGCTGATGGTGATGAAATCCTAGCCAATGCAACTGATATCTTTGGTTACATCGATGGGGATTTTAAAAATTGGGGCGCTGATGAAAAAGGCAACGCAACAAAAATGGCACCAGTTGATGTGTATGAAATGGTGAAAGACGGAACATATCGTACACTGTTCGGTTCGTTTAACAACGATTTTGACAAGCTATGCTTAACGCAGGCGCAGATTAAGAACTTCTGCGTTAAACATCGTGATTGGCTGCGGACTGGCGGCTACGCAACATTTTTTGCTTTCAAGTTAAAAGGTAAGCGCTTCGTTGCTGGCGTGTACTTCAGTTCCGCTGACAAGCTCCGCGTGTACGTCTACAAGTTCGGATATGGCCGTGTCTGGCATGCCGGGCACGCTCTTCGTTTTGTGATTCCGCAACTGGCTGAAGCTTAGCCGCTTTGAAATTTTGTACCTTAGTATCTTTGTCCCTCAGACTCTTAAATATTTGGAGTCTGGGGGATTTTTTTATAATAAAATCTCAAAAAAAAATTGAAAATATTATACACTTTCCGTCGGCCGACGGAAAGTGTATAATTATAATATAAAAAAAGAAGAGTATATGTAAAATAAAAATAAAAAAATAATCATGAAAAAGAAAGTGGAAAATGAAAAGAAAATAAAAAAAGAAAATTTTAAAAAGGCGATTACAAAAAGTGTTTTAAAAAATAGTCTAACGGCGACGGCTTGGGTATTTAGCGCTGTTTTCGAATTAGGGGAGGTAACTATTAGTTCGTTTCTTTCTCCGTCTTTGTATGCCGACTTGCCAGGTGGAAATTTGTTTGCAATTAGCTGTGTTTCTAGTAATAAAAGAAAATCAAAATTCAAGGAAATTACGATAAGGCAAAGTATTCGCAGACTTCAAAAGCAAGGTTTTGTGGAGAAAAAAGGTTTAAAGTTTGCCTTAACTGTTAAAGGACAAGAACTTGCAAAATATATTTTAGGAAGAAAAAATGTTCAAATGAGAAAGTGGGATAAGAAATATAGAGTGGTTATTTTTGATATTCCAGAAAGCAAAAGAAAAATTCGTAACTGGTTGCGTGAAGAATTATATCTTTTGGATTATAAAAAATTGCAAGAAAGCGTGCTTATTGGAAAATATGCCTTACCGGATGATTTAATTGAGGAAATAAAAAATTATAAAATTGGAAATTATGTAAATTATTTACTTGTGGATAAGGTATATAAAAATATTGTTTGATTATACACATTCCGTCGGCCGACAGAATGTGTATAATATTTGCTTTCACATGTATGCATGAAGTAGTTTTTTTGGGTAACTTAAGAGATAAAAATGCTTTGTATTAGCTAAAAAACATCAAAATGGCTTGACTCGGGGGATACTTTTTGATAGATTTAATATTGTAGAAAGAGACCTAATCATTCAAGATATTTAGATGAAACTTATCACTATCGCTCAGCTCGTTATTGCAGTTTTGCTTACTGTTTCAATTCTGCTTCAAAATAGGGGAAGTGGTCTATCAGGAGCATTTGGTGGGGACTTTGGGGGATATTACACGAAGCGAGGTATGGAGAAATTTCTTTTTTATTTTTCTGCTCTGCTCGCAATCATTTTTGTGGGGTTGGCTGTTGCGACTGTTGTGATAGCAAATCGCTAATTTTTTTTTGTTTAAATTTATCAGTACCATCTCAAACGGAAAAATACAATATTTGTTGCCTAAGAATTGGAAAACAATTGGAAAGGTGCTTTCATTCAAGGAAAAATTCCTTGTAACGATGCTGCTGCTTGTGATAGCGGTTTCTTTTGTTGTTTGGGTTGGGTCTTTTTATCTTAATCTTACTAATGCTATTCCAAAAACAGGAGGAGAGTATATTGAAGGAATTGTTGGTCAACCACTATATTTGAATCCTCTTCTCTCTCAGACCAGTGAGGCTGATAGTGATCTTGTTCAATTGATATATAGTGGTCTTTTTAAATATGATAAAGAGGGTAGTATTGTTCCTGATTTGGCTGAGGGATATTCAGTTTCTGAAAACAAAATGGAATATACAATTACGATTAGAAAAGGTGTGACTTGGCACGACGGAGAGCAACTAAACGCTGATGATGCCTTTTTTACTTTTAATATCTTGCAAGATCCTTCATATAAAAGTCCTTTGCGTCAAAACATGCAAGGTGTTGAGGTTAGAGTTGAGGATGATTATACCTTGGTTTTTTCACTCAAAAATCCTTACACAGGATTTTTGGAAAATCTTACAGTTGGATTATTGCCAAAACATGTTTGGGAGAATATTGCTCCAGAAAAATTTGCTTTGGCTGAAAATAATTTGCATCCAATAGGTTCAGGACCTTATATATTTGATAATTTTCAAAAGGATGTTGATGGAAATATTTTGACTTTACAATTGGTTTCTCATAAGGCTTTTTATAATAATAGTCCGTATATTTCTAAATTTAAATTTAATTTTTACCCGGATGACAGCTCGCTGATTGCTGCTTACAATAAAAAGGAAATCATGGGAATGGGTAGTATTCCGCCTGAAAACGTTAAAGATATTAAAAATGCAAAAAGCACAAATATTCATGAACTTGTTATTCCTCGTTATTTTTCAATATTTTTTAATCAAACAAAAAATGTTGCTTTGGCAAATGATGAAGTTAGGGCAGCGTTGAACGCGAGTGTTGATAGGCAAGAATTGATTGATTCTGTTTTGTATGGGAAGGGGATTGCTCTTTCTTCACCATTTTTTCCTCAAATGAAAGGATACAAAGAAGAAAACAATATGAATGTTGATCTTGAAAAAGCAAACAAGATTTTGGATGAGGCTGGTTGGAACAGGGAAGGCGAGGATGGTTTTCGCAAAAAAGGTTCTGATATGTTAGCTTTTGAATTGGTTACCACTGATTGGCCAGAGCTGAATCAGACTGCAGAGCTCCTCAAAAAACAATGGGCAAAAGTTGGCGCAGAAGTTACGGTCAAGGTTTTGACTGTTTCTGACTTGCAACAAAATTATATTCGCACTCGTGAATACGACAGTTTGCTTTTTGGACAGGCAATCAGTTTTAATCCAGACCTGTATTCTTTTTGGCACTCTTCACAAAAACATGACCCAGGATTAAATCTTTCACTTTTTGACAACAAGGATGCGGATAGCTTGCTTGAAGATTTGAGGCAGCAAACTGATGAAGTAAAAAGAATTGAAAATTATCAAAAATTTCAAGATTTGATGAATGATGAGGATCCTGCAATTTTTCTGTATGCCAGAAAATATCTTTATCCGACAAATACAAGGGTTCAAGGGATTGATGCTTCAAATATCAATAATCCAGCACAGAGATTTGTTGATGTTAACAAATGGTATGTGAAAACAAAAAGAATTTTAAAATAATATTTATAATTAATAAAAATAAAATTTTACTTGTTCTACTTTCACCCTCGCCTGTCACGATTACGTGACATCCTCTCCCTCAAGGGAGAGGAGAACAAGAAAAAAACTATTATATGGATTTTACAAATGTTCCAAAACATTACGCAGCGCGAACGCATGAAAAAATGCAGGATGTTTTGATGGATTCAAATGGAGTTGGACCTGAAATTCATTATTACATGATTCGTGGTGGCGTGGATCAGAAAAATACAACAGTTTGGGAACCAGGTACAATCTCTGGAGAATACATTAAAACGTATGGTCATTATCATGTTGGTGAATTAAGTGAAGATTATTTTGTTGCGTATGGTGAAGGTGTGGCGTTGCTTCAGAAGTTGGTTGAAAATGAAAATGGGGAAATGATTGCAGATCAAGTCGAGGACTTTAAGGCTGTGGTTGTAAAAACAGGTGATAAAGTTTTTATGCCTGAAAAATACGGACATCTTTTGGTTAATACTGGAAAAACATATCTTGTTACTATCGATGATAGCCCTGTTGATTTTGAAGATCGTGATCCTTCCAGTTTTCCTGGACACGCTGATTATGAGCTTGTGAAAAAAATGAGAGGATTTGCTTATTATGTTGTTGAAAATAATGGCAAACCAGCACTCAAAAAAAATCCTTTATATAAAAGTATTGAAAAGGAAGATTTGGGTGGTTTGTTAGTAATAGGTTAATATTAAAATTATGCAAAATAATAAAAAAAAGAAAGTGGTGGTAGCTGTTAGTGGAGGATTTGATCCTATCCATATTGGACATGTTCGTTTGTTTGAAGAGGCAAAAAAACTTGGTACTCACTTGTTAGTAATTATAAATAACGACAATTGGCTACGAGCAAAAAAGCAAAATATATTTATGTCTGACAAGGAGCGAAAGGAAGTTATTGAATCACTGAAGCCGGTTGATATGGTTGTATTGACTGGGCATAAAAAAGATCCTGCTGACATGAGTGTTTGTGCTGAGCTTGCCAAATATAAGCCAGATATTTTTGCTAATGGTGGTGACAGAAAAAAAGGTAATATTCCAGAAGTTCCTATTTGTCATGAAATTGGATGCAAGATGATTTTTGGCGTTGGTAAAGGAGGCAAAGTCCAATCAAGCTCTTGGCTTCTTGAAAAGTATGTAAAAAAAGTTTCTAATAAGTCAGAGAAGCGTCCTTGGGGAAAGTTTGAAGTTTTTATTGATGATAATAATCATAAAGTAAAAAAACTTACCGTCTCTCCTGGTGCAAGTTTAAGCTTGCAGTCCCACGAGCATCGTGCTGAACATTGGGTGGTGGTTAAAGGAACCGCCAAGGTTGTTAATGGTGAAAATCTTTTGACATTACATGAGAATGAAAGTACATATATTTCTGCCAAATCCAAGCATCAGCTTTCAAATCCTGGGAAAAAAAATCTTGAAATAATTGAAGTTCAAACTGGTGGTTACTTAGGAGAAGATGATATTGTGCGCTACAAAGATATGTATGGTCGAAAGACTGGTGTTTCTGCGAAGGCTTAATTTCGATTGAACCCGTCGCTCGCGAGCTACGGGCGCATTTAGTCATTTAAAAATCTAACTATGCCCCTTATGGTTGGGACATGTATTTCCTAATGTTAGTTAAGTTGCAATTTCTTAATGTTTTTGAGTTTT
>LBRX01000058.1 GCA_000991645.1 Candidatus Moranbacteria bacterium GW2011_GWE2_36_40
CAATGCACTTTTCTAGGATTTCATTATCTGGCATTTTCTATGATTAACTTTCGGTCAATATTCGGGAAAAATCTATGATTACTTTAGACCAGTTCATTACATTACAAGTATATTACAATGACATCCATTTGGCAACAACAACACATCCTCTCTTTTTCCTATCTCTCTTTTTCAACCACAAAAATACCACCAATAAACGCAAGCCACCCACAAACCACCAATTCACTTACCAATCAAACAGCCACACTGGCACCACTTTCCGACGACCGCATTTTTTTGGAGCCAGCCATGTATTCTCAAATTATCCTGGACACTTTTTACAGTATTCAATATTAATATTAAATGACAAATTGCATTCCTACACTTCACTAATAACATCAAAACCTTTGAAACTGCCAGTTATTGAAAGACCTATCACTTTTTTTGCAATTTTTTTCTCCTTAATTTGCATTGCTGTTTCATTGAGAGTTGCTCCTGAACCAACAGCATCATCAATTAATAGAACATTCCCAAAAGTTCCACGATCGTCTACAATGATTGTATTTTTTGCATTTTCAATTCTGTCGCCCAATTTATTGAGCGTCTTTTGCGGAACAGCAACCTCGGTTTTCACCTTCACAATTGAAACCCTGCGAACATGCTCATGAAGATTTCTTTCCAATTCCTTCATAAGCTGCACCTCTCGCTTAACTGTGGGAGGAATAAAACCAATTCCATCAATATTATACTTTTTTATCAGCATATCAACCATTGGTTTTATGTCTTCAGTCAATTCGCGCATTAATTTTTTGTTTTGACTCTGTTTTGCATACAAAAGCAGTTGTCCAAGCTTTGTCTTTCCAAATCTCTCAATACTATAAAAGTCAAGATAAAAAATTTCATCCAAACCAACTTCTTCAAATGTAGCTTTGAATTTCTTCATTCCATCAATAATGTCGTTTTTCTTGAAGGCATTATACTTTTTCAAAGTTTTTACATAATCAATTGCACTCTTCTCAATTGGCTGATTAATTTTCTCGCACCAAAACACAAAACCATCAAAACCTTCCTTGCGTTTGCCTGTTGGAGTTATAAAAAGAAAATTTTCTTCAATTGTTTTTTTTATTTTATCTTCAATAATTATTTTTTGCGTCTTTTCCATATTTTCATTTTCCAACATGTAAAAAACTATCGGTGGTCTTCCGATTTTCTTAACTTCTCCTTGCGCTAGAAGATTATTCAGCTGTCTTGAAACAGCCATTCTGCTTAGCTGCAAGTATTCCACCAATTCATTCACAGAAGCTTGCTGACTTTCTGCCAGATATTTTATGATCTTCTCTGATGTTTTCATAAAGTTTACAGTTTACAGTTAACTGTAAATCAATATAACATATTTACTAAATTTTGTAAATATTAACTATTTTGACTATTTTAAGCCATTATTTGTCCACTATCATTTATTTTTAACTAAATATTGACACAAACTTCTCTTGTTTCAGCATAAAAGTATACTGCATTACTGTGGACACTCCCCTTTTTTTGCGGTATATTTGGGTTATGATTAATTTCAGGAAAAGTGAAATTTATAAAAATCCCAATTTCATCTTGGGTTTGATTTTGTTTGTCTTTTTTTTGAAAGGTGTTCTTTTGTCATCAGCTTTTCCCATTTTTGGCGGACAGGATGAATCGCGACACTACAACACAATTCAATTTCTTGCAGAACCAAAAGAAAAAAATTGGAAAATGGAAAAGCGAACAGATGTTCAGCAAGACAAAGATGATATCTCCACCTATCGCTATTCTGACGAAATAAAACAAACGTCGCTTGCGACAAACACTGATGTTTTGCGCAGTGAAATTTTCAACACGATTGCTTTTTCAAGCAACGATATTGGAATCAATGAAAGCGAGATAAAAAGCAAACCATGGCAACCCATCAATCGAATAACTCCGCCTGACATGGTTTATACATCACAATTTTTTCACAAAATCACGGCCTTGATTGAAAAAACTTTCTCCAATCAAGACATCTTGATCAGATTTTATTTGATCAGAATTTTCTCGGTTTTGCTTGGAACTTTTGCCATCTTTTTGTCATATCTGATTGCCAAAAATATGGGATTTTCTCCAAAACACAGTTTGATGCTTGCTGCCATCATTTCTTTTCAACCAAAATTTTCAATGTATTTTGCCAACATCAACTATGACGTTCTCATGATTCCAATGTTTTTTCTTTTCACTCTCGCTGGGGTTTTGACTCTCAAAAAAGGATTGCATTGGAAAAATATTTTGCTGTTTGTTTTTTCAATTGCAATTGCAACCCTGACCAAGGGAACCGGATACATGTTGATAATAATACTCTTGGCATTGGTTGCGTATTTGATTTATGAAAAAGTAAAATTGCAAAAAAAACAAATCCGCCTTGCGGTTTTTGGCCTCAGTATTTTTGTTTTTCTTTTTGCCAGCCTTTTTGTGTATCGTCATTTTTTCTCCATAAGCAATTCTTTTGGCGAAACAATCAGCTCCATGGGAGAATACGTTTCCAAAACCATCACATTCGGAAAATTTTTGCTTCCATCAAGCACTTATTGGGGAAATCTAAACTGGGTCAACAGTTGGACATTGAACAATGCCACCAATTTTATTTTTATCATTGAAATTGCAGCCATTGTTGGCCTTGGAATGATGCTTTTTTCAAAAAAAATAAAAACTGATTTTCTCCCTGAAAAAAAATATGTCATTTTTCTTGTCAGCATGATTGTTTTCTTGCAACTCGGAATTCGTCTTGTTGACTGGAACATCTTCAATCAAATTGGCGGGCTGAAAATGAGCACAGGAACTCCTGGCAGATATTTCCTCCCCAACCTTGCCGCTCACATCATTTTGGTTTTTACTGGGCTTGGAGCACTTCTTGAATTGATTTCACGCAAATACAAATTATCAGTCAGTGAAGAAAAAATGTTGGACCATTCTCTCGTTATCAGTCTGATTTTAATGTTTTTTTTCTGCAGTTATCTGATGTTTAATGTTATCATTTATAGATTCTATCTCTAAGCATAATTTAAAAATTGTGAGCATAAAAAAACATCTAACCTCAAGTAAAATTCTTCTAACTTTTTTTGCAATTTTAACAATAATTATATTTGCGAAGTTTTTCACTTTGCTGGATTTTCCTGATTCTTCCATCATTTTGGAAAAGAGTGATCCGATTTTGAAACTTAGACCAAGTGAATCTTTTTCACAAAAATTCATTGCAAATCGTGACAATTTGATGAAAGTTGAGATTCTCCTTCGCGCACCTGGTCCAAAACCAAATGACCTCGTTAGAATGGAAATTGCTGATGAAAATTGCAAAAAAATAATTCGAACCGGAAAACTTGAAAAATCATATTTGAATTCTGACAATTTGTTTGAATTTTCATTCTCAAAAATACCAGATTCTAATTCAAAAACTTTTTGCCTCATTGCAACTTTTAAACCTGAAAAATCAACATCAAAAGCCATCCAGTTTTTCACTCAAAGCAACAAGCAACCGTTGTTTTCAGTCCAAAATTCAAGCTCTGATGGTGATTTGACCGGACAAGCACTATCAACTCGCCCCGTCTATGCAAATGACCACTGGTGGCAAAATTTGAGCGAACTGAGCCAGCGCATGAGCCAATACAAGCCCTGGTTTCTCAAGGATTTCTTCAACATGGCAATCATTACCCTTTTTATTATTCTCTCCGCTGGATTTGTTGTTATCATAATTCTGCTTTAAGAATCTCAAAAAAAACCAAAGAAAAAAGGGGTTTGATATTTTCTATCAAATCCCCCTTCTTTAAACTCAATTTTACCTGCCTGTTCTGAGACAAGTCAATATTACCTCTTTTATGTTTTTTTCATTTTCCACGTTATATTCCCGCAGAAATTTCAAGAGATGAGCGTTTCCACGAATTCTCATCTCGCTTGATCTCAAAAATTCTCCGAGATCCTCAACATCTGATTTTTTGTTAAGCTCAAGCAATGCAGAAAAGCCGGCAAAAAAATCATCTGTTTCCTGTGGAGACATGTTCTCTGCAATTATCTTGCTGGGAAGATTTCTATTACCCAGCAAGGCAAGAAAAGCTTCTCTCTTGGCCAACAACATTTTCATGTGTTGGCTGTTTTGCTTCGACCTTTCCACCAAGGCATTAGGCGTTGTTGGACAATCAACAAAAAATCTATCTCCTGGTTTTACTGACACGGTTTTAAACTCTTTTCCTTGTGATTGTGACATGGCGCATTCCTTTCTTTTTTTGATTTATGTTGCTGCTTTGCAGTAAATTTATTGTTAAGGATACAAAACATCTTCTTATTCTTATACACCAAAACAACCACCATGTCCAGTGTTCACTTTTTTCAATTGACACTGTGCAGCACAAAAAATAATATGACAAAATTCACAACCACATAATAGCCACTTGGCACCATTTCTAGACGACCGCATATTTTTGGTACCAACAAATAATTATTTCCACTAAAAGAATACTGTTCAGTCGGTGGCTTATTAGTTATTCAATGTGGTCACTCAATATAATCATTCAATATAGTTACTCAATATAGTCACTCACTATAATTATTCAATACAACTTAAACTTCAATTTAAATTCAGCTTCATTTGAAATATTAATCATTTCCCCATATCGCACCAGATTTCTCAATTGAAAATATTCCGTGATGAAATTTATCTCATCCAAACATGGAAAAGGATGAACGAAGACAGATTTCTGAATTTCACGAAATCCCAATTCTTTCAATTTCTCCCTTAGGATATTCCTCTCTGATCTTCTTTTTTCGGGAATATCAAAAAATACAACTCGCCATTTTTTATCCCATTTAATCGGTTTTTTGATTTTAATTTTATCTATATCAAATTCAAGAATAATTTTTTGACCTTCTTCCGTCAAAACTATTTCAACATTTCCATTGCCCATATCCCTGTAATCAACCAATCTTTCATCTTTGAATTCTCTAACAATTCGATAGAGATATTAGACCTGTTGCTTAATTACAACTTAAATTAGTTAGAATCTCCCTGGAGATTCTGGAATTAACACTTTACTGATAAATGGTAATTCCAGAGTCCA
>LBRX01000059.1 GCA_000991645.1 Candidatus Moranbacteria bacterium GW2011_GWE2_36_40
CGGGCGCTTGTGGTCAAAAACAGGTGGGTGATACTGGACTCGAACCAGTGACCCCTTCTTTGTAAGAGAAGTGCTCTAGCCAACTGAGCTAATCACCCAAATAAGTTCATAAAGTAAAAAGTTTATAAGGTTCTTAAGGTTAAATTCAAAATACTTTATAAACTTTATAACTTTATGAACTTTATAAACTTTCTTGTGGGCGAAAGAGGACATTTCACGTCGCGTCCGCTCCTTGAAAACCCACGGTTTTCAAACTTTCCTCCAACGGGAAACTACCGTTTCCCGACCCCTTCCCGTTCAACTCCTCTTTCGACAAATTCATTCATGTGGGCGAAAGAGGACTTGAACCTCCAAGGGATTGCTCCCACAAGAACCTCAATCTTGCGCGTATACCAAATTCCGCCATCCGCCCGACGACTGCACAAACTATATTATTCAGCCTTTGTTTCAGCAGGAGTTTCCTCTTTAACTTCTTCAACAACCTTTTCAGCAGCAGTCTCTTTTTCCTCTTCAACTTTTGCAAATGCAGCAAGTGCGCTATATTTCATTTTTAGAGATTTTGCACTTCGTTCACGCACAAAATATAGTTTTGACTGACGAACCTTGGCACGTTTTACCACTTCAATCTTTTCAATAGTTGGAGATTGAATAGGCACAACAATTTCAACACCAACACCATTGGAAACTTTTCGTACTGTCAACATTGTTGATGAACTTTGTTTTCCCTTAACAGCAATAACCATTCCTTCGAAAATTTGAATTCGCTCTTTCCCACCTTCTATGATCTTTCGGAAAACCTTAACAACATCACCAGCTCTAAAAGCAGGCATTTCCGATGTTTTCTGTCCATCATTAAAATTCAATAGTTTGTTATTCATAGCATTTAATCCCATCTCTATACATTTCAACCGCCTAACAGCGCGCTTGTCAGTTATGGGAGACCTCATTTATCTAATTAAAAAGCTTTTCTATGATACTAGTAAAAGTAAAATCCGTCAACCCTATCAAATCACGATTATGTTACAATTTACTCCAACAAATATCCGGCAGAATTAAAACTTTTGAATGATGGACCCAATATGCCACTATCATTAATCAATTAAACAAGAATAGTTCCACTATCCCCTGCTTCTTCCTTTATTAAAGCCAAAAAATTCTCAAAATCTCCAGGTAGCAAGGCAATAAATTCATATTCTTTTTCAAACAACACAAATTTTAATCTATGAGCATGCAATAATTGCCTAGCAACGGAATTTTCTTTATTAATTTTCAAGTTTTTAGACAATCTTTCTGAATACATCAAATCACCCACGATTGGATGCCCTATTGAAGAAAGATGGACTCTAATTTGATGAGTTCGCCCGGTTTTCGGTTTAAGCTCAACCAATGAATGGTTTCCATACTCTTCAATAACCTTGAAATATGTCTGAGCTTCTCTTGTTGTATTTTTAGTATTGCTTCTTGCAATAACCTGCTTTTTATAATCCGATGATTTTGCCAGTGGTTTATCAATCAATCCTTCTTTTTCTTTAAAAATTCCTTTTGTTACAGCTAAATAAACTTTTTCAATCTGCCTATCCTTAAAAGCCTTTTTAAGCTCTTGAAAGCTCTCAGGATTACGTGCCACAACAATTACCCCAGTTGTGTCCTTGTCTAATCGATGAACAATTCCTGGACGCAATTCGGCATCAGCACCACCATCATAAACATTTACAATTTCAGGGTAACGAGCCAAAAGTGCATTAGTCAAGGTGTTAATCTTTTCTTTAGAACTTGGATGCACTTGCAAACCCGCTTGTTTATTCAGTACGATCATGTCTTTATTTTCAAAAATAACATCCAGCGGAATATTACTATTACCAATCAATTTTACGTCTTCCTTTTCTCTGGAAAAATTTTCCAGACTTATAACATTTGCTTCCTCCAAAATATGGCTCGGTTTAACCTTTTTATCATCAACCAAAACTTCGACTTTCTTTATTTTTTTAATAATTTCTCCACGAGAATACAAAAAAAACTCCTTTGCAAGGAATCTATCCAAACGTTGACCAACATGCTCCGATGTTATAACTATTTTTTCCATCCCAATTTTTAAGTGTAGTGTGCCGCGGGCGAGACTCGGACTCGCACGGGTTGCCCCACCAGTTCCTAAGACTGGCGTGTATACCAATTCCACCACTATCCTGACCTTAGTCGGGACGTGTATACCAATTCCACCCGCCTCGACTCGCGGAGACGACCGCTCGTCGACGCGAGGCGGGCCACCTGGGCATTAATGTAACGTATCAATCGTACATCACATTTTAAAAAACATCAACCCCAGCCAACTAGAAAAACCACAGTATTGCGAAGTACCACATTAGTGCAAAAATTGCTGAATTCTTGTTGCTTCAACTTTAAGGGCTCCCTCTTCTTCATATTCACCATGATGTCTTGTCCCGGTGCCATAAGTTTCTTTTTTTTGATCCAAGTGAAAATTAATCACCAAGCTAGTCCCCTCCAAGTGGGCATACATATGAAACCTCGGATAGCCACTTCGAGCCATTGGACGCACAAAACTCATCTCATCCCGCTCGTGACGTTGAAACATATACCCCGCCCTCCGAAGCAAGCTAACCGGATTTTCCTTGATATTTTCGATTTTTAGATGCATACTTAAATAAGATCTAAATTTTATTATTTTAATTACTCCACATATATCTTTTTATGTCAAATACACATGCCGATGAAAAATTAATTAAGACACGTTGGCTAAATATTTTTATTTCCCTTTTTAGCATTTTTCTTTTACGAATTTTTCTTGAAAGTTTTTCCAGCCCAATCGACATAAGCGGCACAGTGCCTCCATGGCAAGGCTACTTATTACATATCCCACTGTCTTATTTTGCTATCTTCCTATCTTTAGTGTTGATTATCTATTTAATAACAAAAAGTAATATAAAAAAAATTGCTATTTTTCTAACATATGCACATCTACTTCTCCTGCTTCCACCTATTTTAGATTTCATTATTGATGGGAGAAAACCAAACAGCATTATTGGTTATCAATTTCTAAATTTACATGAACTTATATCATACATTAAAAAAGTTTGGCTTTTTGATAATGTGGATGGCACTACTTTCGGCATGAGGATAGCAGCCATATTGCTCGCATTAATGATAAGTTTTTTTATTTTAAAGCAAACACGAAACCGCATCAAAACATTAATTGGCTTTTTTTCAGTCTTTTTAACCATGTTTTTATATGCTAACATACCATCCTTTTTAATAATTATTCAATTATTAAAAAATACCTACGCAATAGACCCTATTTTTATCTGGAAAGTGCTGATAAAAAACAGTTGGACAAATAGCAATGCACTACAATCATTTGACATTGCATATGCGCTGATTATGTCTCAAATATTTTTTTTATTAATAACATTGCAACTGTCTGCTATTTTTTACTTTCTAGAAAAAAAATCTTGGTTAGCTATTCTGCACAATTTGCGTCCTGAAAGAATACTTAATTATTTTCTACTCGCCTTCATTGGAATATTAATTAGTATTGAAAAACAGTCATTTTTTGATATTATTTCATACAAC
The DNA here is from genome assembly GCA_000991645.1 of Candidatus Moranbacteria bacterium GW2011_GWE2_36_40. Lineage (GTDB taxonomy): Bacteria > Patescibacteriota > Minisyncoccia > Moranbacterales > GWC2-37-73 > UBA12068. Next base: position 3,586 of record LBRX01000059.1, read on the forward strand.
ATTATCAATCTAGTATCTTTTTTTTCTTTTGCTTTCTTATTAGTACTTAATGCTTTAATAGCAATATTTACTAACGATTTTTACGATTTGTCAACAGATAAAATTTCAAATCAACATCGTCCATTAATAAGAAACGCAATATCACTCAAGAGATGGAAGGCAATATTATTTGCACTTATTATTTTATTTATTTTTGGACTATTAACGATGAATTCTAGGGTAATATTATTTATGTTAATGACTCAGTTATTATTTTTTATATATTCAGCCCCACCACTACAACTCAAAAGATATTTTTTATCTTCTTCTATTTTAATAGGACTTACTACTGGCTGCACTGCATTGGCTGGCTTTTTTCTGGTTTCGCCAGAAAAAACATTGCTTGATTTTCCTTACAAGATACTATTAACAATTATAATAGCGCAAGCATTTTTATCAAATATGAAAGATATTAAAGACTTCTCAGGAGATAAAAATGAAAATATAAAAACTTTACCCGTAATCCTTGGTCTTAGAAAAGCAAAGGTACTAATAGCAATTATTTATGCTATTGTTTTTATAACAATTCCAGTATTCTTCTCAATAACAGGCCTAATATACCCAGCACTCTTTTTAAGCATATTAAATTTTTATTTTTTCACTAAGAAAATTTACAATGAAAAATACATATTTTTAACAATATTTTCCTACCTATTGGCTTTATTTTTTTATACATTATATTAAAAAACTGTCCATACAATAAAAAATCAAAGATCATTATTTAACCCAGTGCTTACCTTTTATTTCCTGATCATCTTCTTCTTTTTTTTCTTCAATTTTTTCCTTTGCCATTTCTCGCAATTTTAACAGATCCTCAGACTCCAATTCTCTGGAGCGATTCAAAAGAAATTCTCGTACATTTTTTTTGGCATCTTCAATAACCTCTGCAAGCAAAACATCCAGAATTGCTCCAATCTTAGGACCAGGTAAAAAATTCAATTCTTTCATTAAATCATTTCCATTGATTTTCAGCATCTTAACAGAAACTGCATCCTTGGAGACCTTGTCAATGACGTATTCCAAATGTCTAAGTTTATACGGCTTGGCTTTTGGTGTACCGCTTCCCAATCGATCAGCAATTCGAAGATCCATCAAGTCTTTCATATTTTCCAATCCAACTTTTTTAATAAGTCTTCTCACACTTGCTTCACCAACCTCATCAGGATTGTAATAGAACATATGATTATCAACAAGCATTGTTACCTTCTCAGTTATTTCATTTGAAAAACGAAGCCTGGTTAAAATTTTTCTAACCACTCTAGCTCCAACATGATCATGATTATAAAAAGTCGCATAAAGCCCCTCCCCGCGTTTAGTTTGCGGCTTTGCAATATCATGAAAAAGCGAAGCCAAACGAACTTCAATTTTTTTTGATGGACAATATTTTAAAGCCAAAACACAATGTTTGTAGATCGTGTGAATGTGATGTCTGTTTTGTGCAACACCAAAACCTTTTTCAAGCTCTGGAATAATGTGTGTTAAAAGTCCGGTTTGATGCATCATTTCAATTCCTTCCGCTGGATTATCTGACAAAATTAATCCTGTTAATTCATCCTTAATTCTTTCAAGCGCAACATGATCAATCAATGCCGCATTTTTTTTGATAGCTTCAAAAGTTTTTTCTTCAATCTCAAATGCAAGTTGTGCATGAAAACGAATAGCGCGCATCATCCTCAAGGCATCTTCACTAAATCGTTCATCAGCATCCCCTACCGTTTGAATTATTTTATTTTTTATATCTTTTTGACCTTCAAACAAATCCACAATTTCAAATCCTGCATTAACTCCTTGTTTCTTGTTTTTTGTTTCTTGATTCTTGATTGCGAGAGCAATCGAGTTCATCCTGAAATCCCTACGACTCAAATCTTCTTCAAGAGTCTGAGCAAACTTAACTTCATCAGGACGTCTTCGATCTGAATACATCGATTCAATTCGATATGTTGTTACCTCAACAACATCATGCTCCCTATTTTCCTTGAGCAAACCATTTCCATTTTGAATAAACTTTTCAACTTTCACGCCAACAGTACCAAACTCATTTTCGTAAAAACTATCTGGGAAAATTTCAACAATTTCAAACGGTTTAGCATTTGTTGTGATATCCCAATCTTTTGGAATTTTATCCAACAACAAATCACGCACACATCCTCCAACGACATATGCTTCAAAACCATTCTCTTGAATTTTTTTCAACACTTCAACAACGGGCGTTGGAATTTTGCGAATCATAGTTTTTTTCAATGTGCCCCCAGCAGGAATCGAACCCACATTTTGTCCTTAGGACGGACCAGCTCTATCCATTGAGCTATGGAGGCAAAAATTTAATAATCAATATAATTTAGCAACATGAAAACAAAAAATGTCTCTATATTGTGGACCCACGGGGAGTCGAACCCCGATTTGATCCATGCCATGGATCTGTTCTACCGCTATACTATGGGCCCTTTCTTATTTGCAACTCTCTCTATCATAGCAACTACAGCGCACTGGTCAATGTTTGAAAATCAAAAAGGCTCCTGTAACAGCTTTTAACCAAACAACATACATCCACCTATCCAAAACATTGTTATTTTTCAATTTTTATTATTTATTATACAATATTTATATATATTTGTCAATTTAAAATAGTTTTTTATTACCTTGCCATTTAAACTTATAATCAATGTTCCACGTGGAACATTTAATAAAAATAAAAATCTAGTTTATTTTGTTCCACGTGGAACAAAATAAATTTATAAATAATATCTATTTATTTTTTTTATAAAACATTTTTATTTAAAAATAAATGTTCCACGTGGAACAAATTACTATACACATATTATTAACATTTTATTTTAATATTTTTTTCCTTATTTAAGCATTTTTTTGGTAAAAAAACAAATTATAGAAATAGTTATACATGTTTACAAAATAGCAATAAACACAATTGTTCCACGTGGAACATTTATATTACATTGAATTTAAATAAATAAAAAGATGAATACTTAAACAAGAGATGATCAAACATTTTATCATAATTGTTCCACGTGGAACATTTCCAAAATAATACTTAATTATCTTATCATAATGCATTTTAAAAATATAGATAACAAATTGTTCCACGCCCGCCTCGCGTCGACTCGCCTCGATTCGAACGAGTCAAAGCGGGCGAGCGACCATCTCCGCAAGTCGAGGCAAGTAGAACAATTGCAAAAAATGAATGAACATAAAATTTTTCAAGACTTATACACATACTATCCACAATTCACATCATCTGATTATTTGCTTTATTTAAAGCAAATTTTATTCACTTAATCCAAATAAAACGATAAACTTAAGGAAATATTGAAAAGTTATACAATTGTTCCACGTGGAACAATATTGTTTTTAAAGGCATTGCGACAAGAACTCCCTGTGGTGTCCCCAAAGACCCACAGGGATGAATTGGAGCAAAACTGACAATTACCACAACTGCTGTATAAT
>LBRX01000060.1 GCA_000991645.1 Candidatus Moranbacteria bacterium GW2011_GWE2_36_40
ATTCCATGGATGATTTTGGTTAGAAATTAACCATCCATCTTAGCAGGGTATGACATTTCTATTAAACGCATGGTATGACATTATCATGTATTTATGACATCCACGGTGGAAATTAACCTAAGTAACATTTTACTTATTATTTCAACAATTCATCCAATAATTGAAGGTTCTTTTTTGCTAATATTAATTCTTTAAAGTATTTTCCACCCTTCCAATAAATTTTATAAGCATTGGCGGTTTTTTTGGATTTCAAAATCTCATATTGATCCCCAATAATTTCAATAGCACAGCAGTTGTCTATTGCGATAGCCACTCCTGTATTTTTCTTCATCATTTCCTTGAGTGATTCCTCTCTACCTTTTTCAATATCATAATGAGGGCAATGCAAGGCTGGAATCATATCCAAACCTTTAACACGAATCATGCTGGCTGTTTTATTTTTTCCAAATCTTGCTGAATCAGAATTTCCATAGCGAAACCAGCAAATTGATCCGGCAGAAAGTCCAGACAATACAACACCTTTTTTCATTGCCTTTTCTAGCAAAACATCAACTCCGAACTTTCTCCAAACCTTCATCATCTTCAAAGTGTTACCGCCACCAACATAAATAATATCAGTTTTTAGCACTTTATCTTCAAGCTCCTTTTTTGTATATTTTTTTGAAATTAGTTCAAGAGAATCAACTTTACATCCCAATTTCTTACCAAAATGATTTTCGATAGAATTTATATAACCTGCTGCATCCCCACTCGCTGTGGGAATGAATAAAAGTTTCGGATTGCTTTTTCCTGAAAGCTTAATGATTTCACGATCAATAGAAAGTGTTTCATTTTTAACACCAGTCCTGCCGATTTCCCCACCGCCGATTGCAATAATTTTTCTCATATTAAACTTTTTAAGATATCTTCCAATTCATTTAAGTTTATATATTTTATATCTAAACCAATTTCTCCTGGAAGTTTCTGAGAAATAAACTCATTTATAATGTAGATAGTTTTAGGATTATAGTATCCAGAAAAACCTATTTCAGCCATAACCATGCCACCATATCCAACACAGAACATAACGTCACATTCTTCGTTAAATTTCGAAGGTTGATTTGGCCATTTTCCACAAGAAATTACCTCTCCCAATTCAACATTTAAGTAGTGTTCAAAATCATCATCCAATGGGACTATTTCCGATATTTTTTTGCCACCATTTTTTAAATATTCCTTACCCAATAACTCCAATAAAGAATCTTTATCGGGAGTTAAAAGAATTTCGCAGCCAGTTTCTGCTAAAATTCTTGCAACCTCTCTAAGATTATTCTTTCTTATTTCCAATTCTTCCTGTTTCAATTGAGGACATCTATTTGGTCCAATAATTCCTATTCTCATACAAATAAAAAAACTTATTATTAATTTAAATTCTTTTCCATTTTCAATAGCTCAAAATTCCATTACTCATAGCATAAATGACCCAATACTCCTTATTTGCAATTATAGTTGGCAATTTACTTAGTGACAAATATAAGAGATTGTTTTGGAAGTAAGCAAAAAAGGTTAGAGATATCTCCAGCCTTTTGTGAATAAATTATTCAAGGGCGATCTATTCAAGCTCGCACCTGTTCTTAAGCAGTATAAACGCGGGATCATGAAATTGCACGGCGAAATAATTCTCGCTAACAATTTTAATGAAGCACTCGGAGATTACTTAAAAATGTACGAGGAAACACTTTAACACCATGTCGCAAAACAAGAGCCTATCAACACAACTGTTGTTAGGCTCTTTTTCTATCCAGACAAAATTTATAATTATCACTTGACTCTTGCATAAATATAACAATCTATATATTTTCCATCCTTAAGTGCATATTTCGGTGCGATTCCTTCAAATTTCATTCCGACTTTTTCCATTACTCTCATTGAGCCCTTATTGCGCGCATATGCATAGGCATAAATTCGACGAAGACTGAATTTCGTGAAAATGTGTGCCATAAATTTTTTTACAGCTTCAGACATCAATCCTTTTCCCCAATATTTTTCAGCTAGCCAATATCCCATCAGCTTTATGTCCATGCACGATGTGATGAGCACCAATTGCACCAACAACTTCCCCATCAACCTCAATCACCATCACATAATTTTCAGGTTTTTCTTTTTTCATCTCTTTCTCCATTTTTCCACTAAATTGCTTGGCGTGCTTAAGCTCATATGGAAAAGACAATGATGAGAGATTTTTAATAACATTCCAATTATTAATATTCTTCGCAATATCTTTTGCATCTCTCTGGCTTATTGACCTCAATATGAATCTTCTGGTTTTAATTATTTCCATAACATTACTTCAACAATTCATTTACTCGCCGTGCAAGATCACTGGGCACCAATTTTGTTTTTTCGTAAAAATCAGCCACGCCCATTTCTCGTACCGGCTTGATATCTTCTTCGATTAGCGATGCCGATAGAACAATTATTGGAACATTTTTTTTGTTATCATCCAATTTTATTCTTCTGATAATTTCATCTCCTCCCATGGCTGGCATAACCATGTCAGTAATAATCAAATCATAATCATTTTCAGCTGCGAGCTTGCTACCCCATGCTCCATTTTTTGCGTAATCAACCACGTAGCCTTCATTCTCCAATTTTTTTCCAAACATTTCCAAAAAAATTTCCTCGTCTTCAACAAAAAGAATTTTCTTTTCACTATCTACAATATTTTTAGATAAACCACCAAATCGCTCCTTGTTTTTTTTCTGTTCAGCATATTCATTTAGCAATCGTTGAATTTCAACAATTAATCCTGAGGGATTATATTCAGTCTTCCCAATAAAACCATTGGCTCCAAGTTTTTTGGCTTCAATTTCATGATCTGTTTTATTAAGATTACTAAAAACCACAACTTTCAAATCACTGCTATATTCCGGATTGCTGCGCAGTTCTTTAAGAACATCCATTCCTCCCATTTCAGGTAAAACCAAATCTAACAATATCAAATCAAAACTTTTTTCCAATGCATATTTTAAAACTTCTTTTCCCGTGACAGCATTGACAACTTCAAAACCTGCAGATTCAAATTTTTTCTTATATATCTCAGCAATCATCTGATCATCCTCAACCAACATTATTCTAGCCATAAGGCAATTTTTATATTTATTTTTTTATTATTAAATGAATTATAGTCTCAAAAATTGAAAAAGGCAAGTCAAAAACTTGCAAAAAATAAAAATTATATTTTGTTTAAATTTTCTTCAATTTTTCCAAAACTTCATCAATTATCCACCTTGGAGTACTTGCTCCTGCAGTTACTGCAACTTTTTTGCAACCAGCAAACCAATCTGCTTCGAGTTCTGAAGCTCGCTGAATAAAATGGGATTGAGGATTAATTCTTTTGGAGATTTCCCAAAGACGAGTTGAATTGGCACTTTCAGGAGAACCGATTGCAATGATAACATCGTTTTGTTTCGCAAGTTGGCTTATTTCAGTTTGCCTGTTATGTGTTGTAAGACAAATAGAATCGATTATTTCAGCATGTGGATATTTTTTTAAAATCTGTGCTGCTGCTCTATCTACAAACTCTTGATCTTGAGTTGTTTGAGATATAACTGCAATTTTCCTATTTGAATCAACATTAAAACCACACAAATCCTCATCCGTTTCAATAAAAATAGCTCTCTTATTCGCCCATTCATAAATACCCCTCACTTCTTTATGATTTTTCTCTCCAACAATAACAATTTGAGTATCGCGCTCAAAAAAAATTTTGGCCAATCTTTGAACCTTTATCACGCGCGGACAAGTTGTATCAACAAGATCAATCTTATACTTTTTAGCCAAATCATATATTTGCGGCCCAATTCCGTGTGCCGTTATAACTAATGTTCCCACTTCATTTTTTATTTTTTCAAAAAAATCCTCGAGTGGTCCTTCCACATGCACTTTTTGAACTCCCATTTTTTCAATTTTTTCCACCACATCAGAATTATGAACAAGCGAGCCCAACACAAAAATAGGCCTCTTCACCTTTGGATCCTTGGCAATTTTTTCCACGATGTCATATGCCCGCTCCACCCCTTCGCAAAAACCAGCATATTGGCTAAGTGTAATTTCCATAATTCTACAAACTTACGCTAAATTAACTGGATCTATTATGATATATACTACCGTGTCATTCCCGTGAAAACGGGAATCCAGGACTATGCACCACGTTGGATCCCCTGCCTACCAGCAGGCAGGCCAGTCAAGCTGAGGATGACAAGGTAACACAAAAAATCCAACATCCCAAGACAATGGATTCTTTAATCTACTTTTTCAGCAATTGCAACAACTCCTCAACTGTCATAATTTTGCTTTCACTTTCATTTCTTTTTTTAACCTCAACTCCGCCAGCTGCTAAAGATTTCTTGCTGATAACTGCGCGATATGGAATTCCAATCAAGTCAGAGTCTGCAAATTTTTGTCCAGCTTGAGCATCGCGATCATCAAACAAAACTTCAACGCCTTTCTCCAAGAGCTGAGCATAAATTTTTTCCGCTTCTTCGTTTTCACCCAAACTCAAAAGGTGCATGGAAAATGGCGCAATATTTTCAGGCCACACCAAACCTTTATCATCAGCAAGCAATTCTGCGATTACTCCCATAATGCGGCTAACTCCAATTCCATAACATCCCATAACAATTGATTGTTTTTCGCCTTTTTCATCACTATAAAATAATTCAAGAGCATCAGTATATTTACTTTCCAAGTGAAAAGTATTACCAACCTCAACACCCTTTTTCTCTACCAAATCTTCGCGCTTCAGCCCAAGTTTTTCAAGATTTTCATCTGTAAATATTTCATCATTAATTGCAATTCGCTTTTTCTCATCAACATATATTTTATCTTCACCGACTTCACTCAATGTTTGATCCTAATCCCAATTTGTCATACACACGAAAATAGGCTTTTACGATTTTTTCATATTCTTCTTCATGCTGCTTTTGATCACGAGAGAAGGTATACATATCTTTCATCAAAAATTCGCGACCACGCAAAAGTCCACTTTTGGCACGCTTTTCATTTCTGAATTTATTTTGAATTTGATACACAGCAAAAGGCATATCCTTATATGATCCCAGATAGTTACTAATAGCGTCCACAATTGGTTCTTCATGAGTCAGCCCAACTCCAAGCTCTGTCCCATTTACAAGCTTGGTTTTAAACCAATTATCTACCTTAGCATCATCCCAACGATCCGTCTTTTCCCAAATTTCCTTAGGCTGAAGTGTTGTCATCATAAGTTCCTGACCACCAACAGCATTCATTTCTTCGCGAACAATTTTTTTGATATTTTCAAGCACCCTAAGACCCAATGGCATATATGCATAAACACCAGCCATTTCCTTATGAATAAAGCCAGCCCTGATCAACAGCTGCGCATTTTTGGCAACCTCATCAGATGGCGCTTCTTTCTTGGTTTTAGTAAAAAGTTGTGATTGTTTCATAGATAATAGTTTTTAAAGTTTGTAAGGTTATAATGTTCGTAAAGTTATTGTAGCAAACTTTTGCTTTATTGCAAGAAAAAAACAGTCCAAAACTCAAGACTGTCTAATCCTAAAATTTTGTTTAAAAAAAAATCTATTGGCTAATTTTTTTGACCAATTTTTCTAAAACCTCATCGTCTTCTCTTTTGGCATCATGAGTTGAAATATAACCAGGATATTTTTCAAAATACGTTTCAATTTCTGAGTGTAGCGGTTGCCATTGTTTCATTTTTGTTCCATGCATTGGAAAAAGTTTAGCATGAACATGATCAACACCAAAACCTTCAAAAACCAATGCTGTTCTTCCAACATCCTCCAATTTTTCATCCAAAAGATTGGCCACCTCCTTTGATGCTTCAATCAATTTTCTTCTCACATCTTCAGGCAAATCAAAAACATAACTTGAATAATGATTCTTTGGAATAACAACTGTCACACCCTCCGTATTTGGAAAAATAGATAGAAAAGCCAAAAAATCTTCATTTTCCCAAACTTTGTGACATGGCACCTCGCCTCTCACTATTTTGCAAAAAATACAATCCATAAAAATTACACAGTTAAAAAATTATTGCACATGCTCGACTGGAATTTCAATAATAAATCTGCTTCCTTTTCCAGCTCCGTCAGATTCAACCCAAACTTGACCGTGGTGAGCTTCGGCAATGGCTTTTCCAACATAAAGACCCAGACCAGTTCCACCAACATGAAGTCGTGAAACATCTTTTCCTCGAGAAAACTTTTTGAAAAGATATGGGATTTCTTCTTTTGGAATTCCAATACCAGTATCAGAAACAGTAATGCGAACAACTTTTCCAAATTCAGATTTTTGATTAGCAATTACAAATCCTTTTTCATCTATAAACACCCCACTATCCCTAAGTTCAGTATTGATCGTAACTCCACCAGCTTCCGTATACTTCAAAGCATTATCAATAAAATTAGAAACCAATTCTTTAATCTTTGAAGCATCCATCACAATTTCAGGAATCTTTGTCTTGGAAAATTTCAGATCAAGATAAAATTTCTTGTTTTTTGCAATCAAAATAAAATTATCATACAGCTCGTTGATTATTTTTTCAACACTCTCCGGAGCAAAAGCGTATTGCAATCTTCCAGACTCAATGCGAGAAACATTAAGAAGCTCCTCAATCAAATTCACCAATCTTTCGGCTGAAACATAAATCTTATCCAACGCACCCCGCACACTCTCACTCACTTCTCCATATGACCCTTCCAATAAAAGCGAAGAGAAGCCCTTGATTGCGGTAATTGGTGTGCGCAGCTGATGTGAAGCAATCGAAATAAATTCTGTTTTTGCATTGTCCAATTTCCGCAATTCATCATTTGCAATTGCCAATTTGTTCGCCATAGTCTGTAATTCATCTTTACGTTCAATTTCAACCTCGACACTTCTAACTAATTTATATGCAAAAAAAGTAAGTGCCACGAATATTAAACCTTGCGATATAAATTCTGAAACACCTTTTGCCGTAAATAATTGCACTAAACTCAAAACAATAACACCCAACGCAAGTAATTCAGTATAAATTATTTTAATATTCAACAAGCGATGTTTTATAATTGCGTAACCACTAAATACATTCAAGAAAACTACACTATATATGCCCAGGCGAGAATAAAATGTATAATTAACGCTATTCTTTATAAGATCAACCAAAACAACATTTATTAAAATTGCAATAAAAATAAAAATAAAAAGACCTGTA
>LBRX01000061.1 GCA_000991645.1 Candidatus Moranbacteria bacterium GW2011_GWE2_36_40
TAGGTTTCATAGATGAGTGTTAAAATGTTATGTCAAAAGTTTGTACGACCTATGACTATATTTTAACACTAATCCGTGGTTAACTTAAGACCACTTAAGGTAATGAATTTTATGGTAATTGCTATGGTATTAAAAACAAAAATTAATAAGCCAACTTACGTAGATTTATTTAGTGGGTCAGGTGGACTTTCGCTTGGTTTTGAAAGAGCTGGTTTTCGAAATGTTTTTTCTTTGGATTTCGAAGAAAGTTTTTGCAAGACATATCGAAGAAATTTTCCAAAACATGTATTAGTTGAAAAAGACATAAGTAAACTTACGAAAAATGAAATATTGAAGATTGTGGGTAAAGATGATATTGATGTGATTGTTGGGGGTCCACCATGCCAAGGATTTAGTATTGCTGGAAATATTGGCAGGATGTTTCTTGACGATCCGAGAAATCAATTGTTTAAGGAGTTTGCCCGTGTTGTAGATATTGTGAGGCCTAATTTTTTTGTAATGGAAAATGTGGCTCGACTGTACACTCATAACAAAGGGAAAACAAAAAATGCAATAATTGCAAATTTCAATAAAATGGGGTACTTTGTAGAATGTAAAATTCTTAATTCAGCTGATTTTGGAGTTCCGCAAGTAAGAAAAAGAGTTATTTTTATAGGATCTAAGAAAAACACTAAGATATTTTTTCCTGAAAAGAATGTAAACAAATATGCAACGGTAAAAAGTTTTCTTGAGGATCTGCCAATGCTAAAATCTGGGGAAAAATCTGAAATTCCTAATCATGTTGCCATGAATCACTCTGAGCAAATGCTTCAGAAAATGAGCCATATTCCAGATGGAGGCAGCCGCGCTGATATTCCTGGCAATATGCGACCAAAGACGGGGGATGTCAGGAAATATATTAAATATGCAAGTGAGATGCCATCGGTATGCGTAACGGGAGACATGAGAAAAATTTTTCATTATTCCCAAAACAGGGCTTTAACTGTCAGGGAATTGGCAAGGCTTCAATCCTATCCTGACAACTTTGTTTTTGAGGGTAGCAGTATTTCTCAGCAACAACAAGTTGGAAATTCCGTCCCCCCTCTTATGGCAGAGGCTATCGCACAAACTATCAAAAAAATGATCAATAGTTGAGAAAATGCGTAAGTTATAAAGTATAAAAAATAAAAAATGAGATCTAATAGTAAAAAAAATAATAAATTTCCAGAGATAAATTATATTGGCAATAAGGAAAAAATTGCCGATTGGATTTGTGGGTACTTTCCCAAGGATGCAAGATCAGTTCTTGACGCTTTTTCTGGTGGCGGCTCAGTTGCATATCAGGCAAAAAGAAAAGGACTGAAAGTTGTTTGCAATGATATACTGTCTGTAAATTATTTTTTGACGAAGGCCTTAATTGAAAACAGTTCTGAAATTCTGACCGATTCTGATGTCGAAACAATATTCAAAGGAACTCCGCTTAAGGGATTTATGTATAAAAATTATTCTGAAATATATTTTTTTCCTGAAGAATGTATGGAGCTTGATTTGTATCGAAAAAATATTGAAAAACTTTCATCAGAATTCAAGAAAGCGCTGGCAATTTCTTTGCTTCGGCGAGCGATGATAAGAAAAATGCCATATTCCAGATTCAATTTGGACTGGAAAAAAATAAAGCAATTGAGAGATGAAGATTATAGTTATGCAAAGTACAAAAGAAAAAGGGCATACCACAACAAATCTTTCAAACATCATTTTTTGGATAATTTGAGCAGCTACAATGAAGCAGTTTTTAGCAATGGAAAGAAAAATATTGCTTATAATGATGATGTTTTCAATTTATTGAAGAAAGTTAAGACCGACATAATTTATCTAGATCCGCCGTATACTGGCACGATGAATAATTATTATGGATTTTATGGATTGGTTGATGATTATATTTCATCCAAAAAAACCAAACCTTTAAGCTGTTTGCGAACTTATCTAATTATAAATATTGGTTTTTGAGTTATAATAATTCCTCTTTTCCTACAAAAGATCAATTATTAGAATTATTGAAAAAATACTCCAAAAACATTAAAATTATTGAAAGGGATCATGATTATAAAGTAACGGGAAAAGCAAATAAAAAAGCAAACAAGGAATATTTATTTATCGTGAAGACAATATAATTTTTTTATAAAAGCAATGTTAATATGACTGTTCAAAATTATGAAAAATATTGGAGTCTAACATTGGCGTTTACTGATTTTAATGGTAAGAGCTTTTTGGATATTCTGAAGATATGCATGGAGTTTATAGATCGTAATAATGGAGAGCCTTATAGCGAAAAAAAATATGAAAAATTGCAACTCGAAATCGAAAGTCATCATGGCACTAATTTAATTTCCATCAGAAAGGCTGTTAATCAATTGGTTAAGATGGGCTTTGTAGATCCATTTCTTGTTTCATATAATACTGATTCACTTGAATATCTTAACGTTAAGACTAACAGAAAGCGCCAGTCTCTTCTTTCTAAGATTGTGTATTCAAAATCTAGTTTCAATAGTGCCGTTAACAAGAAATCAGAATTGCACCAACTTAATTTTTTGATTAAGACCCTTGTTGAAAATGGCAAATTAAGCAAGGATGAAATTATTGCCTTGATGTTGGTTGATATTAAAAGTTTCAAAAAAGGCTTTCTAGACAAAGATGAGTTGAAATATTTCGTACTTCAAGCAAACAGAATTGATTTTATCAAGCGTAAATATAATCAAGTTGGCTATCTTTTTAATCTGCTAAACAAATTAGATGACATTGTCTTTGTGGATGACGAGCTGTATTTTGAGGATGATGCAAAAAATATTTTTGGTGATGATTTCAGGGAGGAACGCAAGCAACGTGATTCATATTTGCATCGATTGTACAAGAATCAACTGCAAGAGGAAAGTTTTTCCGTATTTGATAACGCAAAATGCATGGTTGAAAAATTGGCATATCCTGTATTAATTGCTAGCCATATTAAGCCATTTATTAAGTCGAATGACAAAGAGGCATATGATGCCAATAATGGGATTCTTTTAAGTAGAAATATGGATATGCTTTTTGATCTCGGATATATTTCATTTGAAAATGATGGCACTATGATTAAATCTTCCAAACTTTCAGATGACGTTAAAAAAAATCTTGCAGATTATGCATTGGAAAATTCTTTTATTAATAAAAAAAGACTTGAATATTTGAAATATCATAGGAAATTTGTTTTTAATAAATAAAATAATAATTAGTGATTAGAAATAAATATATGGAAAATATTGAAAAGGAAATTGAATTAATAAAAAAGAGGAATAAATCCGTTGAATTGGATAAATCTTGGGAAAAAAGCTGGACACGAAGAATTTTTATTGCAGCAATAACATACATTATCGCACTGATGTGGATGAGAACAATTGGTGAATCATTGATATTTTTAAAAGCTTGCATTCCAACTGGTGGATATCTCTTGTCAACACTTTCGCTTCCATTTATAAAAAAGTGGTGGATAGATGTGAAATAAAAACCTTAAACAGTTTTAGTCACTCACTCAACGTCGGCCGTGGAAGAGTGAATGATGGTTTAAGAAATTGAGAATGGTGATTATGAAGCTGAAATTTTTCAAGAACTTATAGATGATGAAAGAATGGAAATTGAAAAAGATTGTATAATTAGGTATATAGTTAATTATTAAACAAAACCCCTTGTTAAATTTGCAGGACCGCAGTTTAGCTGGGTAAATCTTATGGAAAAGATCAAAGTCGAACAGCATGGTTTTACCGCGTTTTCGTGGTTTGCGGGCTGGCTTTTCACAATCGGATTTTTGCAGTTGGATTTCTTTTGGCAAGGTGTATGGGCGATTGTGCTTTGGCCATACTATATCGGAGTTGCCGTTAGAGACATGATTCAGTAGTAATTTCTGAAATTATTAATTTAAGGTTGGCTATAAAAAATTCCAGGCAACTGGAATTTTTGATGTGTAAAAGCAATCGTGATACAATGTGAGTTATGGTGGAGAAAAAACAAAAATTAAAAAAATCTGAACGCGGTTTTGATATCCGTGGTTTTTGGAAGAGGCTATGGGAACTTCTTTCGCCAGCGCATAGTTCAATGAAAAAAGTTATTGCATTGATGTTGGTTGTTGAGCTTGCGCGTTTGGCTGGACCGTATGTATTGAAGCTGGTTATTGATACAATTGCAAATTTTAGTATTGAAAAAACTGCATATATCATAATGTTGATTGGTGCCATGTTTTTGGTAAATGAAATTGTTTCTATTTTGCAATACACTAATGATAAAAGAATTTTTCGGATTTTGGCCGACACTGAATCTGATTTGGCTGGCAAAGCTCACAAAAAACTGATTTATCTTGGACTTGGTTATCATGAAAAAGAAAACTCTGGCAGCAAGGTTAGTAAAGTTCAACGCGGAGTTGATAAAATAAGTGATTTGCTGGGTAATCTTTTTTGGGAAGTGTCACCAACAATTTTGCAAATTATTTTTACAACCATAGTCTTGTTTTGGGTTGATTGGAGATTTGGTGTGGTGGTAATGTTCTTTGTGCCTATTTTTGTGCTTATCACTATTCGTGTTAATCATAGTGTTTTTCCAATGCGTAAAAAGCGTCATGACTTGTATGAAAAAACTGCAGGATTAATGTCGCAATCAGTTATAAATATTAATACTGTAAAATCTTTTACGCAGGAAAAAAGAGAATGCACTCGTTTTGGAAAATTGCGAGAAGAATCAAGGGTAAATGTTTTGGTGGAATTTGGAAAAGTTTTAAGTGCCAATATCAGACGCAATTTTGTGATTGATTCTGGCAGGCTTTTCATTATGCTTTTTGGCGTGTATCTCGTTTGGAAGGGAAACATTACAGTTGGAACTTTGGTTTTTGTTTTCACTATTTCTGAAAAAGCTCTCATCTCACTGTATCGAATTTCACGTTTGTATGATCGAATTATGGAAAGTTCCGAGGCGGTGGAAAGAATTTATGAACTTTCAAAAGAAGAAGCTGATATAAAAAATCCAAGCTCTGGATTTTCTCCTAAAAATATTAAAGGAGTTTTGGAATTTAAAAATATGAGCTTTGCCTATGCGGACAGTAAATTAAAAGCACTAAAAAATATTAATCTGATTATTCCAGAAGGCGCCACCACAGCCTTGATTGGACCGTCTGGTGGCGGAAAAACAACTTTGGCCAGAATGATATATCGTCATTATGACCCAACCGCAGGACAGGTTCTTTTAGATGGAAAAGATTTGCGAGAATATGATTTGTACGGATTTCGTAAATTTTTTGCAATTGTTCCGCAAGACGTTGAAATTTTCAATGCCAGTGTGAGTGAAAATATTGCCTATGCAAAACCCAATGCAAGTAAAGCTGAAATTCAAGCCGCAGCCAAAATTGCTAATGCAGAAGAATTTATTAAGCAATTGAATGATGGTTATGACACGATTGTTGGCGAGCGAGGAATAAAATTATCAGGTGGACAGAGGCAGCGCATCGGAATTGCGCGGGCTATTTTGGCGAATCCAAAAGTTCTTATTTTTGATGAAGCAACTAGTAATCTTGATTCGCAAAGCGAGCATTTAATTCAAGGGGCAATGGATAAGATTACCAAAAATAGGACAGTTATTATTATTGCTCATAGACTTAGTACTATTAAAAAAGCTGACAAAATTGTTGTCTTGGAAAAAGGAATGGTGGTTGAAACTGGTTCGCATCTTGAACTTTCCAAAACAAATGATGGTCTATATAAAAAACTCCTCAATTTGCAGCAAATGGGGGATGTGGATTAAAATATCATGGATAAAATGGCTTAGGTTGGGGCAAACACTTGACAGAAAATGAAACAAGTAGTATGCTGGATTAGTACTAAAAATAGCTTATATAAGGCTAAAAACAGGCGTTTATTAAATACCTGATAATTTAATTGTAAAGAAAAGGAAATTATGTTGACTATAAGATTTGCTAGAGTTGGACGAAAAAATAGAGCTCAATTTAGAATTGTTTTGCAGCAGCATACAGCAGCTCCAACAGGACGTCACGTGGCCGTTTTGGGAAGTTATGATCCACATCAAAAAGTTGCTGTTTTGAAAGCTGATAAAATTAAGGAATGGATTGCAAAAGGAGCGCAAGTTTCTGATAGCGTGTATAATTTGTTTGTAAAAGAGGGTGTTGTTGATGGAAAAAAGAGAGCTGTTAAGATGGTAAAGGCAGTTGTTCCCGTCGTTGCCGAGGCAGTGCCAGAAGCGAAAGCTGAAGAAGTAAATCCGCCAGCTGGCGGAGAAGAGGCTGCACCAGCTGCAGAAGAGACAAAAGCTGAATAATTGAATTTTGGAGATTTTAATAGAATAGTCGCGTAAAGTCACCTCGGTGGCGACCACGCGACACAGTTCCGCAGACAGTAGGTTTACCCCAGTGAAATGTTCGCTTTGCGAATTTCACGGGGTAAATAAATCCTATCGAGGAATTACGAAAATATTCATCAAGAATGTTTTCGTGGTTTCAAAGGTCGATCTGCGGAAACGCAGATTTTTTTAATTCCTACGAAATTACAAAAATTGAGCTTGTAAAAGAGCTTACAGAAAAAATCAAGAATGGTAAATCATCAGTTTTTGTTGATTATAAGGGACTTAAGGTAAAGGATTCTACTGAACTCAAAAAGACTTTGAGAGCTGAGGGTGTCTATTATGTTGTGGTCCGTAAAACTCTTCTTGATATTGCATTGAAAAATGCAGGAATTGAAGGAATTAGCGTTAAGAGTATGGAGGGACAAGTTGCTATTGCAATTTCAAATAATGATGAAGTTGCTGGGGCAAAAATTATTGATATTTTTGCTAAAACCAACGAGAATATTAAATTTCTCGGAGGAGCTCTTGAAAATCAAATTTTGAGTGCGGCTGAGGTTAAAGCTTTGGCAAAAATTCCGTCAAAGGAACAACTTTTGGGACAACTTGTTGGAACGCTCAACGCGCCAGTATCTGGCTTCGTCAATGTTTTGGCAGGAAATTTGAGGGGCTTGGTTCAAGTTCTTAATGCCGTAAAAGAACAGAAGATATAAATAAAGATTTTAGGATTTTTATTTGTAAATCATATAAGTTAAATTAATTTTAAAGTTAAATAGTTACGTAGTTGCGTAGTTAATTGGGAATTCAGGAAACTGTTTAACTAATCAACTAATCAACTAATCAACAAAATTATGACTGAAGAAAAAAAGGACGTTGTGGTTCCTGCAAAATTTGAAAAACTTGTTGCAGAAATCGAAAAGATGAGTGTTTTGGATCTTTCTGAA
>LBRX01000062.1:0-1177 GCA_000991645.1 Candidatus Moranbacteria bacterium GW2011_GWE2_36_40
AATTAAGCTGTTTATGCCTTAATTATACAGTAAAAATGGGGGTTTTTGCAATAATTCTAGGTTTTAGTTTTTCAGGGGAATTGGCAACAGTCCCATAAAGAGGAATAGTAGAAAAAACCTGAGTTGAAAAATCAACAACGGGCAATGACCCCCAAATTTGGTTCAATGTGGTATTAGGAGCTGTAGTTACTACGCCTTCCGAATATACAGAACCGTCAACCAAATACTTATCCACTAAAAAATGAATGGGGCTTCCATTATTTCTACCAAAATAAGAATACCCAGTGCGATTTGCATAAGCAGAAACAAGCAAGCCATCAGGGTTATCAAAATAATAATAGGTTTCAGTGATTCCTGTTATAGGTGTTTTCCACTGTGCAACAGCATCTGTGTAAGTAACGCCATTGACAGTAAATGGAAGTGTACGTGGGGTTCTTAAAAAAGCAGCTGTAGCAGAATCAAAAAATCCAAAAAACAAAAAGCCTATCGACAAAAATAAGCATGCTAGTAATTTCTTCATTACTCTCTCCTTTGCGGTTGAAATTCAAAACAGTTAACATCGCCTCAGATTAGATTTGTGACAATCAACGTGCACCACCTCCTCGAATTTTATTAAAGAACAATCAAGCAGTCTATATTGAAATTGATATTATGTCAATAGCCCTTGCAGGATGTTTATTTTTTGTTATAGTGACAAAATGATAATATCATTATAATCATAAAATATATGCAATCAATATCTAAAAGGGCAATAAGTCTGACATCTTCGCCATTGTATGAATTTGCAAAAAAGGTAAAAGAGCAAGAAGCTCAGGGACGGAAAATAATTTCACTTGGTCTTGGAGAGCCATACTATGACACGCCTGAAATTATTAAACAGGGAGGGATTGAGGCTATTAAAAATGACAAAACACATTATAACCCAGCTCAAGGATCAATGACATTGCGAAAAAAAATTGCTGAAAAATATAATGTTGAAGTGCAGTGCGTGTCTGTTTCAACTGGTGCTAAACCATTTTTGGGAAGCATCTTGTGGTCGTTGATTGATGATGGAGATTTGGTTTTTATGACGGGTCCTTATTATCCGCCGTTTTTTCAAATTGCGCAGTCTTGCGGAGGCAAAGTTGTTTTGATTGACACCAAGCCAACAGATTTCCAATTGAAAGCGGATGTTCTT
>LBRX01000062.1:1192-5814 GCA_000991645.1 Candidatus Moranbacteria bacterium GW2011_GWE2_36_40
TATGAAAAAAATGAATTGAAAAAAATCGTTGAAGTTTGCAAAAAAAATAATGTAACAATAATTTCAGATGAATGTTATAGCAATTTTTCTCCTGATCCGGAATTTAGTTTGCGTCAATTTAATCCAGAAATTATTGTAATAAATTCGCTTTCCAAATCGCATGCGATGACGGGTTGGAGAATAGGATATGCAATTTGTCCAAGCGAATTAAGTGTTACAATTGGAAGATTTTTGGAAAATTATATTGGTTGTCCTTCTTCAATTTCAGATGCAGCAGCGATTGTGGCTCTTGAAAGTGATGCCACCTTGCCTGACCTTACTTCGCAGCGAGAAATTATGCACAAGTGGCTTTCTGAAATGAAAATTTCTTATGCAAAATCAACCGGAGGAATTTTCATTTTCCCAGGCTTTGCTGATGTTATGAAAAAATTAAACCTTAAAAGTTCAGTGGAATTGGCAACTTATTTTCTGGAAAAAGCTGGGGTAGCAACAACTCCTGGAATTTCTTTTGGCGAAAAATATGACACCCACTTGCGTCTTTCATATTGCATAAAGCCTGAGGAGCTCAAAATTGCGCTTGAAAAAATAAAATCAGTTTTGTAATGGGCAAGAACTTTTAAATATGTTAAAATACTCTTGTGCTGAAGAGTTGAAAATTTATAAAGATAAACATGAAACTAAACAAAGATACATTCGAAATAATCTTTTTTGCGAGGGGTGGGCAGGGAGCAAAAACTGCTTCTGAACTTATTGCGCATGCGGCTGTGCGCGAAGGAAAATTTGTGAAAGCTTTTCCTTTTTTTGGACCAGAACGATCTGGGGCGCCAACAAAAATGTTTTTGCGTGTGTCAGAGAAAGAAATTAGAACGCAAGAGCCAGTAACTGATCCTGACATCGTGTTGGTGTTGGATGAAACTGTGATGGATTCTCAAGATGTGGCGAGAAATTTGGACAAACACGAAGTACTCATTGTGAATTCAGCAAATGAAAAAGAAGAAGTAAGAAAAAGAGTACCTCACTTTGAAGGATCAATCCACTGCGTTGATGGCAATGGAATTTCTGCTGATATTATTGGAAAACCAAATCCCAATATGGTGCTCATCGGTCATCTGATCAAAGTCACTGAAATTGTTTCAATGGAAAGCGCTGCCGAAATTTTTCGCGAAGTTTTCACTGAAAAAATTGGAAAAGATTTAACCGAAAAAAATATACGTGCAATGCAAGCGGGATACGATGCACTCTGATGGGTGAAATTTCGAATTTCGAATTTCGAATTTCGAACAAAATAAGAATGATATAATGTTTGAAACATTTTTGCTCCAGGCTTATCCCTTGGGGAAAAAATTTAATCATTGGAAATTCATTCAAAATTAAAAATTCAAAATTCAAAATTATGGAACGTGGAGGAATTATAAAACATGATATTTCAAAGTCTCCCAAAACGGGGGATTGGGCATATTCAAAACCTGTGGTTGATAAGGACAAATGCATTGGCTGCGAAACTTGTGTCCAATATTGTCCAGATGCTTGTATTGAAATGCGAACTTACAACTCACAACTGACAACTGACAACAAAAAACAAAAAAAAGTGGCTGATATTGATTATGATTTTTGCAAAGGTTGTGGTGTTTGCGCTCAAGTATGCCCAGTCAAAGCAATAATTATGAAAAAGTAAAATCCTTGGGAACACTAGTCATTGGCAGTAGGAATAGTCATTAGATATTTGTCATAAGACTTAAGACTTAAGACTTGTCCTATATCTAATGACCATAGTTACCTAAAAAATAAATAATTACAAACAAATCTATATATTTATATGTTCATCAAGAAAAATATAAAGGCACTAAATGGTGGCTATGCTATGGCGGAGGCTTTGCGGCAAATTCATCCTGATGTGATGGTAGTGTATCCAATCACGCCACAAACGACCATCATTGAAACTTTTGCAAAAATGAAAGCTGATGGATTGGTTGAAACAGAAATCATTCAAGTTGAATCTGAACATTCTGCAATGAGCGCAACAATTGGTGCTTGCAGTGCTGGAGCTCGAGCAGTTACCGCTTCCAGCTCTCAAGGGCTTTTGCATATGGCGGAAACCTTGCCGGTTGTTTCGGGTCTTGGGCTTCCGATTGTGATGTGTGTGAGTTCTAGGGCGCTTTCTGCGCCGCTTAATATTCATGGGGAACACGGAGATGTGATGGCAATTCGCGACCTCGGATGGGTGCAAATATTCGGCGAACAGGCCCAGGATGCCTATGATAACACAATAATTGCCCTCAGGTTGGCTGAAATGGCCGGGGTGCCAGTTATGCCCATTATGGATGGTTTTCATACCTCGCACACCACAGAGCGCGTGGAGGTGCTTGGGGATGAAATTATTCAGAGTTTTGTCGGGCAATTTAAGCCGGAAAATGCTCTGGTTGATCAAGAAAACCCAGTCACAATAGGAACTTTGGCTCTACAAAACACTTATTTTGACTTTAAAATAGATCAAGAGAAAGCTTTTCGAAAAGTGAAGAGTTTGTATAAAAAAATCTGCGCTGAGTATGGCAAAATTTCCGGCCGAAAACATGGTCTTTTTGAGGAATATAAAACCAAAGATGCTGATTTTGTGATTGTGATGATGGGTGCAACAGCTGGAACTGCTAAGGATGCGGTGGACAAACTTCGCGCTGATGGTAAAAAAGTGGGATTGCTTAAGATAAATTTATTCAGACCATTTCCGTATAAAGAAGTTGGAATTGCTCTTGCTCATGCCAAAAATATTGCCGTGCTTGATCGTGCGATGTCATTCGGTTCATTTCCTCCACTGTATCAAGACATCGTGACCAGCATGCAAAGTGCCGGTTCTCGCAAGCACGATATTGCTAGCTATGTTTATGGAATCGGCGGTCGTGATACAATGCAAAGTCATATCCTAAAAGTTTTTAAGGATTTGGAAGATGGGGAGATGAGCAATAAAATTAAATATTTAACATAAACTTAATTTTCAATTTTCAATTTTCAATTTTCAAACAATGTATCAATTTTTTAAATTTAGAAATTAAATCATTAGAAATTGTTTAGAAATTAGAAATTAGAAATTAGAAATTTTTGTAAATTTGTTTATGAATAACAAATTAACAAAGCATTTGTCATCTGGTCATGCGACTTGTCAGGGATGTGGAATTCCGGCAATTGTTCGTCATGTGCTGGGCGCAACTGATGAGCCGGTGATTGTGGCTAATGCAACAGGATGTCTTGAAGTGACAACGACGATTTATCCATATACAGCTTGGAAGGTGCCGTATGTTCACAGTGTGTTTGGAAATGCTGCAGCCACTGCTTCTGGGATTGATGCTGCTCAAAAAGCTTTGGAAAGGAAGGGTTATTTTAAAAAGTCCGCCAAAGGCGGATCGGCCTTGGGCCGAAAAGCCAAAATTGTGGTTTTTGGTGGAGACGGCGGAACGTATGACATTGGACTGCAATCACTTTCTGGTGCGCTTGAACGTGGACATGATTTTTTGTATGTTTGTTATGACAATGAAGGCTATATGAACACGGGAGGGCAGCGCTCTGGCGCAACTCCATATGGTGCCAATACCGAAACTGCACCTGCAGGCGAGACTTCTTTTGGAAAAGCGCAGCAACGAAAAGACTTGATGGAAATTGTAAATGCTCACGGAATTAAATATCTTGCTCAAACGAATGTGGCATATGTGAATGATTTGAAAAAGAAGGCAAAAAAAGCTTTGGAAACTCCGGGTCCATCTTTTCTTTTAGTTTTGCAACCTTGCACGCAACTTTGGAAATTTCCAACTTCGGAATATGTTGCCGTGGGAAAACTTGCCACTGAAACAAATTTCTGGCCACTATACGAAATTGAAGATGGAAAATATACAATTAATAATATTCAAAAGAATCCAAAACCAATTGAGGAATTTTTAAAAACCCAAGGACGTTTTAAGCATCTTTTTGCTGATAAGAATAAAAAGGTTATTTCCGACATTCAAAACACGGTTAATGCAAATCTTGAAAAGCTTGTCAAAAAGGCTCAAAACAGCTAAGCTTGGTTTATGCCGTCTTAGCTCAGTTGGTAGAGCGGCGCACTCGTAACGCGCAGGCCATCGGTTCGATCCCGATAGATGGCTCAGTACTTTCTATATCTTTAAAGGAGGCATGCTATACCGAAAGTAAATGCTGGAGGAATCTTTTCTAAAGAATTTGGTTTTCCCACGAAGCCACCATCAGGATTAAGGGCGGTCTGTGACCATTGCTTTGCAAGTATTGAAACAGTGGAAAAAGAGGAAGATGTTGAAGTGGCAAGAAAAAAAGATTCAAAGAGTGGCGTTGTAATTTTGGGGTGGAAAATTAGATGTCCTCTTTGTAATAGAAAAGTGTTTTTTGTATGCACACATGTGCTGGGATCTTTTATGAAGAAGCTCATAAATAAAACATTGTAGAATTTCAATTGAGCAGGTCATTGTTATGGCTTGCTTATTTTCTTTTTATAAAAAGTGTTTTATACTTAATTCATACATTTATACATAATAGACCTGTTGCTTAATTACAACTTAAATTAGTTAGAATCTCCCTGGAGATTCTGGAATTAACACTTTACTGATAAATGGTAATTCCAGAGT
>LBRX01000063.1 GCA_000991645.1 Candidatus Moranbacteria bacterium GW2011_GWE2_36_40
TGGTTAACTAAAAATCCTAAAATTCTAAAAGGGAAGGTTGGGTTTAGCTGGATACAAAAGATTGAATGTAGAAGTAATTAATTTGATTTGGTATTACAAGTCAATGGCTTTTAGGCGGCTTGTCTGAAGTCATCATCATAGGTGTCTGCAGCAGAAAATTGTTTTTTAGCCTCAAAAACAAAAAATTTTTCGTCATCTTCAAGTCCACCACACAACTCGAATTCATCATCCCCTTTCGCAACAATAATGTCATTAAACTTACTCGCAGCAGGAGATTCTTTTTTGATACTTGCGATTGATCCATCTCCATTAAATTCCAACCCAAGCTCTCGATATCTTTTGCTTTCCTCTGGAACAAGTTCTATTTTTCTGAAAATTTTACGAAAAAATTTTGCTTCCTGATTGGTTCTCTCTGGAAATATTTCGAAAGGATTAGACATATCTTTTTTTGTTATTATCTTTAAATTAAACCTATTTTATATTATATACCCTCCTAAAATCAACGCAATAAGTACTTATAAAAAATATACCTTTTTCAGGGAAACAAGCACAATAAGCACGTCAACAGCACGAGCACACTGCGAAAAGAGCTTTTTTAGCTTTTTTGCTTCTGGCATGCCAGCCTTATATTGTCATCAACAATGACTCCACAAATTGAAATATCCCGATTATTTAATGATTGATGTTTGAAGCAATAATCTCGTTCGAGATCCTCCAAATCATCACAATTTTTTGTAATCAATTTGGCGTTTTCTATTCCGCAATATTCTTTGCAATATTCCAAGTCATACAGATCACTAAATTCTGAACAATTCCCTTTACAGTCAACATCAGCCAGATCCAAATATGAACCATCTTCTGTGCTATCCACTGATACATCGCCAGAAGTTTCAGAAACATCCGCAGCAGAAACACTTTTGATGTTTTCCGCGGAAGAAACATTTTTATTTATCTCAATATCAGCAACTTGTTTAAAATCATCTTGCTTTACGTCTTGCTTTACGTCTTGCTTTACATTTTGCTTTACGTCTTGTTTTATCGGGATAATATTTTCACTTTTATCTCTTACCCACATCTTTTGTATCGCATAGAGACCAGTGATGCTTAAAATTACCACGATAAATATTACTAACAACAAGTTCTTATTCATCATCTATTTTATTTCACAATATAATGAATTGTTTTTGATTTTTTTCCTGTTTTTGTATCAAGCGCATACCAATTATAAGTACCACTTTGTTTGCTATAATTATATTGAATTGCAAAACTTCCTTTGCTATCGGTTGTCACAGGAACAGCTTTGTTGAATCCACCCTCTAACTTAGAAAAGAATACCAACACAGTTGATTTCTTTGAAAAATTTTTCCCGGATTGAGTAAAAATATCCCCACGATGCACGATCGACTTTGAATTTTTTATTGCTCTCACGGGATTAGGGGTAACTGTTACAGTTTTTTTAAATACATCAGACTCTGAACCATCAGCCGATTTGAATTTAATATAATATCTTCTTTTTATTTTTTTGCTATTATCCTTAAATTTAATTGTTTTACTGTCAGAAATTGATTCCCATGACCCCCCAGAAAAATCAGAGTGTGTAGAAATCTTAAATTTAGTAGCATTTGAAATATTGTCAAATTCTATTTTTATTTTTTCCAAACTGGTTTTGCCTGATCGTACATATTTTTTTGGAAATGACACACGAACATCATCAAATAATTGTGAATCAGATACCAGATCAGTCGCTGTTGCTGCAAAATAAGTTGCGTGATTAGCAGTAAAGTTGCAAATACCACCATTGACCACGCAAGTATCTTCATTTACCCATTCATTTTGACCCTCGCCGAGCGATTTTATTTTTAATATTTTTCCATTGTACTCATCGCCCACATTAAGATTAAATGCAACGGGCTGACTAAAACTCAAATTCATCCCTGAAATACCTAGCATTAATTTGCCTACCACATCTCCATCAAGATTACCTTTTGCAAGACTAGTTATATCGTAATCTTGAGCGGTCAGTCGATAAAATGCAAAATTTCCTCCATCATTTTTAGTGACAATTGTACCACTTGGAAAAGTAACAGCATTACCATTGCCGTTGATTGTCCAGTTACGTTCTATTTCTACAGAATTAGCTGTTGCAATGTTTGTCAATGTCATTCCTGTCGCAGAAGGAACCTGTGCCAAAAGATCCGACGTATAATCAGTTTTATTTCCGATACTATCACCCACCATAACCGTTACAGTCCAAACTCCTTCTTTACTTCCGGATGATAAGTCAAAATTACAAGTGAAAATTCCACTATTTTTATCGCCACTTACAAGAGTTGGCCAGCAATCCTGATACTGACTACTAATCAAAGGAGTAATTCTAATCATGCTCTTCCATGCAGACTCTCCATCTCCAGTGTAAGATACTCCTGTTTGATCATCAGCAAGTCCAACTGTAACAGAAATTGTTGCATTTCCTTATCTTCGGAAGTTGCGACATTTGTAAGTATTGTTCCGCTTGCTTGGGACACTTGCGCAGTAATTTCATTTACATATAATTCAGTATCTTCATTGAATTGTTTTGAATCATAATCAGCAATGTTTCCAATAATATCTCCTGCCATTACAATAAATTTCCACTCTCCTGAAGCAGACCATTGAGGTACTGTAAAATTACATGAAAATACACCACTGTTTTTATCGCCACTTGTAAGGGTTGGCCAGCAATTATAATATTGATCATTTTTAGAAACCGACTGCAATCTAATCATGCTCTTCCATGCAGACTCTCCATCTCCAGTGTAAGATACTCCTGTTTGATCATCAGCAAGTCCAACTGTAACAGAAATTGTTGCATTTCCTCCTCATCAGCCAAAACATTATTCACAAAAAAACTTACACCAAAAATAGCAATGCACACGGTAACAATTAACCATAACCCTCTTTTTAACAATGTTTTCATTTTTATTTTTTTAATTTAATATATTTAAAAAAAATTCTTCTTACAAGAATTATACCACTAATAATATCATTTAAACAAATATTAGTATGGGTTGATAACAAACAACACAATCACAACGTGGTCTCAATTTAATACAATAAAAAATATCCAAAAAAGCTTCTCTCGCTAATGTGCAAATTTCTTTATTTTTCGATATATAAAACATATAAAATCAACAAAAACCATCTTCTTGGTGGTTTTTGCTGATTTTATGCGGGCTACCAAGGTCTGGAACCCATAACTTTCAATTAGTATAAGGCTTTTTGAAGATTTGTTCATAGCTGAGATTTGGAGAGGTCGGGTCGCATTTTTGGAAATTAAGAGACATTACCAGCTCCTTTGTCTTACAAAAAAACAGCCCTCAATGAAAAGGGCTGCCTTCTTGATTTTGAAATTTAGCTTTTTCCAAACATTTTTCTGGAATCATACGCCCAACGCAGGATCAAAATTTTTCCCGACCAACTCAGTCAGCTTATATTTGTATACTGACTGCATTTTGTCATTAACCGTGATAATTCTTATTTTTTTGTTTGGACATCTTAATTTAAAATCCAAATTGAATAATTAAGATAACCGGCAAAGCTGACCCAGAAAATATAGGGCGCCAAGAGCCAGGCGGCCGCTTTGGAAATTTTGGCGAAAACGATGATTGTAGCAAGAATGGCCAGCCAAAGAAAAATCATCTCAAAAAGCGCGCCACCCGGAGAATGCAGATCGAAAAAGATGATCGACCAAAGCGTATTCAAAACCATTTGAATTCCAAAAGCCCAAAAGGCCAAGCGTTTGCTTTTTCCGCTCTCGTCTGTCCAGACAAGATAAAGCGCGTAGCCCATCAGAAGAAATAGCGTCGTCCAAACTGGACCAAACACCCACGCTGGTGGATTGAGAGCTGGCTTAACCAGCACTGGATACCAATCTCTTACCGAACCAATTGTAAAAAAGCTCCCTAATCCTCCCGCCAACTGCGGGATGATGAGCGAAATGATGAGTTTGTGTATTTTTTTCATTTTTTTATTTTTAATTACTGAATTCCCTCCGAAGGCGGGCAGAATTCAGGAATTCTTTTCAGTTTTTTATTTTTTGAATAAAATAACATTTTTGTATTTTTAAAACTATTTAATGACGGACTATGTCTTTTTGACAATCTTCTTTTCTATAACTTTTATAGTTTCCAAATAATCTTTTTCTGCTGGAGACAAAGTTTTTACTTGATATTTACGATATTCTTTTTCGGCTTTTTCTATTGCCTTCTCGTGACTTATTTTTCCCGATCCAACCAAAACCCCTTCACCATAATCACCCAACAAGCTATCAAGGGCCTTGATATGATTTGCTATATCCATTGTTTGCTTATTCATGGCACGCAATTCTGCCAATTCAAAATATGCCGAGACAAGTCGGTTCAATTTTTCCAGTTCTTTAGCAGTCAAATAATTTTTTGCGATACGCACTTCCTCCAATATTGGCAAATCGCCCGCAAAAACTGTCAGACCCATAAACTCTTTGTTGCTATCAGCATGGCTATAAATAACTTCCGCAGCTGTTTGCTTATGCGTCGCGAAGTGCAGTTTGTTTTGCACAATTTTGAAAAACTCGACTGAGTGCAAAGATTTTGGATCATAATCCACGCTCGTGGCATAGAGATCCAGAACTTGCCGATACAACATTTTTTCGCTGGAGCGAATATCACGAATGCGAGCCAAGAGTTTTTTCCAGTACACTCCGCCACCATTATTTTTCAAAAATTCATCATTCATCGTGAATCCTTGAACGAGATACTCACGAAGACGCCCCGTTGCCCAGATACGAAAATTTGTACCTTGAATTGATTTTACGCGATAACCGACGGAGATAATAACATCTAAATTATATGAATTGGTTGGCTTGGTAGAAAAATCGGGATTTCCGATTTTCTTCATAGAATCATCCTTGCTTAATTCCTTCAGGTTTGTGGCAATTTTTCCGCCAGTCGCTTTCGCGATTTTCTTCATGTCGCTTTCTGAGGTCCTTCTTACAGCGTAAATTCCTGCTTTTGCAAGGAAATGTATTGCAAGATGTTTTTCGAATTGTATGGACTCAAAACTGTGGGTCTCAGGTATTTCAATGTCTATGGCAAAAGACAAGATCCACTGGGAGATTATGCTGCTGTGATTCCAAGGTGGATCACAAAAGCTCTTAATAATGAAGATTTGCCAATCAATGGAGATGGAAAACAAACCAGAGA